>JBDNIL010000492.1:0-6427 GCA_041688355.1 Verrucomicrobiales bacterium | reverse complement strand
GGACTGTATTCCGTGAGCACCCCCTTTCCGTCCGGCGCCACCAACGGATGAAGATAAGGCCGATGATCCGCCCGCGCCACCTGCACCAAAATAGGCTCCGTCCCACCCTCGCGGAAAACCGTAATCGTCTGGGCGGAATCGTCTTGCACGACTCGCAGTTTCTCGGCTTTAACGTTCGGGCCGAAAAGCAATCCAGTTATGATCAGGCTCGCTTGAGCAAACGTCCTGCCTCTTCGAATAATTTCTAAATTTTTCATTTCTAAAATTCTATTCTGACTCAAGTCACCTGGAACCGGCTAACTCCTTATAGTCTGGATTTGGCGTCATCATCCGGGCACCGACCTCGGCCCGCCAAGCGTGCAATTTTGATCGTAACTCCGCGGTCTTTTCCGGATTCGTTCGCGCCAGGTTATGTTGCTCACCGATGTCCGATTTTAGATCAAATAACTGGACCGTGTTGTTTTCGAAATACTCTAGCAGCTTATAATCGCCCCTGCGGATCGCGCCTCCCGGGCTTTGCATCCCGTGATTACTGTAGTGCGGAAAATGCCAGTAGATCGCATCGCGATCGAAGCCTGATTTCCCGGCCAATAAGGGAGCGAGACTCACTCCGTCTTGATGCTGCTCTGGCATGGCCGGCAATCCCGCCATTGCTAGAATCGTCGGATAAAAATCGGTGCTGATGATTGGTTCGTCGACCACGCTGCCCGCTCTACCCTGTCCCGGCCATTTTACGATACACGGCACCCTTATTCCTCCTTCGTAGAGCCAACCCTTCGCGCCCCGCAGTGGCAGGTTCGAGGTTGAAAAGGCCACGTCGACTTTTTCTTCCGGAATTTCTCGTTGCGGGTTCCCTAGGTTCATTCCGGCCATGCCTCCATTATCGGAAAAGAAAATCACGATCGTATCCTCCGCCAGGTTCAGAGCATCCAGTTTCGCGAGAATACGGCCCAAGCTCTGATCCACCGCTTCAACCATTCCCGCAAATTCTGCGTTATCCTGCTGCTGCTTGATTTTCACCGTGTGCTGCGGCAGCACTTTGTAACCGCCGAACGCATCGTCTTCGATGAGTTCATCGAGGGTGTCACGACTCAATGGTTTCGCAGCATCCGGATTTCCCTCTAAGATAAACCGATCCGTTTTCGGCGAAGGATTGGCCCCCCGTTTCGCTTCATATTTTTCGACCAGATCATCCCGTCCCTGGATCGGATCATGCACCGCAAAATGGGCCATATACAGGAAGAAGGGTTGGTCTTGGTTCCGCTCCATAAAACCAAGTGCTTCGTCCGTCAAACGGTCCGTAAGATACTCACCCTCCGGGGCCGGCAATCCGTCCAAATTGTAAGGCGCGTAAAAGGTTCGATTTGGCGCCCCTTGGCTCCAGTTTTGAGGGGCATGCTCATCAAATCCATGCGCATCAGGCGTGGATGGCGCCGTGCCCAGGTGCCATTTGCCTAAAGCCGCCGTGCGGTAACCATGCGACTTCAACGCCTCCGCCAGCGTGGTCTCCTCGAAGCCCAGTTGTTGCACGCTCCTGACGTTCTGCAACCGCTGAAACGGAAAGTCACGCCGCCCCGGCAGCCAGTCAGTCAACCCGGTTCGCGCTGGATACTTACCCGTCAGAATGCTTGACCGGGTCGGGGAGCACACGTGACACGCCGCATAGGCCGAGGTGAATTTCACCCCCTCATTCGCGAAGCGATCAATGTGCGGAGTCTCGTAAAACGTGCTGCCATAGGTTCCCAAATCTGACCAACCGAGATCATCCACCAGAAAGAATACCACGTTGGGAGGCCGGGCCTCCAGCAACGGGGGCAGCAGCAGGCCTAGGCCCAGCAACAAAGAAGAAGTCGTTTGGTTTATTTTCATACGGGAGTCCTAGCGCCGGTTTTCCTCCGGCAATGCGCGCTGTAGTTCGGCGATCACCGCAGCATGTTGCGGTTCGCTCGCCAGATTGTGCCATTCTTTCGGGTCGTTGTCGTGATCGTAGAGTTCTTCGCCGCCGTCCACGTAGCGAATGTAGCGCCACCGCTCCGTGCGCACCGCGTGGTTTTGGAAACCGAAGGTCGTCAGCACGGGCCGGGGCCAAACCCGCTGAGGGTCTTGCAACAGCGGCACCAGACTCTGGCCATCGAGCCCTTCTCGTTCCGGCACGCCACAGAGTTCGAGTAGGGTGGGATAAAGATCGATCAGACTCACTAGTCGTTCACTTTGTTGACCACGGCCAAGACCCTCGGGAGTCGCGACAATCAACGTCGTCCGCGTGGTGGTCTCCCACAGCGCGTGTTTCCGCCAGTGCTGCTTCTCCCCCAGATGCCAGCCATGGTCTCCCCACAAAACCACCAGAGTATTGTCGGCATGCTCGCTGCGATCCAACGCATCAAGCAGCCGCCCGACGTGGTCGTCCACAAAGCTAATCGTCGCAAGGTAACTCTGCACCGCGCGCTGCCATTGCCCGTGCTTAAGGACCATATCGTGGTCTTCCCCCTGCGTGGCATAATTCCTGGCAACTGCTAGGAATTTGCTTTTCATCCCTTCCGCATCCTTGGCACCCTTAGGCCGGGGAAGGAGGGGGTTCACGCCACGAGTCGTCGCGCTGCGCACCGAACAGATCGGTTTGCGGCAAAAGCAATTCCGGTAGATTTCCATTTCCTAAATTTTCCGGTAATGGGAAGTGCCGCGCAGGCACGCCGTAGGCAAGCGTATTAGGGGGAACATCTTTCGCGACGACCGCCCCGGCGCCGACGACCGAATTTTCTCCGATTCTGACACCGGGACAAACCGTGACACCGCCACCGATACTAACATTCGCCTGAATTATCGGTCCCTCGACCGGCGCGGCTAGTCGCATTGGATAGCGATCATTCAAAAACGTCGTGTTTGGGCCGATGAAAACCCTATTACCGATCACCGTCGTGCTGGGCAGGTAAACATGTGCCATAATTTTGACGCCATTCCCAATCGTAAGCCGCCCTTCTAAAGTGCACTTATGATGAACCACGCAGCGGTCACCAATTTTGACCTCCGCACGAATTAAAACTTGATGCCCACACTGAAAGCGATTCCCAATGATTGTATCAGAGTAGATAATCGAACCGGATCGGACGATGGCATAATCTCCGATCCGAAGTGGGTCTACCGTCCCGGGAAATCGGTATCCCAAGATCACATCAGGATCGATCTCCGCATGATCTCCTATTTCAGCAAATGGTTCAGTCTTCATGAAAAAAGCGTTCTAATAGGCTGACCCCTGCATCCGCGAGCAGATCCCCTGCCGGAGCGTGAAGCGGAGCACGAAATTTCGTGTAGC
This sequence comes from Verrucomicrobiales bacterium, assembly GCA_041688355.1. Lineage (GTDB taxonomy): Bacteria > Verrucomicrobiota > Verrucomicrobiia > Verrucomicrobiales > DEV007 > Arctic95D-9. The sequence continues at coordinate 3,117 of JBDNIL010000492.1, read as the reverse complement.
GATGGTTCGCACTCATGTATTCATTGTCCCCAATATTTTCCGAGTCAGCAATGTAGCCGTGATTGATGTTCATGTAGCCGCAGGGAATCGTGAGCGGCGTAGGAGACTGAATTCGAATTCGTCTTCCGATATTTTGAAATGGCTCGCACGGGAGGCCTACGATTCCGACATCCCCCAATCGGATGACGGCAATCTCCAATTCCTGAGAGTCCGACACCGATGCTTCGTTTCCTGAATCGTAATGATCCAGTGCCCACAGATTCCATGGGCGTACTAAACCAATTAACCAAGCCCGGTATTTCGGAGAGAGCCCTTTTGCAAAATTCTGACCGACACACTGAAGTGTATCTTCATCACCCGCTTCAGCCCGCATCATGAAATCATCAATTTCAGTCATTTCTTCTTCGAGAGATTCCCGCGAAGGCAGTGGAGAGAGCGGGAGTGGAACGGTCTGAAGAGTGAGATCGAATCCATCGCGGTTGGAAGGCTGTAAATCCTGCAACGCCTTCAAATACGCCTCCCCTAACATTTCACCAAACTCAGTCGAACGCGAGACGCCTCCAACAAACATCTCCTTGGAATTCACATCGGCGGCGCAGCCCTGAAGAAATCCGACGGGCGCTCCGATCTTTTTGCTAACCATATCACAGGCCACCTGAGGCCACTCTCCGAAGACGACCGTATTCTCGGGATGGTAGGCAGTAACGGGGTGAGCAGTGAACTGAGCCAGCGCCACCACCGCGTCTCCCTTTTCGCCCTTGAGAACGAGGATGGGAGCCTGAGTATCGATATCGCCCTGGAAGTCTTCGCCCAGCAAAACCCTGTCTTCTTCGCGAATCAAGTAGGTCGAACCGTCGTCTCGTCGTCCCTTGCGAATATAGGAAATTCGATCTTCGCTCCCTTCAGCCCACCAAACCGTCACAGGTTCCAATCTATCCTGCAGACGAGCCGCACACGCACGCAACGAGGCAAAGAACTGCTCACCAATCGGAAGCAATTCAGCTTCGGGTGCAGGAATAGCATACGCGTTGTAGGCGAGAACTCCGTTTGAGGCAAAGGCGACACTTGTGTGGTTATGTGAGGTGAAAATCAGGATATTCGAGACTGGCAGATCCAAATCTTTCGCAAGCGTTTCGCGAAACAATTTGCTGACATTCACCGGGATCGAAGGGCCAAAGTGCGTCGTGATCAAACAGAGTCGGGTCTTACCATTTTCAAGAAGAGTCACGACCGTCTTCAGTCCACTCGCAATATGAGAAGCCTTTCCACCATGCCTAACATCCACGGTCATCTCCGCCTCCGGGGTGATTTCAAATTCCAGCGCCGCAGCCTCGAGGCATGGCGTCTTGTTCTTTGTGAATTGATCTGACATCGGTATGCAAAGTTTGATCCTAAATCCTAACGCAGATACATCGCACTGAAGCGGATCTCGGTTCGCTTATCTCCTTCAAAAGTTACTTTCACCCTAACTCGCTCCGGCAAACCGCGGACCGCCGCGTTTCCTCCGAATAGCACCGGCGTCTGGAATCCGTCTACAGTGATCATCGCAGCCGTATCTCCTGAGAATCCCTCGAGCGGTTGCATCAAGTGATCCAGCAGTTCCAGTTTCAATTTCGATCCCTCGCCAAGTCCTGCTGCATTGATGAAAAATTTCCGGCTTCCTGGTTCGATATCAATCGAGGAAGTCAGGAAACTGCAGACCGTTTCGATCATCTGATAGTCCCCCGTCCCTTTGGTAGCTTCGTTAGTCACTAAATCTGCAAAACGGTCTCGCGGGACCGTTACGATGCCAACGCCACCGCGCACAGGAGAGTCCTCCCAACTCCGTGGGTCCCAACTGCCATAATAGATCCAGCTTTGATCACCCGCATTTTCAAAGCCCTGCCCCTGAAGAAGCCCGCCTTGATCCCAGGCCCCGTCTTCGCCGCGCTCAATCAATACCCATTCCTTCATCGGCTCCCGAAAAAAGACGCCATCATTACTGACGACGAATCCAAGATCGATGCTTACATCCTTCCACTCAGGAGTTCCGTGCCAGACTCCTGACACACCCAAAAGAACATTGCCACGATTCCAAACACTGATTCCTTCATGAGTTTGTTCTCCGATTCGACTTTTTCCCGGCCCCAACAGTTCATGCTGATGAGCACGCACTGCCTGAATCGCACTTCCCTGACTCCAGTTTGCAAAGTCAGGTGAGATGAAAGTCCTCGCGACCCGCCCGTGATAGGGAACCGACGCAGGGATAGCATTCTGCCCTGAAAGATGGTAAAGGCCGTCCCACTTGTAGAGGCCACCGACCGGCTCGAAATGAAGCGGGGGAATGTAAGTGTCCGCCTCGGCAATTTCCGCCTTAACCAGCTTCGCGTCGCCCAACAGCTTCCAGGTGTAGCCATCCGCGCTCACATAGGGCACGAAAGTCCCGTTCCTACGCGTTGGGCTTTTGGGCGTCCAGGCATGAGTTCCGAGCTTGAAACGGTGTGCAGGATTCGGATCGTTGGGCTCGTCGAGGACTTTTAAGTTGAGCACTCCGATAGGCTGATCGAGGAGGCAGAGATTGTTGTTCTTGTTTCCGAAAGCCTCGACCAATCCGAGATCGGGCTTTGTCCAGTTGATGCCATCGGCACTCTCCGCGTACGCCACCCGCCAGGGTTTCGACGGTGCCTCCCTTTCATTTTTCCGTTCCTCTTTGGAAACGGCTACATACCACATCCGAAATTTCCCCGTTTCGTGATCTCGAAGCACCGAGCCGTAAAACTGCACCGCCCATGAGTCAATGGAGCCATCCCCCCCCCGCGTCATGACCGGGTTTTTCTCATGGCGCTCTGGAGTTCGCATTTCCAGCTTCAGGTTCTCCGTATACGGAATCGATACATCGTCGAATGAGAACAGAGTGATCGTGTCTTTTACTGCTAGGAATTTGCTTTTCATCCCTTCCGCATCCTTGGCACCCTTAGGCCGGGGAAGGAGGGGGTTCAGCGAGGGCGGCGACTCGCTCCGAGCCGCGCTGGAGCGCTTTCCCGAGGCCCGTGAGATCCGCCGGGGTGAGTGCCGTCTCGTAGCGCAGCGCCCATTCCACTGCTTTGTGAAAGACTGCCGCATCAGCGAGATGATCGG
>JBDNIL010000491.1:0-2074 GCA_041688355.1 Verrucomicrobiales bacterium | reverse complement strand
TAGGCTCGGCCATCGGGGCTGCTATCGAGGGGATGCGGCCCATCATCGAGATGCAGTTTGCCGACTTTTCTTCCGTCGCCTTCAACCAGATCGTGAACCAGGCCGCGACCCATTATTTCCGCACCGGCGTTCCTCTGCCGCTCGTGGTGCGCCTCCCCTCGGGCGGGACCGAGGGGAGCGGGCCCTTTCACAGCCAGAGCCTCGAGTCCATCTACTCGCATTACCCCGGCCTCGTGGTGATGACCCCGGCCACGGTCGAGGATGCCTATTCCATGTTCCTCGAAGCTGTCGCGATCGACGATCCTGTCATCTTCTGCGAGCACAAATTCCTCTACTACCACCTCAAGGCCGACGCCCTCCCGACAGGGGATGCCCTGCCCGCCGGCCGTGCCCAGATCGTGAAAACGGGCCGCCATGCCACCATCGTCACCTACAGTGCGATGGTACACGAGTCTCTCAAGGCCGCCCACGAGCTCACCGCCGAGGGCTGGGACATCGAGGTCGTCGATCTCCGCACGGTGAAGCCGATCGACACCGACACCGTCCTCGGTTCCGTCGCCCGGACTGGCCGGCTCCTCTGCGTCAGTGAGGGATTCCCCTGGGGCGGCGTCACTGCCGAAGTCGTCTCACGGGTCGTCGCCGACGGCTTCCACCTCCTCGATGCCCCGCCGCAGCGGCTCAACTGCCGCGACACGCCCATTCCCTACCACCCCAATCTCTGGAAATCGCATCGCCCCACCTCGCAGAACATTGCCGAGTCGATGCGCAGCCTGCTCCATCTCTGAGCGGGGTATCTGTCATATGCGGGCTTGCCCGGCGACGAATTGCGGCTTGATTCCCGCCATGACCGGTCTGGACCAACTCCCCCTCTGCGATCCCACCTCCCTCCTCCGCTATCGCGACGGGATCTACGCCATCGATCTCCTCACCGCCGCGATCGTTGAGTTCCGCCTCTTTGACCATCTCCGCGATCAGCCCGGCACCCTCGAGGATCTCTGCCGCCATTTCGAATGGCATCCCCGTCCAGCCGATGTCCTGCTGACTCTCTGCCTTGGCAACGGCTACCTCGAGCAGGATGAAAATGGCGTTTTCTCGCCGAGCGGACTTGCTCGGGAGCATCTTTGCAATGATTCGCCCTGGGATCTCTCGGGTTACTACGCTTCGCTCCGCGATCGTCCCGTCGTCGCCGACTACGTCCGTGTCCTGCGCTCGGGACGGCCCGCCCACTGGAGCGGACTCGACGAGGCCGGGGATGACTGGCACGGCGCCATGCTGAAAGAAGAGTTCGCGAAAACCTTCACCGCCGCGATGGACTGCCGCGGCGTCTACCTCGGGAAAAAGCTCGCCGACACCCTCGCGCCCGAGCTGGCCGCCTCGGCGAGGCTGCTCGATATCGGCGGCGGCTCGGGGGTATATGCCTGCGCCCTCGCAGCGAACGCCCCGGCGCTCGTGGCCGTCGTCCTCGAGCAGGCCCCTGTCGATGCGATCGCGCGGGACCACATCGCGAAACGCGGACTCGCCGACCGGGTCACCGTCGCCACCGGCAACATGTTCACCGATCTCTGGCCGGAGGCCTGTGATCTCCATCTCTTTTCCAACGTCATGCACGACTGGGACGTCCCTGACATCCTCGGGCTCCTGCGTCGTTCGCAGGATTCCCTCGCTCCCGGCGGACTCGTCCTCATTCACGAGACCTTCCTCGATGCCGACAAGAAAGGGCCGCTCGCGGTCGCGGAGTATTCCTGCATCCTCGCGCACTCCACCCGGGGTCGCTGCTACTCGGTGGCCGAGATGAAAGACTACCTGGACCAGACCGGATTCCGCTTCCTCGGCCATCGTCTCACCGGCGGCGACCGCAGTGTCATCCTGGCCGAGCGGAAGTGAGATACACAAAAAACCGGTTGCGATCCTGAATTCCTCGGCGAGGTTTCCAGCCCGGTATCCACCAAGATTTTTAAATCGCGGGATGGAGCAGTCTGGTAGCTCGTCAGGCTCATAACCTGAAGGTCGTAGGTTCAAATCCTGCTCCCGCAATCTCTTTAAACCCTCTAGCTCAATGAGTTAGGGGGTTTTT
>JBDNIL010000108.1:0-7182 GCA_041688355.1 Verrucomicrobiales bacterium | reverse complement strand
GCGATCTCGAGATCGCCGCAAAGGCGTTCGAAGATGAGGCGGCACCACTCTCTGTGGTAGTGATTGTAGAACCAGATGCGCGGGACGGCGTCTCTTTCGTCCCGACGGTGTCCGCGATCCGAATGCCCCTCGCAACTCATGCTCGTAAGCACGCCCACCCAGGGAAGGACTTTCACGAGCAGAGCGACCCCTTCTTCAAGATACATGAGCGGGAACCGTGCGCCGAAGCGGGTGCTGCGAAACCCTTCGAAAGAGTTCATCAAGTGCGATTTCTGGACCGGTGGCCCGATCATGCCGCTCGACCGCACCGTCCTGCCGAAGAGCACCCTGCGTCGAAACTGATCGAGCTGCCACGGATCATCGACGGCCACAGTTGTCAGGAGTTGGTGATCAATCCAGACGTCGCAGGCGAGGGAACGCTCGGTGACTGGTTCCAGTCGGCGAAGCAGTCTGAGGAGAAATTCGACATCGTCCTGCATTGCGCCCTCGCAAAGGGCCAGTCCCCGGTCTTCCAGCCTCACTGGGAATCCTCTCTGGAGGAGGGTGTCTGCGAGGATTTTTTCACCGGCCGACTTTTCCCGTGTCCCGCTTTCGGGGAGGTTCGGCAGGCAGGACAAGCGGTCAAAGGCGGCGGCGCGCGCCTCAATGGAGCGGTCCGGACGCCGATGTTTCAAAATCGCGTGGCGGAGTTTGCTCTCCAGTTCATCGAAGTCACTGGCACTGCGTTTTGCCTCGCGGATGGCGCGGCAGAGTTCGGGATCGAAAAGGCGCCGGGCCATCACCTGGATCTGATCGAAGAGTTCGGCTTGTGTTTCGGGCTCATGTTGCCCGGGGCTGCGGGCAAAAACGAGCCGGGAGTTGCTGGTATTCTCAGTCGGGTCGCCATGTTGGAAGCGGAAGTATCTGCGGATGGGGAGATCTCTAAAGAGGTGTCGAAAGATCATCTGGCACCACCGGCTATGATGAGAGCCCGAGAACCAGATTTTGGCGGGCTGATCATGTCCATGGCAGCTCATGATTGTGCGAACCGATACCCAGGGGAGCACTTTGATGAGCAGGGCGACTCCGGCCTCGAGGGCGCGAACGTCGATCTTGGCACCGTACTTCATGGCAACAAAACTGCGCCACGGGTCTTTGTTGATGTGAGCGCAGCCAAACTGGGTCTCGCTGCGTCGGGGCGAGTAGTCCAGCACCTCGCTCTGCCAATGATCGTTTTCCTGAATGTGTGCAACGTCGATGCGGGCGATGTGTTTGTTCCCCCGCCAGAGGTCGAGTGGCTCGACGGGTGATTCCGCTTTGAGGGGGGCGATGAGTTCCGCGAGGTAAACGAGGTCTTTCTCCCAGTTGCCGGGGGAAAGGACGACCCCGCGTTGCTCGAGGTGGAGCGGGAACCCTCTCCTCAAGAGGCGGTCCGCAAAGTGGCAGACATTCGCTGAAGCGTCTCCGCCTTCCCGGGTCGGGACAGGCAGCGCTTTGGGATTCACCTCGTTTTCCCAACACCGGCGATGGGCAGGCGCGGGGAAAAAATCGGCGGATTCGTAGTCGTCGTGTGGCATTTTCATTGGGTTTGGGTTTACTGGTTTGGGTTTACTGGTTTGAGTTCACTGGATTCGTTCAACACGGGAGAGAGTAGAGATCAGGTCGGAGCGCGGCGGAGCGGCGGGGGCGTGATGGGGCGTAAAAAGACGGGAGGTCTTTTCGGAAGAGCAGGGCGCGCTTGTTCCCCGGAGCCTCAGCGAGGGGCTGGCGGTAGAAGGGCGGAACAAGGACCGACGGCTAACGCGTCGTCAGTAGATCGTGGAGCGCGGCGGCGGCGGTGACCAGCCGATCAGTCGCGGCAGGGGATCCGACGCGTGCATCGCTGCGTTCGCCTCCCGCTCGAGAGGATTTGTGGACCAGAGCTCCCAGAAGGTGGGCCAGGAACCGGAACGGAGACGGCGACGAACGGCGGAGAGCAGGTAATGGTTCGCGAGAAGGAGCGAGGCACCGAGCGGGGAAAAGCGACGCATCTGCTTTTGGTGCTCCAACTCGTGACGAATCACGGATTCATGTTCGGCGGCTGGTGTCAGGGCAATGAGACCGGGCAGGGCGACGGCGAGGGCTCCCCGAACGTGAAGGCGACTGACACGGACGACGATCGTCGGGACAAAACACACCCAGATCCACGGAAGGAGCCAAGCGAAAACGAGAGAGTAGAGAGCGGATTCGAGAGTGAGCGGGAGGAGGATGTTCTGCACGGGATGAGATTACACGGCATCTGAGATTGCGCAAGGTAATTTTGCAATGATTGCACAGAATGATTTGCAATCATGATTGAGCAGCCCTAAAATCAGCCCTGGCCATGCTTTCCCAACCTTACGGAACCATAGCCCCGATCGATGAATCCAAACCTGACAATCCAGCTCCAAAGAAGTGTCAATGCGCGTCTCAATGCCTTTCGCAGTGATTTTCCTGAAGGTGCAAACGTGGGGGGATTTGCCGAATTCGTGAGAGAGTCCCTCATCGAGGTCAACGAAATCCTCCATCTGGAAAAAAGCGAAGCGGTAGCTCCGGACCGCAGGCGGATCGTTCGCTACTACCAGTCTCAGGGCTGGATCTCCGCGCCTTCTAAGAAAACGGGGCGGGAGGTGATCTATGACGAGAATCAACTGGTTCAGATGTTGTTGTCTTACTGCCTGCGAGAGCTGAAAACGCCGATAACTCCGAAAGAGGAGATCAAAAAAGTGGCGGCCTTGAGCCTCGATATGTGTCTCCAGCGCTTCTCCAACGGGTTGGCGCCTGCGCCCGCTGCCACCCTGACGGACACTCCTGATGATGGGTCGCTCGTCGAACAATGCGATCATTTTCACATCCAGCTGGTTGCTTCCAGAGGGGAGCCTGAGACCGGGCGCGTCGCGAGATCCATTCGAGCTCTCGCGCGGCACAACGACGGGGCCTACTTTACGGTGGATGTCTGCGACGAGGAGATCGACCTCGGCGACGGTATTGCCAGCGAAAAGGTCGTCAATGACGTCACGGACATCATTGATGGCGATGGCAGTATCCGGAGCCTGATCCCTCCATTCCGCGAACAGCAAAAGATCGGCAAAGACGCTCTCGTTCAGATCGTCACAAATCGGCCACACGTTTTCAACTGGTTTGCCGACTGGGGACCGACGAACCCGCGCGACGGGGTGCTCCACCTCGGGAACTACGAGTTCCAGTTTGGTGCCGCGAGCGCGGCGGTTTCCGCCAGTTACTCGCTCCTCCTGGCCGTATGCGGCGAACTCGAACGCCGCGGGATCAGTCCCTACGACCTCTTTCACCGTTTTCATGCTCGCGGGTGCCTCTTTGATTCCTGCGAAAGGAAGGAGGAGATCGTCCTGAAATTATTGGCCGGAGATATCTGCAAGGACTGCCTCGAAAAGCTGAGACCACACTTCTCAAACGATCTGCTTCGGGAGATCACCCTTTTTCAGGACGCAATTCGAGATCGGGTCCGCGTGCTCCGACAATATGTGCCGGATCCTGAAGAGGATCTCCAGACACTCCTGCGACTCGTCTTCGTCCACTCCCTCGTCGCGGCAAACGCCCCCGGAGGATCGACTGCCGTGTCCCTCCCGAAGGATGGCGATGATCTTGAAGAATGGGTCTTTGCGTCCGGAGTGGGAACGTCTCTGGGAATCGATCGTGAACTCAAAGCACTTAAGCGACTCGCCGACGATCGCATGAGAAACGGTGAGGCTGATGAAGATAAGTGGAGCCACTCGCACGACGGTATCGTCAAGATTCTGCATCGTCTCCACCCGAACCTCCAGATTGTCCGCATCGATTCAGTTCGCCTGAAATCGGGAGAATTCATTGCCGAGGGCGCGTCTTTGCTGAATAGCCAGGCAGAGTCCCGGGAAATCGCCTTCCAGGGCGATCTTGCCTCCTTTGGGATCACCGACACCGGTGCCACCTACGCTCAATTCGGGAAAGCAGGAACAGCCCCGAGCTTTGCTAAAATCGGCACGCACCTTCGCGTCGTTGGCAAAGACGGCACGATCCAGGCTGTCCTGCGTCTCCCTGACAATACCTTGGTGGACTACACCGACGGGTTACCCCTGCGAGGCTGCACCGCTTTTTCCGGGGTGGAAGGAAGTCCCCAGTCGTGAAAATCCTCCATTCCCGGCGATCAAATACAACCCGCCCCCCCCGCCATTGTCCCACCCCTTGCGGATCGGGTGATCGCGATGCTCCTGTAATCCCGCCGTATGAGCCACAATGAATACTCCCCTTCCCCATGACGTGCCGCCCGTTTTCCTTTTGCTCGACGACAGCGGGCAGGTCAGGAATCTCGTAGCCCGCACTCTCAATCGCCTCATTGCCGGATCCATCATCGTCGAAGCCTCCTGCAACCGGGAAGCAATCGAGATCCTCACCGCGCGGAAGGTGTCAGGGATCGTGGAGGATTTCCAGAGAATCGGCGAGGACGCGATTGACCTCGAATTCGCCTTGATTGACCTTGAGCAATCGAGACCCGAGGTCATCCTCTACACTGGCTCGGAACTGTGCGGAGTGAAGCGCGCTTTTGAAAAGCGAGGGCTGACTATGGACGAACGGTTCGCCGCTGTGGTGCAAAAAATCGACACGGAGCTCCTCGCTGATCGCATCGTCGCTGAATTCACACGATGACGGCCCGGGGCCGACCTTACCCCACCCATCCGGGGGGCTCTTCCCGTGGATCAGCCTCGCATCGGGTTTTGTGCAGATGCCGCTAGTAGTGAGGAATGTCGTTTAGGCGGATGCAATTTTCCTCGCCGACAAAGGATCGAAATTCCTCAGTTCTCACGCCAAGGTAACTCGTGGAACGAATGCCGCTACGCCAGGCTTTCGGGATGGAAGCCTCCCCGTGAATGATCCCGGCCAGTCCGCCGACGAGGGAAGCCAGAGTGACGGACTCGCCGCCCAGTCCCATCGACTGATTGACGGCTGTCGTGTAGTCTTCGGCGTGGTGAATCGACCAGAGAGCGGCCGCAAGGATCTCAGCAATATTGCCCGGTGAAGCCATCGCGCTCTTCGCTTTGTCAAAGAGGGTATGCGGATCCAGCAACTCTGCGACGATCGCACTCACGAGGCACGACTCAGGCCTGCCCGCCATCGCATCCCAGGCGAATTGACTCGCCTTTGCGACGGAACTTCCATGAGCCAGGTCACTGACCACAAGACAATAAAAGATGGCACAAAACCGTGAACCGTCGTCAGAGAGTTCAAGAGAGCGGGCGCGTGAGATGGCGTCGGTAACCCGGTCGATAAGGTCGGCGCAATTGCCGCGCGCCAACGCAAAAGGGAGGAGGCAGGGAAGCAAACAAAAGAAGTTCTCTTCCTCCGGCGGAGGTGATTCCTCGACCGGGTTCCTTCGAGACGCCAAACGATCTTCCAGCGGGGTTGGGTTGAGGAGCATCTCCGTCCATGTCTGCCCGTAACTTCCGGGGCGGTAAAGTCCGTCTATCATCGCCCGAATCATCGATTCATGGAAGGCCCACATACCGCGAGGAAGAGAGCTAGGGACAGCGAAGGCTTCCGCAGCCGCCGCCCCCAGAATTCCGCCGGTAACTTCATGGTGATTGATGGATTGGTGAGGATTCCATTCGAGGACGAAAGTGCTCTGTTCGGACGTCTCCGGGGTCTCGCCGAATCTGAGTTCGGAACCGAAGTCCCGTCCGTCCCGGTTTCCGTAGTCACGCAGGGAATTGCTCAATTGTCCGAGAGCTGAGGTCGGGGCAAACTTGAATATCTCCCGATAAAGACATCCCGCGACGGTCCCCGTCCGCCCATGCCCCTTCGCGCAGTGGAGATAGACCTTCTTCCCGCTAACTCTCGCCAGTCGAATGAGACGAAAGATCTTACGCAGGTGGTTGGAATTCTGTGGAAATCGCCCGCGAAGCATGCGAAGCCGATGGAAGGAGAGCTCAGCCGGATCGATGCCGTGACCCATCGCGATCTTTAGAGCAAGCTCGGAGTAGGAAGGCATCTCGCCTTCCTCGCTAAAATCGACAAAGACCCTGAACCCTCCCTGGAGCAACGCAGCTATTGCGTCAGGCTCCTCCAATCCCGGTATGGCGAGCGGATGATCACCGCAGAGGATACGATCAATCTCGAACCAATAGCTTGTCAGGAAAGGGCGTGCCGCCTTTGGCTTTGAGTTGGAATCTGACGCAGCGTCAGCGGATTCAAGGGGAGGGTTCATTGGCTGGTTGGAGAAGAGAAGGCTGGAGCACGATGCGTCTACCTGCGGAGACCGGGCGCGGCATCACTGAAAAGACAATATAGCACACCCGTCACCCAGCCACGGTCCCATGGCGGGGCGAATGAGACAGGGCATGTGATCAAGAAGGGTTCGGCCTTGGTGTTCCGCTTGATCAACGTAGGGACCGGGGGGACGAAAATCGCTGCTCAATTCGGAACATTCGGATCGGTTCAGTAAGGTCCAGTGCCATTCAGGCTCTCTCGCAGTAAAACAATGACCCGGTCAGCATCCTCTGAGGTGAGGCCACAACTCATCCGTGTCTGGACAAGACGATGAAAATAGGGATCCAGGTCCGTTCGATCATCCAGCACCACGAACGGAGCTGGCGGATACAACGGATCAACACCTTCCTGCGCCCGAAACCAGGAAAAGATTTCCTCTCCCCGGGTGAATTCGGTTTCCGCAGGCCTGCCATCGGCTTCCTGGTGAAACAAGACGGGAGTGGCTGCAATGATCTCGCCTAGAATCCCCGCTTCATCGAAGAAGCCGCGTATGTCTTCAAGCGACCAATACATTCGCCAGGTCGAGGTGATGACAATTTGGGGATTCACCTCTGAGACAATCCGATTGAAAGGTTCTATATTCACAGCGTCAAGCGGGGCGCCATCGGGTGAGAAATCGGTCGCCAAAGAATTTAAAACACCATCGATATCAAGGAAAAGAAGGGGACGGGTCATGGAATGGAAAAGGCTCTCTGATCCCAAGGATAGGGTTAAACAGCGCAGCCGAACTCTACAATAGTGCGGGGGGTGGGACAATAGCGGGGGTGGGAGGTAAAAAAAATTTACTTTTGCTGCTGCGGAGTTCACAAATCTTCGCTATGAATCCTCCATGGGGGCGGAAACTCGCGAAGCCCTGAGGGGTCCGGTTTGGGAAACAATTCCCGAGTGTCCCTTTATCGAACCTCCCAT
>JBDNIL010000107.1:0-5730 GCA_041688355.1 Verrucomicrobiales bacterium | reverse complement strand
GTGTTCGATGAGGTGCCGCCAGTGCTGGTAGGGCTGGGCCGTCGCCAATAGCGGGTCCTTCTTGATCAACGAAGCCAACAACTCCGCATCATCCTCAGCCGCCGCCACCACTTCGACATCGCCGAGCAACTTCGCACCCGCCAGCACCGTGCCGACGTGTCCTTTGAGACCGATGAATGCGAGTTTCATGCTTGCCGGGTTAGAAAAGGCGAAGTGAGTTCGTGCGGAATGGCCTATTCGCTACAGGCCCACTCTGCATTCGGTCACTCGCGAACCAATACACCTATTCTGAGCAGAATGTCACAGGTTTCCCATGTCAATTAAAGTAAAAGCCATTACTCTCAGGCTAAACACCTTCCCATGAAATCCGACCGCCTCTTCTTCAAAGAACTCCGCTTCCGCCAGCTCCGTGCACTCGTGTAGCTGTCGCGCCACAAGTCTTTCACCGCCATGGCCGCGGCGCTGCGCTTGTCCGTGGTGTCGGCGTGGCGGCAGGTGCGCTCGCTGGAGGAGGAGTTCGGCGTGCAGCTCGTGATTACCGAAGGACAGCAGGTGACGCTCACCGAGGACGGGATCCTGCTCGTGGAGATGATCGAGCCGCTCGTGGAGAGTTTTCTTTCGGTGCGCTCGGTGTTTGCGGATCGTCACAAAACAGCACCACGCAAGCTCACCATCACCGCGCCAGCCGGTGTGCTCACGGATGCCCTTCCCGGCCCCGTGATGCGCTATCGGCGCAAGTTCCCGAATGTGGAGCTTCGGCTCATGGATCGTCCCTCTCGTGCCGCCAGCGCCGCATTGCTGGCCGGTCTGGCTGACCTCGCCATCGTGGGCATGACCCCGGCGGATGCACTGCCCGCCGCATTGATGTCGCGACGACTCGTGCGGTATCCGATTCATCTGCTCTGTCCCTCGGACCACGCTTTAGCCACAGCGAAAAAGCTCACCGTGAAGCTGATTGCACAGCATCCGCTCGTCCTCAGCAGCGAGGACACCTCCGATCGCGCCCAGGTCGATGCCACCTTCGCCAGTGCGGGCGTGCTCGGCCAGCTCAACATCGCCATCAGTGCGACACGCCTGCCGCTCATCACTCGCTACGTCGCGATGGGCTTCGGCGTGGCCCTTCTCGCCCCCGGCAAAGCGAAACTCCCGCGCCCCAAACGCGGCGAGTCCGGACTCATCGGCCGCGATGTCAGCCACCTCTTCGGCCACGAGGATCTCGTCATCCTCCAGCGCAAAGGCCGCTTCGAACTGCCGCATGTGAAGGCCTTCCGCGAGTTGGTGGAAGGCGAGTTCGAGACCGGAGCCGACGATCAAGCCTAAGCGACCCGCGCCAACGCCGCTGCGATCTCTTTCTCGAACACGGGCAGCGGATTGAGCAGCGCCAGAGGATCTTCGACGGGGGTGACTTCATTGGTCTGCGGATTCCAGTTCACGGGGCCGAAGCGACAGGGCGCGGGATTACCTGTGAGGATGTGCATCCCGGCGTCGTCCTTGTCGAAGTGCCAGAACTCAAAGGGGAAATGAATGAAGCCGTGCTTCTCCATCATCGCGGCAATCTCGAGTCGTGTGGCGACATGTTCGGGAGCGACGAAGGGCGAGCGCATCGGCGTGCATTCGCTCATTTCGAGATACGGGTAGCCGCGCCAGACTTCGGTGCCGTCGTCACGCCGGAAGACCGAGATGTCGATGGCCGAGCCGGACATGTGCGCGCCGATCTTGGGCATGTTGGCCGTCAGCACGATGGCACGGCGGAACATCATCTCCGTGCTTGGAATTTGGCCGCCGAGTTCCCAGATGCATTTCTTCAATACCGCGTCGAAGACCGAAGGCTTGCGGACGAGCTGTCGCTGCATGTCCAGCGAGCGGAATCCATCCTCGATTTTCAAAATCCAGCCGCGCCCGTTCATCTCGTGGCCGATCGTGACGACATCGCGGACAAGACTCTCGCGCAGAAAATAGACGCGCTCCAAGTCGCCCGCGATCTTGCTGGTGGAAAAGAGCATCTCCACATTCGCAGCCGCAGCAGCCTCGGGGATGGAGGCGAAACGCTCGCCGCACTCGTTCACGGGAAACGCGATGAGCTTCTGCACGATCTCATAGCCAAGCTCCATTTGCTCGGCCCAATAGGCGCGTCTCTCGGTGTCGTCGTGGGTGGTCATGTCTGGTCGAGTGGGTTCAAGGGTGCGTGAGCCATTCACCTATACCGCGAGCACCGGATGTTTCACCGCCTTTGTCAGACTAATAAGGTAAAGGTAATTACGCTCAGGCTAATGTGCGATTTTTCTGCCGAGGGTCGTTCAAACCAACTCCTCACTTCAGCGAATCCAGATACTCCAATAAATCAGCGGCCTCCTGCGAGGTGAGGGATTGCAGAAGACCTTCGGGCATCATGGAGGTGGGTAGCGTGGTGGTTTTGGCAATCTGCGCGGTGGGGATTTCCTCGGTCATGCCACCGGCTTGTTTCAAGGTCATCCCGGTGGCGGTGCTCGCGGCGACGAAGCCGATTTTGCTCCCGCCGCTTTTGAGTTCGATGGTGGTGAGTTTCCACTGCGGGTCGATGACCTTGGAGGGCGCGAGGATCTGATCGAGCATGGCTGCGCGATTCCATTTTGTGCCGATGTGACTGAGGTCGGGGCCGAAGTCGATGCCCGCGCCGTTCACGCGATGACAGGCGACGCAGACGCTGGCAAAGAGTGTTTTGCCGCGAGTGGCATCGCCTTTCTGTGCGAGCAGGGCGGCAGTCTGAAAGTTGGGGCCGAGAACTTGGCGGCGTTGTGATTCGGGAAGAAAGCGCTCGAAGAGATCACGCCGCAACGGATCAGCGATGGCGCTACCTTTGGTGATGGCTTGGGCGCGCAACCCAGCGGGGAGCGAGTCATCAAGGATGGCGAGCAGCACGCTCAGCGCACCGCTGCCGGTGGCGAGCAGTGGGTCGATTGCGGCGGCATCTCCGGCCTCGAGGCGCTTCAGCGTTTCTTCTTCCGTGGCCCGCCGTGTGCGCGTGGCGGGAGTGACTTCCTGGTCCTTTCCTCCGATGCCGGCGATCCAATCCCGCACGAGAAGGATGCCGCGGTCATCGAGCAGCCTGCCGCCGAGGTATGGCATGTGTCCGCGACCCGCGGTGGCCATGCGATAGAGCAGGACGCTGCGACTCGGATCACCGCGAGCGATGACGCGCGCATCGGGCAGGCCGAGATCGCCTTGCACGGGCTTGAAGTCGATGAGCTTCGCGTCCTTGAGCACCGCGTCGATGTTCATGTAACTGGGCACGCCGCCGCCGCTATTGAAGCGATGACAGACGCTACAGTTGACATGCAAATACGAACGCGCCCGCATCTCGATGCTGCCCTGCGTGCCGTGCGGATCGGCGAACTTCGCCTCGTCGGGCGTGAGACCGAGCTGCGTCAGCACATCAAGCTGGCTGCCCGGTGTTTCGGGCGTGCGGAGATCGAGCTGCAACGCGCTGAAGCCTTGGGCGAAGCCATTCATCAGGGTGTGGCAACGCGAGCATTCGGAGCGGCTGAAAAAGCGCCACTGCTGCTGAACCGTGCCGTCGGGAGCGCTCTTGTCCTTTACGGTGAAGCTGGCCTCATCACCGCGCGATGGCACGAGGTCGGCATCGGTTTGTTCGGCGTTCCAGCGATAACTGTAGGTGCCCCAGAGGTTGCCATCGAAGTGCAGGATCTGCGTTTCAATACGGCGACGAGTGGCGGGATTGCCGCGTTCCAGTTCAAGCGAATAAGTCTTTGCCAAAACGGCACCGGCGGGGAAAGCCCAGCGTCCGCGCAGCACCACGCCCTTCGACTCAGTGGCCACGCTCACGCCCGACCGGTCGGGAAATGCCACCCAGCGCTCCGCCGTCGCGTGATCGGCCCAGCGCGGTGCATGGATCGCATACGGCAGCACTCCGGGAGAGGGTGTTTGCTGCGCGGTGTGTGTGAAGAGCCCGGTCTGACTCAGCGTGCGCGGGAAGTCGGAGTTCTTTCCCGAGAGCGGATTCTTCGCCAGACGCCACAGTCCGCCGCCGCTGTGATCCACGATGATCAACTCACCCTCCGCGTCGATGCCAAAGCCCGCGGGCATGAGCGAACTACGCGCCAGCTCACGATGCTCCATCACCTTGTCGCCCGCCGTGCGCAGCGCCCAGAAGGTGCCCATCTGCCAGTCGCCATAGACGTAGGAGCCCGTCAGCCCTGGTAGCCGCGTGCCATGATAAAACTCACCACCCGTGATGCTCGCCGCCTCTTCATGCGAATGCGCCACGAGCGGCGGCAGGATGGGCGAGGGGCCGCGCACTTGATCGGCGCGCACGTCTTGTTTGCCGCCCTCCGTGATGCTCCAGCCATAGTTTCCGCCGCGCTGGATGCGGTAGATCATCTCCCACAACTCCCAGCCCACATCACCCGCGAACAACTCGCCGGACTTCGGATCAAAACTCATGCGCCAAGGATTACGCAGGCCGTATGCCCACACTTCGCCACGCGCCTTCGGCATCGCTATGAAGGGATTGTCCTTCGGAATGCTGTAGCCCTTGTCGCCGTACGTGTGATCCACGTCGATGCGCAGCACGCTCGATAACAAATCGCTGATGTCCTGCCCCGTCACGTTGACATCAGGCGGATCAGGCTTCGTCGCATCGCCCGTGGAAATGTAGAGCATGCCATCGGGACCAAAGCGCAAGTTGCCGCCGTTGTGTCCGCCCGCGCGCCAGGTGATGATGGTCTTCGCACTACTCAAATCGAGTCGCGGCGGGTTCTCATCCGTCACGCGGAAGCGCACGATCTTCGTTCCGTCCTCGCGATTGTCCGCCCCGTGTTGATCAAGATTCAGCCAGGTGAAAACGAAGCGATTCTCGGCGAAGCTCGGGTGAAACGTCAGCGCATACGAGCGCACCACTTCAGGCTCAAACGCAGTGAGTTCGCCAAACGCATCCGCCTTGGTCACGTCCGCGCCCGGCACAAAGGAAAACATCCGCCCGGTCTCCTCCAGCACCACGAGCCGATTCGTCCCAGGGATCGGCGTGACATCGAGCGGCTTCGAAAACGTGAGCCCCGGAAACATCCGCTCGACTACAAACGGCGGCGGTGGCTCCGGCGTGCCATGGATGCGGGAAGTCGTCCACGGCACCCGCTGCTGAGCGAATGCGGCAGTGCAGGTAAGCGTGAGGACGGCTAGCCGAATGATGGTGCTTGGTCTGAGCATGAGGAGAAACCGAGGTGGACTGCTATTCGCGAACGAGTCGGATGCACGAGGGCATCGGCATCGCGATGGGATCACCGCTTGGTTTGATGCCGCCAGTTTGCGGGTCGATCCGGAAAACGATGACGCTGTTGCCGGGCATGTTGGCGCAGAGCAACCACTTACCATCGGGCGTGATGAGCAGGTTCTGCGGCCCTTTGCCGAGGCTAGGCTCGATGCTGAGCAGGCTCAACGTGCCGTCATCAGCGATGCGATACGCGGCGATGCTGTCGTGACCGCGATTGGTGCCGTAGAGGAACTTACCGTCCGGAGTGATTTTCAAGTCGGCGGTGAAACTCTTGCCGGTGAAGTCGGCAGGCAGCGTGGAGATGGTTTGTCGCTCGGTGAGCGTGCCAGCGTCGGCGGTGTAGTCAAAGGCGACGACGGTGTTAGCCATCTCGTTGATCACATAGAGGTGTGTGCCGGCCGGATGAAACGTCAGGTGACGCGGCCCAGAGACAGGCGGCAACTTTGCGAAGGGTTGGGCTTCAT
>JBDNIL010000490.1:0-4943 GCA_041688355.1 Verrucomicrobiales bacterium | reverse complement strand
CAATGGTTGCTCAATGGTTGCTCAATGGTTGCTCAATGGTTGCTCAATGGTTGCTCAATGGTTGCTCAATGGTTGCTCAATGGTTGCTCAATGGTTGCTCAATGGTTGCTCAATGGTTGCTCAATGGTTGCTCAATAACTAACCTGGCACCTGCGAATTCTGGATGTTTGTCAATATTTGTCTGCTGACCCCTTTTCCCGATCCAGTTTCTACTCACTGGGATTTGAACCCAGAGCGACCGATTTTTCCCATCGGTCGAGTTCGGCACTGAGTTTTCTGACGATTTCCGGGTGGTCATCGATCACGTTGATTGTTTCGGCTGGATCTTTGATCACGTTGTAGAAAAATCTCTCACCGGAATCGTCAGTTTTTTCAACGAGCTTCCAATCCCCGTAGCGAACCGCTCGACTCGGATTGTCGACCTTGCGGCTGGGATCTGACTTTCTACGCCAGAAGAGCGGGCGTTCAGGCAGCGTGGAAATTTTCCCAGTGAGAAGCGGCATCAGATCAACGCCGTCCTCACGGGCTGGGTCGGCTTCCAGTCCTGCGAGTCGACGAATCGTTGCGGTCCAGTCCATGGTGATCGCCGGTGCGGAAATAATTTCTCCGGAAGGCAGCTTCCCCTGCCATCGCGCAATACAAGGCACCCGAATCCCGCCTTCTTGAATCGAAGATTTCCCACCGGAAAACGGAGCATTGCGAGCGTGAATGTCACCGCCATTGTCCGATGTAAAAATCACCAGAGTCTTATCCCGGAGCCCAAGACGATCGATTTCAGCCAGGGTTTCCCCGATACACCGGTCCATATGCTCAACCATCGCGATGTATGTGTCGCGATCTCCCACCTGCCATGATTTTTTCTTCGGTTCCACGATTTTGTCCCGGTCACCCGGCCCCTGAAAAGGGAAATGCGGAGCTGCATGGGATAAATACAAAAAGAAGGGACGCTCTTTATTTATACGGATGAAATCGATCGCCTCGCGCGTAATTAAATCAGTGGTGTAACCATCGTCCCCGAACGCATTTCCCCCGCGCCACAAATCAGGAACACCAATGCGATCCATGTGTTGAAAGTAGTGATGATTCCCGCCGAGCAACCCGAAAAAATAGTCGAAGCCCTGATCCAGAGGAGTACGACCGGAATCGTATCCGAGATGCCATTTACCGCACAGCGCAGTGGCGTAACTTTTTCCCTGCAGATCTCTCGCGACAGTGAGACCATTGACTTCCAGCCCCCGTCCAGTTTCCTGATAGGTCAGGGCATTGTCGATGCCAAGTCGTTGTTGGTAGCGACCCGTCAGAAATCCGGCTCTTGTGGGTGTACACGTTGGGCCGTTTGCATAGAAATCAGTGAAGCGAACCCCGTCCTTTGCCAGTTGATCCAGATGGGGTGTCTTGAGATCTTCTGCGCCATAACAACTCAAGTCGCCGTATCCCTGATCGTCGGACATGATAAATACGATGTTTGGAAACTCGGCGGAATGTGCAGTCGCCAGAAATACCAGAAAAACAGTCAGGCCAGTCACTTTCAAAAAACGCATTCTGAACATGACTCGAAAGTGTTGTGTATGACAACAGGCGGGATTGTGAATCACTTCTGCTTTCAAACAATTCCGGGATTCGCAATGAATTACTGCTAGGAATTTGCTTTTCATCCCTTCCGCATCCTTGGCACCCTTAGGCCGGGGAAGGAGGGGGTTCAGGACGTTTGGCGAGGCCATTTTAAGTGCTTTTTGATACTCGCGCAATGAGGAATTTTGTCAACAAACCTGAATGAATAGATAATTAGTGCTGAAAAGCACACTTTTCTGGCGTGCCCGCCTGCACTTTCCTCCATCTCCCCTCAGTCAGGCGCAGGTTCCGGGGTTTGGTTTGGCAGAGTTGCATCGGACTTGGAGTAGGTTAGCTGACGTGGATCCGCTTCAGACCGTCGAACTTCACGTAAAAGGAATCCCCGCGGAAAATCGGGGCACTTCCGGTGAACCGCTCGGAGAGAGGGATGTGATTCCCTTCGAGATCGTAGAGAAAGGCTTCTGCCGAGGCGATCGCCACGGCGGCGAAGTGACCGTCATAGTCGCGCAGTGGGGGATTCGACTTCTCGAGTCCGACATATTTCTCCCACTCGTTCCCGCCGACCTGGGCAAAATTCCGGACGACGATCCAGTTTCTTGCCCCGTCCGAGGTTTCGAACCAGATCTGCGGATCGATCCCGAGCACGTCCGTGAAGGAGAGCAGGCGGGCATCGTCGCCTTCCTTCTCAAGGTGGTTGATGACGATCTGGATGGCGAAGTTTCGCATCTCCCACTTCGACATGGGAATCTTCTGGTCCGAGGCGATGTCTTCCGGGATCACGGGTTGGCGGGTCTCGAGGTGGAAAAGGTTCCACTCGGCGGATGTCGGCCGCATCGAATCGATCTCGATAGGGAAAACACAGGGCACGAGATGGTTATCCCTCGCCGCTTCGCGACAACGCTCGATCACCTTGGGGGAGAGCAGCGATCGTCCAGCCTTCAGCGGTTCGACCAAGACGGAGAATACCTGATTCCGGTAGCCGAAAGTCAGGTCGTCGAAGGACGGACACGTCAGCTCCGCCTTGATCCATTTGTAGTCTTTGGGTGGGGCGAGGTTTCCGCCGAGGGCTTTGAATTGCTCCTGCAACGCCAATCCGGCACGATTCCTAGCCTCAAGGAACTGCGGGGAGGGATTGCTTCTGTCGATCTCGTAACTCATGGCTTAGGCGTTGGTGTGCGCTTGGTTGATCCAGTTTTCAAATTGAACGTCATTCTGAAGGATGGTCATCACGCTTCATCAGGGAAACTGAATTCCTGACTCGGCGAGTTCCTCAGAAACATCCTCAAGAATCTCTTCCGCAAGCTCTGGATCCACGGAATTAATCTTCCGAATATTTGTCAACATTTCGGTCTTTACGTTGTCTTCGAGGCGGTCTATCTCGTAGGCCTCATCGAGTCGGGCATATACAGCACCCTCGAGCGCACCTAAATGATTCGGGTCTATCGCAAGGGCTTTATAAAAAAAGGAAATCGCACTGTGGAAGTCTTTCTCCAAGACCTTGATTTCACCCAAAAATGCATAAGGCCCCGGGTCGTATTTCAGTGTTTCATCCAACCGGGACGCTTCCACAATGGATGGCTGCACTTCGGCAGTCCGACCGACTGCAGCTGCGGCGTAGGCATAGGTGAGCCAGTTCTCCGCGTTGTTGGGTGCCTTCTCCTTAAAAGTTTTCGCCGCTGCAAATGCATCGTCTTTCTTGCCCATTCTGTTGAGTACTTCGACGGTTTGGCGCTCTAAATTGTAGACTACTGTCTCTAGGTCAACTCCGCTTCCGTCCTCAATCACTCTTTTTGCCTGCAGGATTCCAGAGTAAGCAAGCTCAGGGGATTCCTCTCGTATCAGGTCTGAATATTCGATAAGGAGTTTGGCGTCGCTCGGGGCAATTTTTAACGCGTGCCCATAAACCTTTCGAACCATTGCTTCATCACCGATTCGGTTATACAGAATTGCTAAGTTATTCCAACCTCGTGGGCTATCAGAATTCAATTTGATGGCTTCAATCGCGTGATCGACTGCTTCATTGTTTAGTTTAGTGTAGAAAAATGCGTCGCTTAACATTCGATGCGCAAGAGCGCTTTCCGGAAACTGATCGACAGCCTTCTTCGCCTCGCTAAGCATGGGGAAATAATCGCGTTTTGACTCGTGCGATTTGATTTCTTTGAATAGCTGGCTTGCTGAGAGTTCCGCATCTTGTTTCGTCGATTCCGGATTGGTTCCAGACTCCGCGAAAATTGACTCTTCCGAAGTGATGTTTGGCCTTGCGTCGGGATTACGATTCGCAGATTCAATCAGAGCCGCAACATGCCTGATGGGTATTGCGAAATTCAGCGCCTCGCCGTCGACCCGCTTGAATGTGGCGACACCGATGACCTCACCAGTCTCGCCAAATACAGGGGAACCACTCGATCCGGGGGAAATCGGGGCGGAGATCTGAATCACGTCGCGTTCGTCAACTTTGCGAGTTGCTGAAACAATCCCCTCGGTCACAGTCTGTTCCAAGCCCCTGGGGTTTCCGATCACCACTACGTCGGAACCGATTTTTACTTTGTCGCCCCCGGCGAGCTTTACGGCGCGAAGGCCATTCGCTTCGACCGATAGAACAGCCAAGTCATGAATCTTGTCGATGGCGAGGACCTTTGCGTCTCTGAACTCGCTTCCATTTGCTGATTTGATGGTAATATTTTCGGCGTTTTCGATGACGTGGAAGTTCGTGACCAAGAGGCCACTGGACTCGACGACGAAAGCGGTCCCCAAGTGTTTTTCACTGTTCGTAGTGGTATTGGTTACCAGCATGACAGATCCGGACCACTGCTCAGCGAGGGCCGCGATGTCGATGGCATAGACATACGAGGTTGGATTAAAAAGGATCGCGAGTAAGGCGGCGTGAAAGGTCGCAAGGTTTCTCATAGCGTTTAAGATTCCGGGTGATCAGGGGCTGGACTCGTCGTGAGGGTTCTACTTGGAACGAGACTGCGGTTTAGGGGAGGGGATTGTCAAGCGAAGGTCGTGAGTTCGGGCGTCAGTGTGTGGTAGCTACGCCAGTGTTTTCGGGGGATTTTAGGAGGCGAAGCGATGGGTCTCAAACATCGCCCATCCTTACGGCCTCCACATCCTCTTCAGTCATGCGGAGGGCTTGGCGTTCGGTCTGGTAGAATTGTTCGTAGATGGTGGAGAGTTTCTGGCGGTAGCGGGGGTCGATTTCGTCGTGCCACTGGTGTAGCCAGGGGAGGAGATCCTTACTGCTAGGAATTTGCTTTTCATCCCTTCCGCATCCTTGGCACCCTTAGGCCGGGGAAGGAGGGGGTTCAGGGGGAGGTAGGGGACGATGAGAGGCCTCACGCTGTAGAATCGCCTGATTCGACCAAGTGAGT
>JBDNIL010000106.1:0-3676 GCA_041688355.1 Verrucomicrobiales bacterium | reverse complement strand
GGAAGAAGCGGAGAGGAAGAAGCGGAGAGGATGATGAGGAGAGGATGATGAGGAGATCCGCCGCAGGGGAATGTCGTCTTCCCTTCGCCTCGCAACTAGGATAAGCGGATCGTCCCTGGAATCCGGCATCGTAATCCGATTGTGATATCAGATCGATGAGGGTGGCGTGCGGATCGGATGGCCCCAGGGCGGCGGGATGAGCTCGCCGGCGGCTTTTTTGGCGGTGCAGGTTTAAGTAAGGGCGGGGAGGGGGGGGAGGTGAGTGCCTTGGCGGAGCGATTTGCGCCTTGCCTTCGCGGGCCGGGGCGGGCAGAATGCGATTCGCCCACAATATTTTGTGGCTAAACAATGTTGTGCTAAGAAATGAGACACCTGATTATGCTCTTCACGATGCTGTTGCCAGCTCCGACCGTATTCCCCCAAGACTCAGAGGGTGAAACCTTCTCGAAGATGGCCCGTTGAGGCACTTCAGAGCTGGTTACGACTGAAATGATCAAAACTTTTTTGGAGGGCTACGTGGTCAATAGGAAAGCAGCCCATCCCATTTGATCCGGTTTCAGATTCATTTGGGGCTGATCGCCGTCCCGCCTATGTATTGGAGCCCGGGCAAGCTACTGACGGACATTTGCCGGAGGTGGCGAGGGAGTCGTCCCTGCCATTGCCGACACTCGACAAGAACATTCCCGGGGCGTATTTTATTTCCTGAATCGTCTGACTCAGAGAGGCCGGGTTGGACGCGCAATCCACCGCAACTCGGGCATTTTGTGCGTTGCAGAGGCGGATCCGCGAGATTGGCCGAAAAAGAGCTGTATTGTTTGGTAAAGAAATAGGTTCGAGCTCAAACCAGATAACCTCACTCCAGCAGCCCCGTCGCCTTCATCCACTTCTCCGCCAGCGCGGGCCATTGCTGAATCTCTTCTTTCGTATTCTTAAAACCGAATCCGTGGCCGCCTTTGGCGAAGATGTGCAGCTCGCTGGGGCGTTCCTTGCGTTTCATTTCGATGTAAAAGCGGGCGCTGCCTTCGACGAACTTTGAGTCATCGTGGGCGACGACGAGAAAAGCGGGGCCGGTCTTTTCGGTGACGACGAGCTCGGGGGAGAGCTTGTCGGGGTTGGCGTCGTCAGTGAGGTAGGCGGGGTAGACGAGCACGGCGAAATTGGGGACGCAATCTACCGCGTCGAATTTCGGATCGGCCTCGTAGGTGCGCTTCCCGTCCGAGGTCAGGGCCATCGCGGCGAGGTGGCCTCCGGCCGAAAAGCCGAGGATGCCGATGCGATCGGGTGCGATCTTCCACTCGGCGGCGCGGGTGCGCATCATGCCGATGGCGCGGTGGACATCCTGGAGCGGGGCGACGTGTTTCTCGAGATTTTCGCGGCGGGGGACGCGATATTTCAATAGCCCGGCAGTGATCCCGAGCGAGTTGAGCCATTCACAGACCTCGGTGCCCTCGTGCGAGTAGGCGAGGATGTTGTAGCCTCCGCCCGGACAGACGAGCACGGCGGCTCCGTTCGGATTCTCTGCCGGGAACATCGTCAGCACGGGCTGGCTCACGTTCGACATGATCTCGATCTGGTAGTCTCCCTTCAGCTCGATGGCCTCGGCGGGGAGTGTCAGATCCGCCTCCCCGGGAACTCCCGCCGGCCAGAGGGGGATGGGCTCGAGCGGAGCGGCGGAGGAAAGGGATTGCATCGAGAGTAGGGCGAGGGCAAGCAGGGGGCTTTTCATGGTGGGGGGATTCTAGCGGCTTTCCCACAGATCGGCGAGCGCGCTTTTCAGGGCAATGACGTCATCGGGGCGGTGCGCGGCCGAGAGCGTCACGCGCAGTCGGGCCGAGCCTTTCGGCACGGTCGGGTAACGGATCGCCGGCACGAGAAAACCCTTTTTGAGCAAGTGCGCCGAGGCGGCGAGGGCGGCCTCGTTCTCGCCGATGATGACGGGGACGATCGCACTCGTCGTGTCCGGCGCAAAGCTCGCCCGGCGGGCGAGCAGATCCGCCCGCAGGGTCTCGCCCCGCTCGCCGCAGACGAGGTCGAGAGCATCGCTCACCGTCGCGGCGAGCGCGGGGGAGGGGGACGTCGAGTAGATAAAACTCCGCGCCCGATTGATGAGCAAATCGACCATCGCCCGGCTGCTGCAGAGGTAGCCGCCCGAGAGCCCGACCGCTTTGCTGAAGGTGCCCATCTGGAGATCGACGCGCGACTCCACCCCGAGGGCAGCGGCGAGACCGCGCCCCTGCGGCCCGAGCACTCCGAAAGCATGCGCCTCGTCGACGAGCAGGAGCGCCCCGTAGCGATCCTTCAGCTCCACGATCTCCGCGAGCGGGGCGAGGTCGCCGTCCATGCTGAAGACCGACTCCGTCACGACGACGACCCGACCGTCCGCCGCGACCTGCCGCGCCGCCCATTGCAGATGGCTCTCGAGTCGGTCGAGGTCATTGTGTGGAAAAACCCGCATCGTCGCTCCGCTCAGGCGGGCGGCGTCGATGAGCGAGGCGTGGCAGAGCTTGTCGAGAATGAGGATGTCGTGTTTTCCGCAGAGCGCGGGAAGAGTCCCCGTCGCCGCCGCGAATCCCGAGCTGAAAGTCAGCGCCGCCCCGGCTCGTTTTAAATCGGCGATCTTTTCCTCGAGCTCAAGGTGCGCCGCCATCGTTCCGCAGACGAGACGCGAGGCCCCCGACCCGACACCGAGGCGTCCGATGTGTTTTTGATAGGCTCCCTTCAGGCCTTCGTCGATCGTGAGACCGAGGTAGTCATTGGAGGAAAAATTGAGGCAGCCGCTATGATCGGCGAGGTCAACATGCGTGCCCTGGGGGGACTCGATCCGGCGCAGGCGACGGCGCAAACCGCCCGCCTCGAGTTCGCGCAACTCTTCCTCCGGATCGCGCATCACCGCTTCTCTTTGCGGTCGGGCTCGAGAAAATTTGTCGTCTCGAGCAGATCGACGGCCTGTTGCAGGGTGCGATCCTGCAAGGGCGGTCTGTCCCAGGGAGTCGGCTTTTGCTGGCTCAGCAGCAGGTAATAATCGATCTCGGGATCCGTCCCCGCGACGAGGGCGGCCTCGTTCATGCGGGGGCGTTGTTTCTGGTAGAGGAACGAAGTCAGGGGCTTGCCCTTTGCGATGGCGTTGTAGATGTCGTATTTCGTCTTCGGCACCGTCACGCTGATGATGTCGGGAGCTACGCCTTTCTGGAAAATGGAGGAGTCGTCCTCGAGCACCACCTCGGCGATGGCGTAGCGCAGGATACGGTCCTCGCCCACCGGCACGTCGCGATACTCGACTGCGAGGCCGGGAGTCTGTTCGCCGATGATGAGACAGCCCGTGTCCCTCTTCAGCACCGCCGCGATGATCTCCCCGACATTGCCGGTCTCGCTATCGACGAGCAGGACGATGTCCTTGCGCCAGCCCTCAGGCACCGGACTCGAGACAAAGAGGCTCGGTCTGTCATTGCCGGGACGACGGATTTTGAAAAGCAGCTCGTTGGGTCCGCTGAATCGGCTCAGGATCTGGGCCGCGATCGTGAACTCGGCCTGCGGCTGGGGGGAACGCAGATCGAGGATGAGATGGCCGAGCCCTTTCGCTGCGTTGAACTCCGAGATTGCCACGTCGAATTTCGCCAGCTCGGTTTCCTCGAAGCGGCCGAAGCGGATGTAGCCGATCTCGTCGTTGACCTTCGCG
>JBDNIL010000489.1:0-5309 GCA_041688355.1 Verrucomicrobiales bacterium | reverse complement strand
GCGCCGCTTGCGCGCCACCATTCCGCTTGTCCTTACCGCCACAAGACGACAGCTTTTAACCGCTTCACCGGCTTTGACAGACATATCGATAATGCTTCCGCAGTGGCGGTGAAGCAGCCTTCCGAGAGCCTCGCCGGATTCGGACTGAACACCGGGAGTGAGAGGAACGCGTGTCAGCCGATATGCTCCACGGCGTTCAAGTTCAACGAAATCTGAAAGAGCAAAGTATCCCATGTCCCGGAGTACGAGGTCACTCTCGCGCACCGTCGGGACGAATTCTTTGCCGATGGTCTTGTCCTGCTCTGTAGCGGAATGGAGTGAATGGGAACACACTTCACCGGCGAGTAAGTCGTAAGCAAAGTCAATCTTCACTCCGGCGGTGCTGCCATGTCTGTTACCACAGGCAGGGAAGATTGCGGCGTTGGCTTTGGGCATGGTTTGAACCGGGGAGTCCTCCACTAGAATGCGGCGGATTACGCCAAGACCTTCGGTGGAAAATCCCGAGGAAAAGCGTTCACCGAAGAGGCGATGCATCACCCCGGTGAGGAACGCGGTGGACGCCTCCGAGAAGCGTCCATGGATCGCCTGGCTGCTGATGGATAGGCCGGTTCGCCGAGACAAACCGATGGCGATTTGATTGTGGGAGGCAAGCCCAGAGGTCACTGCGCTGGAGAGAGTTTGGAGAAATGTCGAAGGGTCCATTCTGGGTGATTCGCGGATTACGAATTGGGTTTCCCTTGCGAGTGTGTCGAGATCGGGGAGACAACGGAGCGAGGAGTCGGCGGGAGAATTTCTTTGCATAGAAAACCTGCCGGCCCTCTCGCAAAGCCGAGTAAAAAATCGCGGTTTTTGATATTTAACTCATTAATAATTAACAGGTTAAGTGCTTGGGTTGACGCGAATGGGTGTCAACGTTATCGCCTGATACAGCGCCGGGTGCCCCCCGTCGTACCTGATTCCGCCATGCCCTTCGCGACGAAAATCGGGTAAAAGATCGTCATGCCTTTCTCCCGCTTCTCCGCCGCGCTTCTCACTCTCCTCATCGTCTCTGCGGCCGCGGCTGAGGACGATTCCCTCTCCCGCACCTTCACGCCTCCGGCGGAATTTGCAGGTGACCTGGGCGAGTTTCGCTCCCCGCTCCTCTTCAACGACGGCAGCGAAGTTCGCAGTGCCGCTGACTGGGCGAAAAGGCGAGAGGAGATCCGCACGACCTGGCACGGACTTATGGGCGCATGGCCGCCGCTCATCACGGAACCCGCCGTGGAGATCCTCGAGTCAGTGAAGCAGGAAAATTTCACCCGTCACCAGGTCCGCTTTCTATGGACGCCGACGCAGATGACGACGGGCTACCTTTTCATCCCTGACAAAGCCACCGAAGGCCCGCTCCCCGCGGTCCTCACCGTCTACTACGAGCCCGAGACGGCGGCGGGAATGGGCAAAGAGCTCCGCGACTTCGCCTACCAGCTCGCGAGGCGGGGATTCGTGACCCTCTCCCTCGGCACGAAAGAGGCGACCGAAGCGAAGGAATATTCCCTCTACTGGCCCTCGCTAGAGAACGCGACCGTCCAGCCTCTCTCCATGCTCGCCTATGCGGCGGCCAATGCCTGGCACGTCCTCGCCTCGCGGCCCGAGGTCGATCCCGCCCGCATCGGGGTGACGGGGCATTCCTTCGGCGGAAAGTGGGCCATGTTCGCCTCGTGCCTCTACGATAAATTCGCCTGCGCCGCCTGGAGCGACCCCGGGATCGTCTTCGACACCCGCCCGAGCGTGAACTACTGGGAGCCCTGGTATCTCGGCTACTATCCGAAACCCTGGAGCGCGCGAGGGGTGCCCTCGGCAGAGAATCCGGCGCGCGGGCTCTATCCCGAGTTGCTGAAACAAGGACGCGACCTCCACGAACTGCACGCCCTGATGGCCCCGCGACCGTTCTTTGTCTCAGGCGGGAGCGAGGATCCGCCGTATCGCTGGAAGGCGCTGAATCACAGCATCGCCGTGAACCGTCTCCTCGGTCAAGAGAACCGCGTCGCGATGCACAACCGCCCCGGCCATGCCCCGACGCCGGAGTCGAATGAGATGATTTATGAGTTTTTCGAGTGGGTTTTGAGGCCGTGAGCATAGGCTCATGGAGAAGGTCGAGGCGGATTTAATCCCGGCAGCGGCAAGCGCCCCGCCTACCTGCCAGACGAGATCGACATCATTGCCGTTGCTGTCGCGAAAGAACCAGAGGGCTCATAGTAATTCGAATAGGCCGTGGAAGGACTTTGTGCCAGTTCCCTCACTCTATGCAAAACAGGAGTTCAAGTCCCGTATTGCATAAATAATCCGTTTGAAAGAGTGCCTGAGGCAGGTGAGAATTTTCATCCCCAACCCATGATTTTGCCTTCTTGTCTTTGGAGCCGGTCTCCGGCCATGACCATATTCATGATTCTTTCCCTGATTTTCCTTTCTCTCAGCGAGGCGGAAGAGGCGGGGAAGACTTCGGAAAATGTAAGCCAAGCCGTGGAGACGCTTCCCGCCTCAGTCGCGGCGAAGACCGATAATCTGAACGACAAGTTCTGGCTCTATCTCCCGAAACGCTACTCCGATAGCGAAGAGAGACTCCCGCTCATCATTTATCTCCATGGCAGCAGTCGTCGCGGTCGCGATATCGAGCAGGTAAAAGCAAACGGGCTCCCCGCGGTGCTCGACGCAAGAGACGACTTCGAATTTGTCGTGGCGTCTCCCCAGGCGCTCTCGAACTATCCCTGGCAAGAGAGCTGGCGACCGGATGATCTCATTCTCCTGCTCGATCATCTCCTCGCGACCTGCCGGATCGATCCGGATCGCGTCTACCTCACCGGGCTCAGCATGGGCGGTTACGGGACGTGGGCAGGCATCGCCGCCCATCCCGGTCG
Organism: Verrucomicrobiales bacterium; assembly: GCA_041688355.1. Classification (GTDB taxonomy): domain Bacteria; phylum Verrucomicrobiota; class Verrucomicrobiia; order Verrucomicrobiales; family DEV007; genus Arctic95D-9. The sequence goes on along the minus strand of JBDNIL010000489.1, from coordinate 2,415 downwards.
CTTTGCCGCCGCCGCGCCCATTTGCGGAGGCGGGGATCCGGAGTGGGGCGCAGCCATCGGTGATCTCCCGATCCGGGCCTTCCATGGAGATGACGACGACATCGTCCCGGTGGAGCGATCCGTCGAGATGGTGGAGGCGGTCAACGCCGCCGGCGGCGAGGCGCAACTGACCCGCTACCCCGGGGTCGGTCATGACTCCCACACCCGCACCTATGCCGATCCGGAACTCTACCGTTGGTTCCTCGAACAAAAGCGCAAAGAATCCCCATAGGCGGATCAAGATGATTGACATTGGACCTTGTCACCGGAAACGTGCCGCGAATCATTGGCAACGAAGAAAGTATGGCATCACAACCGATATTGGACCCCGCAACCATCGTCACCGAAGAGGTGGCGGTGACTAAGGATGAGATTCTTGCGCTGAATGCGCAACGCGATGAATTCGAGCAGGTGGACCGCCTCATTTCCCTTGATCTGGAAGAGGGCCTCGCAGTGGGAATCAAGACCCAGCGGTCCGACGAGTTCTGGACGAGAGGGCATATCCCCGGGCGGCCGATCATGCCCGGTGTTCTCATGATCGAAATGGCTGCTCAGATCAGCTCCGTGATTTATCATCTGAAATTCGAGACCGGCGGGAAAAAGTTTTTCGGATTCGGCGGAGTGAATAACGTGAAATTTCGGGGCAGCGTCGAGCCCGGCAACGATCTCATCATGATCGTCAAAGCCAAGACCCTGCGATCGAGAATGGCCATCTTTGATGCCCAGGGATTTGTGGACGGGAAGATGGTCTTCGAGGGAGAGGTCACGGGAATCGTGATTTAGACGGGACGAGTCTCTCCTTGCGATACCTCGCGGTGCCTTCAGAAAGTAGCATGGGCATCCTGCCCATGCCTTCGGCGGTGAGGGCGTGGGACATCGAAAGGAACTCCCCTTGCTCGTCAGCGCCGGGGAGGCGTTAGCCTGAAGAGCGAACGGATCATTGGGGCGGTCCCGCGTCCTCTCACGATGCATGGGCAGGATGCCCATGCTACTTTTGTTCTCAGTGGGAGTTACCCTCTCACCCGCCCGACGAGAGAAAATAACCGACGAGAACGGAGAACGAATTGTTCGCGGCATGCAGGTAAAAGCTCATGCGGAGATTGCCGGTTCTGTAACGAAGCCAGCCGATCAGTAGGGAGAGAAAGAGCAGCGGCACAAAGAAGGTCAACCCGTGTACGAGCGCGAAGAACACGGAACTGACGACGAGGGCGGTTTTGCCTCCCCAGCGCCGTTCGAGCGATTCGAAGAGAAATCCGCGGAAGAAGACCTCTTCGTAAAACGGGATCGCAAGACCGACGACGAGGACGGTGCCGGCGAGTTGGAGCAGGTTCTCACTCTTCAGGAAAAGACTCACGAGCTGCTTGTCGAGAGGACCGCCTGAGATCGCTTCGTAGACCGCGCTGTATCCCATCGCGGCGAGTTGCATTCCGGCCACGCCGGCGATCACGATCCCGGCACCTTTGAGGAAAGGCAGCCAACCGGTGAAGAGAGCACCTTTTCCAAAATAGCGCCCCCACCCGCCCATCTTTATCGCCGCCAGGGTGGCCGCAGTCACGAGGATCGCCCCGATCCAGTGCCCGACTCCGTTGTCGAGCCCGGGAAGTCGGATGTTGAACCCGATCCCCGCCGCGAGGACGGAGGCGGAAATCCAGAACAGGCTGAGCCGCAGACTGGGGCCCTCGCTCTCCCTCCACGAGCGACGGGTCCGCCGGAGGAGGAAGACCAGAATCAGTCCCAGGATCACCGGGATAGACCACGCGAGCGGACCGTTCAGACCGAGGGAGTCCTTGCTGATCTGAAGAAACTCGTCCGGATCGATCTTCGACAAATCCCCGCCGAGGACCGCCGCCGAAATTTTGGCCGCTTTCGCGCGACGCAATTCCTCTTCGATGATCCCGTGGCCGTCGGGCACCGCGAGGAATCCCTTTTCCGCCTTTTCGGCATAGGTGAACGCGGCGGCATAGTTCTTCTGATAGATGAGAAGCTTGGCTTTGATGAGCTGAACGAGAGGATTCCCCGGCAGGACTTTCTCCACCGCATCGAGGATAACCTCCGCCTTCACCAGGTCCTTTTCCGCGCCATACCAGGCGAAAAGGTGGACACTCGCGAGAGAGATCGCGAGTGAGGCCGCCCCCTCGTGACCTGCCTCGAGCACGGCGACGGTGAGGGCTCCGGCATGATCGAAATCGCGCGCCCGCTCTGCCGCGTCGCGCTCTTTGCGCATCCCTTCCTTGTAGTAAAAGTCGGCGAGGTAGATTAGCCCGTCGGGACGTCCCAGGTCAAGACCGCGCCGGAATGCCTCTTCCGCCTTCCCGAGATCCTTCTCCGTGACGGTGCCGTCGAGATAGAAAAAACCGATGATCCAGACGTATGGTG
>JBDNIL010000105.1:0-12866 GCA_041688355.1 Verrucomicrobiales bacterium | reverse complement strand
TCCTCATGCCAGCGCCCTGCGGAAACCAGTGAATTTTCCAATCGCGGACTATTCTCTTCCCTGACTCCGTTGCTGATCCAAAAATGGCGAAGAAGGGGCGCAAATTCCAAATTCCGGGACCCCGCTTCCTGAAAACGAAAAGTCCGGATCCGCAGTCTGTTACGGAGCCGGACTCAATCGTCTGAAGGGGGAACTACTTGGCTGTGGCCTTCCACACTCTCAGGTTGCGGATTCCGGAACTTTCACCCGCCACGGTGAAGCCGAAATTTGCCTTGGCCGTACCAATGAGTGGATCGGTGCCGCTGACAGACTTGCCGTCGATGTGGGCTACTATCTCTTCGCCGACAATCTCCAGAACGACCGTCTTCCACTCTCCGGCGCTGATTGGGAGGGCCACCTTACCGAATGGCTTTGCCTGGTCGGGGCCGTCGTGATCGTGATCGTCCTTCTGGGCGGAGAATCCGGCCGGATTGATGAGGACGCGGCAGACGTGTTCTTTCTGGTCGTTGATGCTCAGAGTAGTCTGGCGGGTGCCATCGAGACGGACATCGTATTGAATCACGACGTCCTGAAAGGCGAGGGGATAACGCGCCACGGCACCGTGCTTGTCTGCGGGAACTTCGCTGCCATTGAGCCCCCTGTCGGCGACCTCCCATTTCCCGGGCTTGAGGCGCCATCCGCTAGTCCAGGGTTTGCCCTTTTCCACTTTGGCGGGTTCTACCGGAGCGGCAAAGTCTTCGCTGAGAAGAAGCTCGCCTTTAGCGGCGATCATCGTGTCAGGATCTGCGGCTGAGGCGAGAGAGAGGGAGGCCAGGCTAATCGCGAGCAGGCTGGGTATTTTCATTTTGATATCGTGTTGGGTTGAAAACGGGACTTCCAGCAAAGCGAAAAACCCTGAAAATAGGCGGTAGTCGCGAAAAATCCTGTTCGGAGAGGGGCGTCTTTCTGTCTGAAAATGAGTCATTTCTGAAGATTTCGCTTTGCAGATCGCCTGAATTTGCTAATGACTGGCCGGTTGCTGTGACGAACTGAAGGGTGGATCGCAGTGGCTGGTGCTATTCAATCAACTCCACTCAAACTCACCAATTCAGGAACCCCCGAAAATGATATCCAGAACGACACTCAAGGCCCTGCTCGTGCCTGCTCTACTCACTCTGAGCGCTCCTTTCGCCCTTGCGGCGGAGGAGGCTCCTTCTCTAAATTCCGGCGACACCGCCTGGATGATCACCGCGACGGTGCTCGTTCTGCTGATGACCCTCCCGGGACTGGCTCTCTTCTATGGAGGCCTCGTCCGGGCGAAGAACGTTCTCAGTATTCTTGTGCAGTGCTTTGCGATCACGGCGATCATGACCGTTCTCTGGGTCGTCTTCGGATATTCTCTCGCGGCGGGAGAGGGAAATGCCTTTATCGGTGATTTTTCGATGGTGTTCCTGAACCACGTTACCCCCGAAGCGCTTCATGCGACGATTCCTGAGAGCGTCTGGGTCGTTTTCCAGATGACCTTCATCATCATCACTCCGGCGCTCATTGTCGGAGCGTTTGCCGAGCGCATGAAATTTTCCGCAGTCCTCATTTTTACCACGATCTGGACTATCCTCTCCTATCTTCCCATTTGGCATATGGCCTGGGGTGGGGGGCTTTTTGCGGGCTGGGGAGTTCTCGATTTCGCCGGCGGAACCGTCGTGCACATCAATGCCGGCATTGCCGGTCTGGTCGCGTGCATCATGCTCGGAAAGCGCCGGGGTTTTCCGGGGAGTCAGATGCACCCTCACAATGTCACCTACACAGTGATTGGTGCGGCGCTCCTCTGGGTGGGCTGGTTCGGTTTTAACGCAGGCAGCCAGGGAGCCTCTGATGGTGGCGCCGGATTCGCGATGCTGGTCACTCAGATTGCGGCCGCCTCGGCTGTTATCGTCTGGATGGCTCTCGAGTGGATCATTTCCGGTAAACCCACCGCAGTGGGTGTCGCCACCGGTGCCGTCGCCGGCCTCGTCGCGATCACCCCGGCTTCGGGTACCACCACGGTGGTAGGGGCGCTCGTCATCGGCGGACTTTCCGCTCTCGGCGGTTATTTCTGTGCGACTACGTTGAAGCGTAAACTCAGATATGATGACAGTCTCGACGTGTTCGGCGTCCACGGGATCGGCGGGATCATCGGGGCGGTTCTTACCGGTGTTTTCCTCCGTGATCCCGAAATCAACGTGGTGCATCAGACGATCCAGCAGATCAAGAGCGTCGCCGTCACGATCGTCTGGAGCGGAGTGGCCGCATTTGTTGCTCTCACCATCGCAAAAGTGACGGTTGGCCTGCGGGTGACCGAGACAGATGAGGAACTCGGTCTCGACCAGTCCTCACATGGCGAAAACGCCTACGGCTGAGTCTGATCAAAAGAAAAATCGGAAAGGGCGGGCTCTTCATCGGGTCCGCCCTTTTTTGTGTCTGTCAGGTCAGGATCCCTCTGTCGCTTCGTGTCATTGCCTTCGCTCCGCGCTTGCTACTCACTCAGCGTGTGGTGTGAGCCCCGTCCGAAAACCGGAAAAATTCAGGCCTCACATCAAGCAGCGAAGTCACAAAGAAAGGTTCGGGCATTGAGGTCTAAAATGAGCCGTGCGGGATGATGCCTTCGGCATGGAAACGGGAAATCCGGAACTGAGCCGCTCACTGACTCTGGATTGCTTCTGCGCAAAGACCGGTAAATCATCCGCCGGAAAGGGTCCCCACCTTCAATGTCAAACGCCCGTCCATCTCCAAAATCATTCGTGCCGCAGCCGGCACAAAAAGCCAAACCCTACAGCCCCCGTTTTGCGACTTTTGCGCTTTTGCGCGGCGACTCCTCCGAACTCTCCCTGCACCGAATCCCACCCACTCACCCCCCGATCGCGATCATTCGCCGTCCCGGCACGTAGTTCTCCCGGAACTCGTGCATCTCGGGCTTCCGCTCGACGACATGCATGAAAAAGCGGGCGACGTCGTCATCGGTCATGGCGTCGTTTCGCAACACTTCACGCATGTCGAACTCCAGGTGGCTGCCGAGGCAGGGGCGCAGCTTTCCTTCGCAGGTGAGGCGCAGCTTGTTGCAGGTCTCGCAGAAATGGAGATTGGTCATCGCGCCGATGAAGCCGATGATCTGGCCGGTGCCGGGAATCTGGAAGTAACTGGACGGCCCGTTGGTGCGTATGTCAGGACGGGCGGTGAGGGATCCGAGTCGGAACTCGATGATCTTTTTCGCCTCGCCCGAGGCGAGGAAATTGTCTTCGGTGAGGACTTCGGTGGTGCTCACGGGCATGAGTTCGATGAAACGCAGGAGAAGATCCCGACCGCGGGCGAACTCGATGAGATCCCAGAGTTCGTGCTCGTTGCGGTGGCGCATGAGGACGGTGTTGATCTTGATCTTTTCGAATCCGGCTTCGCGGGCGGCGTCAATCCCGGCGATGACGTCGGCGAAGAGGTCGCGTCCGGTCGTGGTCGCGTAGGTCTTCGCGTCGAGGGTGTCGAGGGAGATGTTGACGGTGCGGACTCCGGCATTCTTCAGAGCCTGCGCAGTGGTTAGGCCGTTCGCGTCGCGGCGGGCGAGGAGAGTACCGTTAGTGGAGATGCCGATGTCGTCGATCCCGGCGATGTCGCGCAGCTGGTCGAAAAACCAGAGGACATTGCGCCGCGTGAGCGGTTCACCGCCGGTGATGCGGAGCTTGGAAATGCCGAGTCCGGCCCCCACTCGGATGACGCGCAGGATCTCTTCGTAGCTGAGCACTTCGCCGCGCGGGAGCCAGTCCTGCTCTTCGTGGGGCATGCAGTACTGGCAGCGCTCGTTGCACCGGTCGGTGATCGAGACCCGCAGGTAGCTGATGTGATGTCCGAAGCGGTCCTCCATGGCTGGTCCTTAGTCTGCTCGTTCCCAGGCAACGACGCGGCCGTTGATGAACTCGACGGTGCTGCCGATGTAGGGCAGGTAATCGACGCCGGTGGACATTTCCCATCCGGGGCCGTAGCCATACCCGTAGGCGGGATGGATGTCGTAGCTGGCATAGAAGGGGTGGCTCGCGTAGCCGCCGAATCCGATCGAGGTGGTCTGCACGGGGGCGGTGTGAAAGTAGGCCCATTTCTCGCGGCCCTGCCCGTCGCGGCTCCCGCTCATGACCCGGCCCGGTCGGCCCCAGGCGAGGTAGACGGCGTCCCGGGACATGCCCTCTTCGATTTTGCCCTGATCGACGAGGGTTTTATCCTTTTCGGAAAGGGTGGCAAAGAGTTCGGGGCTCTTATTGATGCGCCGTTGGGCGGGATTGAGCGTCTCGCATCCGGGGAGGGCGAGCCCGCAGAGGAGCGCGAGGATGAGAAGGGTGGGGGAAAAGGGTAATGCCATGGAGGGGGCGTGGCGTGGGACTCATTAAAGGTGCTCACGGAGAGCCACTCGCGCAAGTGATTCCGTTACGCCCGCCCGAAAGCATCTTGAAAAACCGGTTTTGTGATTCGCTGCGCCAGCTCTTTGTAGCGGAAGATGCCAATCTTCCCCGTTGGGCTCGGTTGCTTCGTGGACCGTTCAATCCATCCCATTCGCAGCGGGCAAGGACTCAGCCATACTCAGGCCAGTCGTGTTTGGGGTAGCGCCCCCGCAACTGCGAGCGGACGGCCGGGTAGCTCCCGGTCCAGAAGCCGGCGAGGTTCTCGGTGACCTGCACGGGCCGGTGATTCGGCGCGAGGATCTCGATGACGACGGGAACCCGTCCCTGGCAGATCGCGGGGGAGTCTTTGAGCCCGAAGAGGTGCTGGATGAGCACGGAAATGCGCGGTTTTTCCCCGGTGCTGTAGTGAACGCGCACGCTCTTGCCGGTCGAGAGGGTGATGGACTCGGGGGTGAGAAACTCGATCGCCCCGGCCTGATGCGGCGGCAGCCAGTCCCGCACGACATTCCAGACGGGCCGATCCTTGATCTCCTTGTAGCTCATCGCCCCGGCGCAGATCTGCTCGAGCATGAGCTGTTTTGCCTCTTCGTCGATAGCGGCGAGTTCGTAATCGGGGCAGACTTCGGCGATGAGATTGATGCGGGCAAAGTAGGCATCGACCTTTTCGTCCCACGCCTTGAGATTGAGTTCGCCAGAGAGGACTCGCTCCGCGAGGATCGCGGCCGCCTCGCCCGGAGGGATGGTGCCCGAGGGTTTTGTCTCGAGGACGAGGTCGCGGAAACGCCGCTCGCGCCGGGCCTCGACGCGGCGGTTCCGCTCGTCGTAGACCGCACCGTCTTTCTCGTCGAAATCGCCGGGGAAAAGCTCGCGCAGGCAGCTCTCCTCGACGCGGGTGCAGAGGTCGAGTTTCACGGCGACATCCTTGCCCTCGACCTCGATCATCTCGCCGGCGATGAAAAGATGGGCCTCTTTGGTCGCGGCGACGCTCTCTTTTTCCAATTGGCCGCGGCGTCCGCCGATGACCGCGCAGGAGAGGGTCGAGGCACTGTGGCGCAGGGCGAGCCGGTCCGAAAAGCCGCTCAGGAGCACGCGGGCGATGAGATCCCCATCGGGTTCCGCGACATAGGCACCCTCGCCCGACCACCGCGAGGCGAGGCGGATGAGTTGGTCGGCGACCCGGCCGACGTCGCGGGCGGCTCCGGCGTGGATGCCATAACGTTCCCCGGCCTCGCGGCGGAACTGCTGCCGCTGCATCTCGCTCCAGGCGCGGAGGAGAGCCTGGAAATCCGAGACATCGTCGGGCCGTGCGAAGTCGATCGGCATGAGGTGCTCGGAGTGCTTTTTCCGTGTCGGGAAAAGGGGACGTGACTGGGTCAGGGCAGTGATGAGGGCAAAATACTCGAGGCAGCCGTGGCGGGAGGCTTCGAGGAGGATGCGTCCGAAACGCGGCGGCACGGGCAGCGCGCCCATGGCCCGCCCGTCGACGGTGAGGTCTTCGTTTTCATCGAGGGCACCGAGGATCTGAAGTCGCCGGATCGCCTCCTCGAGCGCGCGGGGTTCGGGGCGCTCGAACCAGTTGAACTCCCGCACCCGCGGCACGCCGCTGGAGAGGAGAATGAGGACGGCCTCGGCGAGGTCCATGCGCTGGATCTCGGCGGGCGTCGCGACGGCCCGCTGCTCGTGTTCGCGCTCGCTCCAGAGTCGGACCGCGGTGCCGGGGCCGGTGCGTCCGGCGCGCCCTGCTCGCTGGTCGGCGGAGGCGCGCGAGATCTTCTCGATGTGCAGGGTCGTGATGCCGCGCCTATGGTCGAAGGAGGAGCGTCGCTCCAGCCCCGCGTCCACGACGAGCCGCACCCCGTCTATCGTGATCGAAGTCTCGGCGACGTTGGTGGCGATGACGATCTTGGGCCTGCTGCTGCGCGAGACGGCGGCATCCTGCTTGTCGGGCGCGAGTTCTCCGTAGAGCTCGTGCAGCTCGAATCCGCTGCTCCACGAGGCATTGCGCAGGGCCGTGACGGTTTTCTGGATTTCATACCTTCCCGGCATAAAAATGAGGATATGTCCCTCAGTGCCATGCTCTTTGAGATGATCGCGGATGACCCGGGCGACATGATCCCAGAGCTCGCCGGTCTGGCGCTCGCGCTGTGGCTCGAAGCGGACGACGACAGGGAAGGTGCGGCCGTCGGAGACGAGATGTCGGCAGCCTTCGCCGAGGTACTGCTTCAGCGCGAGGGTCTCGAGGGTGGCGGACATGACCACGATCTTGAGATCGGGGCGTCGCTCGCGCTGCACGTCGAGGCAGCGGGCGAGGCTGATGTCGCCGAAGAAATGGCGTTCGTGGAATTCGTCGAGGACGACCGCCGCGACATCGGCGAGGTCGGGCTGCTCGATGAGCTTGCGGATGAGGATGCCCTCGGTCACAAAGCGGATCCGGGTGCGCGAGGAGACTTCGTTCTCAAAGCGGACCTGGTACCCTACCTCATCGCCGAGCCGTCCGCCGCGTTCCTGGGCGACGCGGTGGGCGAGCATACGGGCGGCGAGGCGGCGGGGTTGCAGTACGTAGATCTCGCGGTCGCCGCAGATGCCGCTGTCGGCGAGGAACTGGGGGATCTGGGTCGATTTGCCCGATCCCGTCGGGGCCTCGACAACGATGCGGGCCCGGTCTTCGCGGAGCGCGCCGAGGAACTCGGACTCGAGTTCGAAGATGGGAAGGGAGCGGTCACGGGACATGCGGTGGAGGGGCCGGACTATTCCGGCTTTCGCAGTAAGACGCAAGTGGAAGGCAATGAGTAGATCAATGAAAGCTACGGAGGTGATTGACTTGCTTCGTCTCCCTGTCGGTGCCCGCGCTGCATTCTCTTGAACTCAGATGGAGGGCCAACTCCCGCCACCGAAAACGAAATCGTCTTTCGGATCATGAAGAAACGGAAGCCATCTAAAGAAAATGGGAGCCTCTTTCACCAATGAGCAGAAGGAATCCAGAAAAGTATCGATTTCTTGCGGGGACAGAGATGGAAGCAAATCAGTGCGGTGCAACACATCGGAGTACTCAAGGCAGAGGGCGGCAGAGATAGCAGGTCTGAAGTGTCGAAGAGCAAGCCGTGTTAAAAGCTTGTTTGATGCTCCAAGTTGGGAACGAAGGCCGGAAACAAGGATATTCGTATCGACAACCGCTAGCACAACGAAGGTTCGCAGCGTGGACTGAAACGGTCAACTTGCTGGCGCAAATAGATCCCGGTCACTCCGGCCGCCGCATCTCGAAAGTGCCGAGGTCGGCTTTGTCGTTCGAGTAGGTCGCCTTGAATGCGTTTTTCGAAATGGTGGCCTTGTGCCCGAAGGTGCCGAAGAGCCCGAGTTTCTCCTCTCCGTTCGCGAGGTAGCTGCCGCCGCGGCGGGTCACGGGGTAGCGCACCTTGTAGGCACCGGAGAAGATTCGCTCCCAGGTCGCGTGGTAGTGGAAATCGTACTTCCCGGGCTCGTCGGCGGCGGGGGTGACGATGGCGCGGAGGTCGCCGGTGTGCCCATTGGTCGCGGTCGTCCACGATCCGGTCCAGGGACCGGCCGGTGAGGCCACGTTGCCGGACTGATACCCGGCGACCGACTTTTTCCAGTCGCGCTCGAAAGTCCCGCAACTGCTGAGAAAGAGTGCGGCCAGAGCGAGGGTGAGAGAGGGCAGAGTCTTCATAAAGTAGATGTCCGACTGTAGCGAGCCGGGACGCTTCGGGCAAGTGGCAGAAATCCGCCGCCTCAGCCCTGACGCGGCTGCTTGCGGTTGCTCTCGATGTTGATCGCGGTGCAGAGAGTGAGGATGCTTTTTGCCTTTTGCAGCAGGGGCGTGCTCCGGTCCTCAGAGCCGGGGGCGTTCCCGAACTTCACCTCCTCGGCGGCGATGAGAAAATCGCGCAACTCCTGCTGGGCGGCGGGTGGGAGTTTCGTCCCCTCTCGCGAGAGGCGGCCGAGGAACTCCTGCGTCGTCTCGTAGCGCACTGGATCGGCGAAGGTCGCGGCGAGGAAGTCCTTGAGCGTTTCAGAGAGAGCGAGGGCGTAGCGATTCGGCTCAAGTTCGTCCCCGGTCTGCTCGAGTTCGCGCAACTGTCGCTGTGCGATCCTGATGAGTGATTCCCTCGGCGAATCGGTCTGGCGCGAGCGCAGGAAGTACCGGATCGCGAAGGCCACGCCGATGAGGAGCAGAAGAGCGAGCAGGCTGTAAATGACGACAGGCCAGAGGGATGTCTCCGGGGCGATCTCAATGATGTCGTAAAGCTCGTCGGGCGACGCGGCGTCTGACTGGCCGAGGAGGGGGATGTAAAAAGGGCCTGTCATGGTCGGTCGGGAGTCATCTCGGCTTTCCCTGGCGGCGTTTGAAAAAGTGGTGGAGTGCGCCGTGGTATTCTTCGTCGGTCCGCAGTGAGATCTTGTCGATGGAGAGGCGCTTGAACTGTTGGTCGATCTCCGCCTGCCAGCGCGCGGCTTCGGCATTGTAGGCCTGGCGAACGCGGGGGCTGGAGGTATTGACCTCGATCTGGCGTCCGGTCTCGGGATCTTCGAGGCGCACGTGCCCCGCGGCGGGCAGTTCCAACTCGGCCGGGTCACTCACCTGGATCGCGACGAGGTCGTGCTTGCGGTTCACGATGCGCAGGTCGCTGCTGAGGTCTTCGGTAAAGAGGAAGTCCGAGAGCATGAAAACGAGGGCCCGTTTCCGCACCGCATTTTTCAATAGATGGATCGGCGCGGCGAGGGAGGTGCGGTGGCCCTCGGGTTCGAAGAGGAGGACTTCACGAATGAGGCGCAAGGCGTGGGCGGTCCCTTTTTTTGGCGGCAGGTAGAGCTCGACCTCGTCGGTGAAGAGGATGAGGCCGACCTTGTCCTTGTTCTGCAGGGCGCTGAAGGTGAGGAGCGCGGCGACCTCGGCCATCATTTCGCGCTTGCTCGGCCCGACGCTGCCGTAGTTGCCCGAGGCGCTGATATCGACGCAGACGAAGACCGTCATCTCGCGCTCTTCGGTGAATTTCTTCACAAAGGGATGCCCCATGCGGGCGGTCACATTCCAGTCGATCGCGCGGACCTCGTCACCGGGCTGGTACTCGCGGAAGTCTTCGAAGTCGATGCCTTCGCCTTTGAAGCAACTGTGGTATTCCCCGCCGAAACTCTCGCGGACGAGCCCCTTGGTGCGCAGCTCGATCTTGCGGACTTTTTTGAGGATCTCGGTGATCTCGGAGCGGGAGTGCTCGGTGAGGGGGGCGGATCCCGCTTTGGCTCGACTCTTCTGCATCAGGGGGAGGGGAAAAAGGACGGGAAGTTGATCAACCCTTAAAATCATCGCTCAGTTTTGTGATCTCCTCCACCGTCATTTCCCCCTGCCTGATGACGAGGCGATAGCGCACCGAGAGTGGTTTCTCGGGAATGACATCCGTCGCGAAGTAGGTTCCGAAGCGCCCGTATTGACGCTCGCTCGCCCGTGCGGGCTTGGGATTGCCGGGGTCGTCGAGGTAGGCGACGGTGAAAAATTTGCCGTCGAGGGTGAAACACATCCCTTTCCACGGCAGGTCGCGGGTCTGCTCGTTGTCCGTCTTCGGCGACCAGTTGATCGCGATGCCGGGCTGGCCGATACCGGAGCCGGGCCGGATGTAGTAGGTGGCATTCTGACTCACGTCATTCACGTCATTGTGCGCCCGGAATTGAAAGCCGGCGTGCTGCGGATCCCCGTCGAGCCGCAGGGAGGGAACCGTGGGAGTGAGCTTCGACTCGAAGTCCACGACGAGATCCTTCGCCGGATACGAGAATCGCATGGTGCGTTCCTCGGTCGCGAAGACTTGCCCGTCGTCGCCGATCCAGTCGATCACCGAGGTGAAGTGAGCGGTCTTGTCGTCCGCCCCTTTCGCGGTGAAACGCCGGTGGATCTGGTGGGCCTTGCGGCAGTGCCAGGTATCGACGTTGGTCCAGAGTTTGCCGTCGCGGTCGGTGTAGCTGATCTTCGAAAAGCCGTAGTAGATGCCGCGATGATGGGTGAACTTCCCGCCCGGCCCCTTGGTGAGGAACTCTTCGCGACTGTCGGGTCGGTAGATGTGGCAAAAGGGCTTGTAGGTCTCGTCGCGACGTTCAGGGGTGCTCTCATCGATGGGCTCGTAGACGTAGCGGGCGACGGGGCGGTTCTGAAAGGTCAGCTCGAGGTGTTTCCCGTCTGCCTCGGTCCAGGCAAACTGGGCCATGGCGGGGACGGCGGGCGCGAGAAGGAGGATCGAGAGGAGGGCGGAGGGTGGCTTCATGAGAGGCAAGAGGCAAGAGGTCAGGGAGCGGCGAGGCCCTGCTCGACCATCTCTTTTTTTCCGGGCCGGGGACGGACCCGGGCCGGGGTGGGCATACCGGTGAGGCGGTCGAACTCGTCGGCGGTGCGCAACTCGGGCACGGCGTCCTTCGTCTTGCTCTCCCAGTCGGCGAGGGCGGCCCGCATTGCGCGGAGGAGCGGGAAATAGCGGTCATCGGCGGCGAGATTTTGCATCTCGTGCGGATCGAGTTTGAGATCGTAGAGTTCCTCGGCCGGTCGCGGCGCGGCAAAGCAGATCGCCTGGGCCGGGGTGAGTTCGCCCTTTTCGTGGAGGCGGATCAGTTCCAGATTGGTGGGGCTGCGAACGACGTCGGCCGGCGGGGTGAGGGGGAGATCTTCGAAGTAATTTCGGATATACTTGTAGCGCTCATTGCGGACAGCGCGGGCGTGATCTTCGTAGTCGTGCCAGTTCTTTTCGGCGAAGACGTAGTCGCGGATCGGTTTTTCGGGTTCCGTGAAAAGGGCGGAAAAATCGAGCCCCTCGAAGGTGATGCCCGGTTTTTCGATTTTGGCGAGACTGAGGAAAGTCCCGGCGATATCGACCGAACTCACCAGTCTGGGGCAGACCGAGCCCGGCTTGATCGTCCCCGGCCAGCGGGCGATCATGGGTGTCTTGATGCCGCTGTCGTAGAGCGTCGTCTTGTCCCTCGGAAAAGGCCGGCCGTTGTCACTGATGAAAAGCACGAGAGTCTTGTCCGCGACCTGCTGCTTCTCAAGCTCATCGAGCACCTCGCCGACGAAGCGGTCGAGCCGGGTGATCTCGTCGTAGTATTGCTGATAGTCGGCGCGCACAGCCGGCGTATCGGGATGATAGGGAGGGACGCGGACCTCATCGGGATGGGCGCCCTCCTCGAGGATGGCTCTGTCGTAGGGACGGTGCGGATCGAGGGCGGCGAGCCAGAGGAAGAATGGCTTGCCCTGCTCGCGCTCGCGCAGCAGAGGAATCCAGTCGGCGGCACCGCTCTTCGCATCGCCCTCGAGGGTCTCTTCGAAGTTGCCCGCCTTCGCCGCCTCACCCGAGGGCAGTTGGAAGCCCGAGGTATCGACGTCTTTCACGACATCGAAGCGGTCTTTGATCTCCTCGCCGAGATGCCACTTCCCGGCCGCACCGGTCCAGTAGCCTTTTTTCTTCAGCTTCTCGACGAAGGTGACCTGCTCCTTCGGGAGCGGCCAGTGCAGTTCCTCGGCGTCGGTCTGGTGCGGGTAGCGCCCCGTCAAAATGCTGGCGCGGCTGGGACTGCACGACGAGGTCGTGAGGATCGCGTTGTCAAAACGCATCCCGCCATCGGCGAGGCGTTCCAGGTTCGGAGTCATGATGGACTCATGCCCGTAGGGAGAGCTGTCGTCCCAGGCGAGATCGTCGGCGATGATGAGGACGAGGTTCGGCAGTCTCAGGAGCTCTTCCGCCCGCGCCACTTCCTCGGCGCTGGGCGCTTTCTCTTCCTCACCTTTCTTGCTCTTCTGCGCCGCCACGGGCATCGCGGCAGCGAGAGAGAAAGTGAAAAGGAAAAACGACGCTAATCGGCACGACATGGGGCGAATGAAGCAGATTCTTTAAGAAATGCCAAGTTTACTCAAAGGAAAAGGACATCGGGACGCTTTTCCTATTTCCCGATTTTTCAGCTATTACTCATCCCTTCCGTCCTTCCGCAGCTCCTCGATCAGCTCGATCAGCAACTGCTGAATCTCAACGAGACGCTGCCACTGCTGCTTGTCTGGAAAGTCGTGGGTTTTCACTTTCACAGGCTCGCCTCGGCGACGATAGGTTCTTCCCGCGTTTTTCAGGTTGCCCGGCGTTTCCTTCTTCTTCGTGTCGATGGAGATTGCAGGTTCACCGCGCCGGCGACAGGTCGCGACGCGCTTCGCGATGAATCTGAACTGAGCGTCACGGTCGGGATGCTGTTTGCCTTCAACTGTCTTGCGATTGGATTGAAGGCTGTAGCCTTGGAGTTTGAGCATTTTGCCGACCTTGACGCTGCTAATTACGAATCCCTGCGACCTCAATTCAGCGGCGAGTGACCGGGTGATTTTGCAGGTCCAGCGCATCGTTTTCAGGTATTCGTCGCGGGTCTTTCGGCTCATGGTTCTTGCCATGCGCCACGGCGTCCTCGGTTATGAGGCAATGGGCCTCAAACGCCTTC
>JBDNIL010000104.1:0-3831 GCA_041688355.1 Verrucomicrobiales bacterium | reverse complement strand
CGTCGCGCCTGGAGCCGGTCCATGCTGAGATTACTGGGGAGACTTAGCTCGGGCAGGGTGAAATTGGCGTCGTTGGGATCGCGCGGGACAAAGAGGGGATCGTGCTGTTTCCCCAGAAAGCTGCCGCCCTGTCCCGGAGTGCGGGAGCCGTCGGCGACGACGTGGGGGTAGCTGACAAAGGTCGGCAGTCCGCTCCCGAGATTGGGAGCGAGGTGGTCGACGATGGAGCCGTAGGCCGGTCGCAGGTCGATGGAGTCGCGGAGGCGCTGGTCATCGGTCGGCGGGGCGCTCCCGGAGAGCGCGTAGTAGCCCGCCGAGTTGTGGTTCTTCATCGTGTGATGCACCGAGCGGATCACGGTGAAGCGATCCATGATCTTCGCGACGCGGGGAAGATGTTCGTTGGTGAGGAGATCGGGGTTTGATGTCCGGATCGCCTTGTGCGGGGTGCGATACTCGGACGAGGCGTTCATCTTCAGGTCGAACATGTCGACATGGGAAGGGCCGCCCCATTGAAAAAGGAAAATGACCGACTTCGCCCGCGCCTTGGGGCGTCCGCCCGGATATTCACTCGCGCCGAGGAGCTTGGGCAGGGTCAGGCCGAGCGTGCCCATACCGCCGACTTTGAGGAGCTGGCGACGGGAGAGAGTGAGGGCGTCAAAGCCGGAGCAGGCGGGGGATTTCATGGAAAAAAGGAGGAAGGACCGCTGATGGACGCTGATTTTCGCTGATAGGTTCAGTGGTCATCGCCGCAACAAAAACTCTTTCGCATTGAGCAGCGACCAGGTGATGTCTTCGAGGGCCTCGCGGCGTTTTTCCGTCTTGGCGAGGTAGTCGGCCGTGGCAGTGCGTTCGTAGTCGCCCGGAGCCCGGGTGAGGAGGGACCAGTAGAGAGATTCAACGAGCTCGGCATCGCTCTTTTGGCTTTCGAGAAGAGTCACGAGCGCGTTTTTCGGATTCGTGAGCAGTTCGTTGAGGGTGCGTCCGCTCGTGAGTTCGAAGACCTGGGCGAGCGAGGTGTCGTAGGTGCGCTCGGTATCCGAGTTGGTGAGGCGGGGCGGTTTGCCGAAGAGATGCACGAAATTGTCACCGGCGGTCGGCTTTTTCGGACGGTAGAGTGCCTGCACCCCGGGAATCTGGGTGGCCCGCATCGGTTTGTCGTAGCCTTCGAAGGTCGCGGGCACTCCCATCGCGAGGTGGACGGAGTCGAGGAGCTGCTCGGCCCCAAGGCGGCGGGGGAGATTGCGGGCAAAATTGATCTCGTCGTCCGCGTTTGTCTCGTTCGGCAGGGAATCGAGCTGGTAGGCCAGCGAGGCGCAGATCGTGCGGATGGTGTGGCGGAGATCGAAACCACTTTTGACAAAATCGGCAGTGAGGGCCTCGAGGAGGGCGGGGTTGACCGGCGGATTCGTCGCCCGGAAATCGTCGATCGGCTCGACGATGCCTCGTCCCATGAGGTGAAACCAGATCCGGTTCGCCTGGACCTGCGCGAAAAGCGGATGCTCTGCCGAGGTGAGCCATTGCCCGAGGGCGGTGAGACGTTTTTCGTCGGACACGAGCGTTGCACTCTCTCCGAGGAGCTTCGCGGGCGGGGCCTTGCCGGTTCGGGGATCTTTGAGATCGCGTTTCTCGACGAGCTTCACGACCTGCTCTCCGACGAAGTTATTCTTGTCGTTTTTGTCGAAGGGTTTGTTCTCCTTGATGTCGTAGTCGATCCCGTCGAAGACGGCGGCGAACTCGTAGTAGTTGTCCATCGTCCACTTCTCGAAGGGGTGGTTGTGGCATTTTGCGCAGTTCATGCGGGTCCCGAGGAAGATCTGGGCGACGGCCTCGGCGCGATCTTCAGGAGCGCGCAGGGCGCGGTAGTAGTTCGCAGGGGCGACTTCGTAGGTGCTGCCGAGAGAACTCAGGATCTCACGGACAAAATGGTCGAGGGGCTTGTTCTCGACGATGGACTGGCGGATCCAGCCGTGGAATTTGGCAACGCCTTTGCTATCGAGAACCTTCTCCTCGACGCGGAGGAGGTCGGCCCACTTCATCGCCCAGAAGTCGGCGAACTCGGGGCGGGTGAGGAGGGAATCGACGAGCTTTGCTCTTTTTTGCGGATCCGGATCGGAGACGAATTTTTTCGCCTCGGCCTCGGTCGGGATCAGGCCGATGAGATCGAGACTGGCACGCCGGAGGAAGGTGGCGTCGTCACAGACTTCGGACGGGTTGATCCGCAGAGTCTGCCATTTGGCGTAGAGCGCCTCGTCGATGAAATTGTGCGCCGGGGGATTGCTCCAGACAAATCCGGGGCGGTCGGGCACGAAGGCTAGCTTCACGGGAGCCTGGAGACCGAGGTAGCGGATGTTCACCGTCGTCTCGCCGGGGCGCAGGCTTTTGACAAAGCCCTCGGTATCGACCTCAAGGTTCAGGGTCGAGGGCTCGTAGATCGCCCAGCGGTTCACGTCGCGGGTCGATCCGTCGGAGAAATGGGCGGTCACTTCGATGCGGAGGGACTCTTCAGGGGCAAAAATGACGCGTTCGTCCGGCGTCGCGGTGAGCTTGACGAGGCTCGGCTCGCCCGGCAGATCGAGGATGGCGCCTTCGGCGATCCATTGGTTGACGAGGCGATAGGACTCGGAGTCCGCTTCGAAGCGCATCCCGCCCTCGTGCTTCACGTCGAGGGTGGCCTTGCGCAGCAAAAAGCTCTTTTCCGGATCGGTGCGGTTCACGAAGCTCTTCACCATCGCGGCGTGATCTTTAACAGGATTCTCTCCGCGCAAGGAGAGCAAGAACTCGCCTTTCCCCGTCTGGGCCCCGTGACAGGCACCGAGATTGCAGCCCGCCCGGGTGATCACGGGAACGATGTCGTTGCGGTAGGAGATGCTGCCGGCGGCGGCGGGTGGGAGCGACGAGTCACGGGGCACGGGTGAAGCGTCCTGCGCGGTGAGCGGGCTGGCGAGGGCGACGCCGCCGGCGAGGAGGGTCGTGAAAAGGGATGGAGGGCAGATCCGCATCGTCTTGGGAAAAGCTACGGTCCCGGAAATGTTTCTCAACGAGCGGATTCGCGTGAACGAATCGGAAAATGGTGAGGCCCTGCATGGCTCATTCACGGCTCGACAAAGAGGCGCGCCGGGAGTAATCTGAAGCCCATGGAAACGAGCCTTCTCAAGCAACCGAATCCAGCCCGAGGCCAGGTCCCGCCGCTGGAAAATGGCGATCATCTCGGGGGCGGCGAGTTTTTGCGTCGCTACGAAGCGATGCCCGAATTGAAGAAAGCCGAACTCATCCAAGGAATTGTACTGATGGCCTCCCCCGTCCGCCTCGACCTCCACGGCAAACCAGACGCTCTTATCCAGGGTTGGCTTTGCACTTATGCCGCGTTTCACCCCGAGGCGATCCACGCCACCAATGTCACCATTCGCCTCGGTCCCGACGACGTGGCGCAGCCCGACGCGGTCCTTTTTCTTGACGCGGCCCACGGAGGCAAGGCGACGCCCGACGAACGCGGCTACCTCGCGGGGGCTCCCGAGCTGGTCGTTGAGATCGCCGCAAGCAGCGTCTCGCGCGACGCGACGGAGAAGCTCGTCAGCTACCGCCGAGCTGGTGTGGCCGAGTATCTGCTCTGGCGGGTTCTCGATGGAGAAATCGACTGGTTCGCCCTCGAGGACGACGAATACCGCCCGATTCCGGTGATGGATGGCCTCTTGCGCAGCGGCGTCTTCCCGGGGCTAGACCTGCCTGTTGCCGCCGCCCTCACTGGCGATCTCGCCGGCGTGCTCGGCGCAGTGCGTCCGTGACGGCGTCGAGGGCCGGGCGATGGCGCATTCAAACTCCCGCCGCCTCGCG
>JBDNIL010000103.1:0-6154 GCA_041688355.1 Verrucomicrobiales bacterium | reverse complement strand
CGCAATCCCCGCGCCCCGCAATCCCCGCGCCCCGCAACCGCCCCCGTCACCCCCGTTCCTTCTCAGTGGTCGGAATCCTCTTTGTGGGTTGGGGCCTTTCCTCCGGCCATTGATGGCTAAAAGGAGCCGCGCGGCGGAGTGGCTGAGGGTGGCGGGTTGATCGAGGGGTTCCGTGGTGGCCGGGTCACGGTTGTCGGGAAATGAAGGTCTTTGACCCCGCAGCCGGAGGGCGCGCGAGAGGGCAACCCGGCCTCACAGAGGCCAGCTACAGGGCGCAATCCGGCGAGATCAGCGCACCTCGGCTCCGCCCCAGTTGTAGCCGACCTGGAACCAGACGGAATGCTCGTTGCCGAAATCGTTGGAGTGGTCTGAGTTGTATTGGAGACGGGTCGTGAGGGTCCGCGCCGGGTTCGCATACCAGGTGATCATGGGCGAGAGGCGGAAGCGGTTATCGAGGCCCATCTCGCTGACGCCCGAAACCCACTCGGCGCGAAGACCCGTCTCAAAGCGGTCGTTGAAACCGAAGACGATCATCGTGTTGATTCCAAAGTCGGTGAAGCTGGCGGAACGGCGCTCATCATCGTGGTCTTCCTCTCCCTCGTGGTCTTCCTCTCCCTCGTGGTCTTCCTCTCCCTCGTGGTCTTCGTGCTCTTCCTCTTCTTCTTCCTCGCCGGGAAGGTGGCCCGAGACGCCGTCGGTGGCGCGGATCATCATCTCGGTGCGCCAGCGGAAGGAGTTGCCACCCATCGCGTAGCCGTTCTCGCGCTTTAGGTATTCAAGGGAGGAACCATAGACCCGGGTATTGCGCCCGAAGGCGTTTTCGCCCCAGGCACCAGAGAGTATCCCCGTGACTCGGTTGCGGTCGTCGAAGTCATATTGGTTCACCCAGGTCGCCGTGACCAGGGAATCCCGGAAGGCGGCTCCCTCTCCCTCGAAGTCGGGCCCATGGTCTCCGGGAACTCCGTGGTCATCGTGATCTTCATGGCTGCCGTCGGACCGGACCCCGCCGACCGAGGCTGAAAGCATCGACACGCGCAGGAAGTCGATCGGCAGCAGCCAAGTCACTTCACCGCCCTGGGTGATCATCTCACCTTCATTGAGGAAGCGCCCGTTGACGAGATTCTGATCGACGAAGAGCCATCCGTGGCTGTGGACCGAGTTCTGGAAACCGAAGCGGTTGAAGTATTGACCGCCGCGGAGCTGCATGCCGAAGGGTAGGTCGATCAACTTGAGGAAGCCCTCTTCGAGCCCGAAGCTGAACTCGCCGTCCGCGTCCGTGTAGCCGACCCCGCTGCCGTAGCCCTGCAGCATCCCTGCCCGCAGCGACACCGCCGGCTCAAAGCCCGTGAGGGTCGCGTTCGCCTGAGGGTCGTGGTGGCTGACAGCCAGCTTGGATGGGTCGGTCGTCGATCCTCCGAAGGCCCCCCATGCGTGAAGATGGGGGAAGAGAATCCCACCGGCGTTCACATTCACGCCTGTCGTCCAGTCGATCATGTCGGCCTCGGCCTCCGAGGGGAAAAGGATCGTGCCTCGAACCCAGTCCGCAGCAGAAGATCCGCCAGGGGTCGGGAGCCGGTTGGTCGCGTCGTCAATGATCGGAACGGGAGAGGGATCCTGGCCCGACAGCGAAGAAAGCGGGCCGACAGAAAGGAGCAAAAAGGTCAAAAGTTTGAGGGAGACTCGAGGGAGGAGTATGGAAAACACGTTCATTCAGAAGCGCTACACTTAACGCAATTGTATTGCAAGAAAAATTCGCAAAAGACTTGCATTTAAGGTCTGCCTGCCGGTGAGTTGATGAGTAAAACTCGATTTATGAAAGCCATGATTCCAATCCTCGCCGCTACTGCAGCCTTCTGCTTCTCCTCCTGCACCTCGACAGGTGGCACTTCGACATCCCCCCGTGTTTCCGAGGCTACGGCCAGGAAGCAGGGAGGGTCCAAGCCGGCGACCGCTCCCGATCATGAGCCGAGGATCGACTTCTGGCAGAATGGGGGCGGGGCCTGCTGCCCTTACCATGCCCAGCTCCACCAGGCCCAAACCCTCGCCGGTAGCAAGCCGAAGAAGTCGTGACCGGAGTCAGCGCGCCGCAGCCGTCGATCGAGCTTCCCTCCCGACCGGGCTTAGACAGGGAGACAGGGAACATGACTCTTACTCGAGGAAACACGAGCATGGCAACCCCGTTTTACGCGCTTGTTAGGGTCTTAGAAAACTTGCTCGTTTCTGCCGGGTTTCTCACCAAAACTGCACGGCAGCCACCCGCCCCCGCCCCCGTCCCCACCCCATGTCCATCGCCCCGAAAAGAAAAAAACACCTGTGGATCTGGTTTCTCTGGATCGGTCTCTTTTTCAGCGTGTGGGCCTGGCTGGTCTTCGGGCATGATCGGTGGGAGGAGGTAAAGGAACACTGGCCCATCGCCCTCGCGATGGCCCTCGGCAGTTACGCGGCCGGATCGACGCCCATGGGTGGCGGCACGGTGGGTTTCCCCATTCTCGTGCTGCTCTTCGACCAGCCTGCCCAGCTCGGGCGCGATTTCAGCTTTGCGGTCCAATCCATCGGCATGACGAGTGCGAGTATCTTCATCCTCGCCCGCCGCCAGCCGCTCGCCTGGGCGATGCTGAAAGGGGCGATGGTGGGCTCGCTCATCGGCACCCCTCTCGGGATCTTCCTGATCGCTCCTTATGTGCCGGCGCTGTGGATCAAGCTCGTCTTCGCGGTGGTGTGGGGCAGCTTCGGACTGCTCCACCTCAGACGTATCGGCGAGATCGCCTCGCACGAAGGCATGACTGAGTTCGACGAGCGATGGGACATCCGCGTAGGGCTCTTGATCGGGATTCTCTCGGGGGCCGCCGTGGCCTCGGTCACGGGGGTCGGGATCGACATGGTCCTCTACACGGTGCTCGTGTTGCTCTGCCGGGCGGATCTCAAGATCGCGATTCCCACTTCGGTGGTGATCATGGCCTTTACCTCACTCGTCGGGATCGCGACGAAGTCGGCCTTCACCGGAGTGCAGCCGGGGGTTTACGTAAACTGGCTCGCGGCCGCGCCGGTCGTTGCCTTCGGGGCACCGCTCGGGGCTTTCATGGTCGATTTCATCGGTCGCAAGCCCACTCTCTTTTTCGTGGCGATCCTGTGCGTCGGTCAGCTCGCCTGGACTCTGCAGCAGGAACACTCCGCTCTCGGTGCGGGAGGCATCATCTTTTCCCTCCTCGCCGTCGGTCTTTGCCTTCTCGGCTTTGAAAGGCTGCGCGCCTACGGGGCAGTGCTCGTCGGTGAAGTGAAGGCGAGGCGTGCGAATGAGGCTGACAAATGATCACCCCAGGATCTCCTTCACGACATGACCGTGCACATCGGTGAGGCGGAAGCGACGACCCTGGAAGCGGTAGGTAAGCCTCTCGTGATCGATCCCTAACAAGTGCATCACGGTGGCCTGGAAATCATGCACGTGGACTTTGTTCTCGACGACGTTGTAGGCGTAGTCGTCGGTCTTCCCATACTGCACGCCCGGCTTGACCCCGCCGCCGGCCATCCAGAGGGAAAAGGCGGCGCCGTGGTGGTCGCGTCCGTGGGCTTTGGGATTGTTGATGTCCCCCTGTCCAAAGGGAGTGCGCCCGAATTCCCCGCCCCAGATCACGAGGGTGTCTTCGAGGAGGCCGCGCTGTTCGAGATCCTTCACGAGTGCCGCACTGGGCTGGTCAGTGTCGCGGCATTGCACCGCGAGCTGGGTGGGGATGTTGTTGTGCTGATCCCAGCCGGCGTGCATGAGCTGGATAAACTGGACCCCGCGCTCGGCGAGACGCCTCGCCTGGAGGCAGTTGCGGGCGAAGGATCCGGGGCGATGCACATCGGGTCCGTACATGTCGAGGATGTGCTGCGGTTCGCCCGAGAGATCGGTCAGCTCGGGCACGCTCGACTGCATGCGGTAGGCCATCTCGTACTGGGAGATGCGCGTCTGGATCTCGGGGTCGGCGACGTCGGCGTAGTGCTCCCGATTGAGGGCGGCGATGTCGTCGATCATCCCTTTTTTCATGTCGCGGGAGAGTCCCTTCGGGTCGGAGAGAAAGAGCACAGCATCCCCCTGACTGCGGAAGTTCACTCCCTGGTACTTGCCGGGAATAAATCCGCTGCCCCAGTAATAATCATAAAAGAGCTGGCCGCAGGAATTCTCACGATCCCGGGAGAGCATCACGACAAAGGCGGGGAGATCCTCGCTCGCCGAGCCGAGTCCGTAGCTCATCCAGGCGCCCATGCTGGGGCGACCGGGGAGTTGGTGTCCTGTCAGGAAAAATGTCACCCCCGGCGCGTGATTGACCGCCTCGGTGTTCATCGAGTTGATCACGCAGATTTTGTCAGCGATGTCGCGGGTGTAGGGGACGAGATCCGACAGCCACATGCCCGATTTTTTATCCTGCTGAAAGGGCTGCAGCGGCTTGAGGACCGGATACTCCTTGTAGCTCCCCGTCATCGTGCTGAGCCGCACCCCGGCGCGGACCGAGTCGGGGATGTTCTCCCCGTGACGGCCGTAGATGTCGGGCTTGTAGTCAAAGAGATCGAGGTGCGAGGGACCACCCGTCTGCATCAGGTAGATGACCCGCTTCGCCTTCGCGAGATGGGAGGGAAAGCCCGAGGCGGTGAGTCCGTCACCGGCGTCGGCCCCGAACAGCGAAGGATCGCGTCCCAGCAATGAAGTCAACGCCGCCGCGCCGATCCCCGTCGCGGATTTACCGAAGAACTGCCGCCGCGTCTGGGCGAGGCGTTTCGCGTGGAGGTGAAGTCCGGATTCAAAAGGTGAGTTCATTTCTTTCAGGGGCTAAAGAGCAAAATGGCTGAAGGCTAAACCGCTATTCACCTCACGGCCTGTTCAGGGTCTCGTCGAGATTCAGGATGACCTGGGCCATGCGGGCACAGGCGGCGAGTTCGATGGGGTCGTGTTTTTCCTCGGGCTTCAGCGCGGCGTAGGCGACCGCGTCGTCGGTAAAGCTGGCGAATTCGTTGAGGCTGCGTTCGTAGCCGTTGAGGAGAAGCTGGCGCTCACGTTCGTCGGGGAGACGTCCGGTCGCGAGTTCGAAGGCGAAGGTCAGCTTTTTCTCCGGCGCGGCTTCGGCTTCTTTCATCATGCGCCGGGCGAGTGCTCGAGCGGCCTCGACGTAGGTGGTGTCGTTCAGCAGGGTGAGCGAGTGGAGCGGCGTGTTGGTCGTGGACGGTTTTACGGTGCAGACCTGCCGGGCGGAACTGTCGAACATGTTCGGCGGGGCCGAGGTGCGACGCCAGAAGGTGTAGAGACTGCGCCGATAGAGCTGCTCTTTTTCGGTGAGCTTGGGGTAGCTGATCTTGCCGAAAGAAAATTCCTCCCACAAGCCCTCGGGCTGATGCGGATAGACGGGAACACCGCCGACTCCGGGGATGAGCAGGCCCGAAACGGCGAGCGCCTGATCGCGCAGGACCATCGAGGGGAGCCGGGAACGAGTCCCCCGCGAGAGGAGCCGATTCGCGGGATCGAGCTCGGTTTTCTCGGGCGTGAAAGTTGCGTCCTGACGGTAGGTCGTGCTCGTCACGATGAGCTTCACGAGGTGCTTCACGTCCCATCCCGATTCGACAAACTCCACCGCGAGCCAGTCGAGCAGTTCCGGATGGATCGGCAGCTCGCCCTGGACGCCGAAGTCCTCGGAGGTCTTCACGATGCCGACGCCGAAAAATTGCTGCCAGAGCCGGTTCACGGTGACGCGAGCGGTGAGCGGGTGATTCGCATCGGTGAGCCATTTCGCGAGACCGAGCCGGTTTGCGGGGAGATCGCCGGCCATCGCGGGGAGGAAGGCCGGCGTCCCGGGCGTCACTTTGGCAGCCTTCTGCTGGTAGTCACCGCGAGTAAGGATAAAAGTCTCCCGCGTTTTGTCGGCGGGATTTTCCTCCATCACCATGATCTGGACGATGGCCTCATTGGCTTTGCGGAGATTCTCGCGCTGGGCTTTGATCGACTTCCCGAGGTCGAGCCATTCGGGATTTTCGTGATTCCCCGTCACCAGGAAAAACTCGGTCGCGTCGCGCTTCTGAGTCGGATTGCGTTTGTCTTCGGGCAGACGCAGGATCACCGAGGTGCTGCCGGGAAAACGCGTCCGGTCCTCCAGCTCTGCCGGAGTGAACCCGGCCTCCCACGTTT
>JBDNIL010000102.1:0-8742 GCA_041688355.1 Verrucomicrobiales bacterium | reverse complement strand
GAGGAGGGACCGGCACGAATTCGTACCGTAGTCCAGACCGATGGCGTAGCGACTCATGCCGCACGGTATAGGAGATAGCCCGATGCCTTTCAACTACCGAATGAGGAGTTTGTGCGGATATTTTTTCCGATAAGAGAGAAGCAGTTGCAAGGCTGCGTTCCTTCACGTTCAGTTCCAGAGCGACATGGAAGTTTTTATCTCTGACATCCCCGACGAAGGCCTCCACCTCGAGGGAGAGTTCCCCGCTGCGATCTTCGATCTGCCTCCGGGCGACTCGATCCAGCCGATGGGGCCCATTCTATACAGCGCGGACCTTTATGGCTTCGAGGAGGTCGTCGTCCTGACCGGCTGGCTCCGCGGGACCTTTCAGCTTCAATGCGGCACCTGTCTGGAGTTCTTCGACTTTGACGCCGACTTCCCGGCCTGGTCTTCCGAGGTCGATCTCGAACCGGGGCAGAGGACGATAGATTTGAAAGAGATCATAAGGGAGGACTTCCTCCTCGGGCTGCCGCCGAATCCGCGCTGCGACGATGCGGACGATGGCCACGTCTGCCCCAAAGGCCATTTCGTCACTCTCGCCGACGAGGCGGAAGAGGAAGATCCCCTCGAAGCCGGGGGCCCGAATGTATGGGGTGCTCTCGACGAGTTCGGGGTAAAGCCGGACTAACTCTTCCAGGCGACCCGATCCGGGGTGCCGCGCCAGGCGACGCGGCCGTGGTCCCCGGGCTTGAGGATTTCGCCTTCTTTGAGGAAACAAAGCCAGGTCTCGCCCGGCTGGGTCTCGGGGGAGACGCGGACCTCGTAGATCGCACCCATTTCCCGGATCGTTTCGATGACGACGGGATCGCCCTCGTTCGCGACGTCGCAGGGAATCCAGCGGGCGTCTTCGGGGCGCTTCCACGTTTCCTCGCCGGTCTCCCGGTCGATGACGCGGTTGGCCGGACCGAAGCGCTCGGCGCAGTATTGATTGGCGGGCCGTCGATAGACCTCGGCGGGAGTCCCCGTCTGCATGAGATTCCCTCCGTCGATGATGACTACCCGCGAGGCGATCGCGAGGGCGTCCTCGGGATCGTGGGTCACGAGCAGGGCGGTCTGGCCGAGGCGCTGGAGGATGTCGCGGATTTCCTCGCGCAGCTTGCGGCGCAGGGCGGGATCGAGATGGGAAAATGGTTCGTCGAGGAGGAGCAGCTTCGGCTCGGGCGCGATCGCCCGGGCGAGAGCGAGCCTCTGCCTTTCCCCGCCCGAGAGCTCGTGGGGAAACCGCTTTTCCTTTCCGGTGAGACCGACGAGCTCGAGGCAGGCGGCGATGCGATCCACTCTTGTCTTTTTATCCTTTGTGGTGAGGCCATAGGCAACATTGCGCTCGACGGTAAGGTGGGGGAAAAGGGCTCCATCCTGAAAAACCAGACCGAGATGCCGCGACTCGGGCGGGATCTCGCGGGCGATGCTGCCACCGGCGACGACGCGACCGTCGATGAGGATCTCTCCGCCGTCGGGAGACTCGAGCCCGGCGGCGAGGCGCAACAGGCTCGTCTTGCCACTGCCGCTCTCCCCGATGAGGGCGACGATTTCCCCGCGGTAGACATCGAGATCGATGGCATTGACGGCCGCGTGGCGATTGCCCCGGTAATGACGCGTCACCGCGTGAAAAGAGAGCAAGGGGGTGCGGTCACTCATTTTTCAAAGGGGGCTGGAGCCAGCGGTTCATGAAGAGCAGTCCCACCGCCCCGACGGCGATGATGAGCAGCGCAGGCACGGCGCACGCCTGGAGCCTCGCTTCGCTCGCGAGGCTGTAGGCGGTCGTGGCGAGGGTCTCGAAATTCGCCGGCCGCAGGATCAGGGTGAGGGGCAGCTCTTTTAGAATATCGACAAAGAGCAGCATCCCCGCCGCGATGAGCGGAGCCCGCAGCAGCGGCAGATCGACCCGCAGGAAGGTCTGCAGAGGCGGATGCCCGAGGAGACGCGAGGCCTCTTCGAGCGGCTTGCCGATGCGCTCCAGTCCGGCACGGGTGAACTGAAGCGGGATCGCGAAAAAGCGCACCATGTAGGCAAAGGCGATCACAAAAAGGGTCCCGCTCACGAGAGGCAGGAGCGGGAGCTCGAAGCGGTCGAGTGTCCCGAAGACGACGAGCACCCCCACCGCGATGACCGCGCCCGGTGTGGCGTAGCCCATCCCCGCGATGCGACCGAGGGCGCGGCGGAGTCGGCTTTCCCGCAATCGCACCGCATACATGAAGAGCGCGGCCAGGGCCGTGACGACGAAGGCTGTGGCGAGCGCCAGTCCGAGCCCCCGCACGAGCGCCATCCCGGCGGGGAAGCCGCTCCCGGCATCCGAGAGGAGATGCAGCCCGGCCCAGTGGAGGAGACGACCGACCGGGAAGAGGAATCCCAGCGCGACCGGAGCAAAACAGGCGAGCAGGGCGAGGATCGCCTTTCCCCCGCGAAGCGGGAGCCGCTTCATGGGAATGCTCCCCGCGTCCGCCTCGACATAGCGCGCCCGACCGCGGAGCCATTGCTCGACGGCGAGGAGAGCGGCGACGACGAGCATCATGATGCCCGCGAGGCGCAGCGCCGCGACCTTGTCCCCCATGCCGAACCAGGTGCGGAAGATCCCCTCGGTCAGGGTCGGCACGCCGAAAAAGTGGACCGCCCCGTAGTCATTGATCACTTCCATGATCACAAGCGCAACCCCCGCAACGATCCCCGGTCGCGCCATCGGCAGCGCCGCACGAAAGAAAGCCCGCCCCGGCGAATCGCCGAGACAGCGCGCCGCCTCGATCACCGCGCGACTCTGGCGGCTGAAGGCGGAGCAGCAGGCGAGATAGACGTAGGGATAGAGCACCGCAGCGAGCATGACGATGAGCAGGCCGTAGCGGATCACTTGCTCCGCGAGGAGGAAAGCCTCGACCCCGAAGCGCAGACGGATCTTGATCATCATCGGGATCGCCGCCTCGGGCCCCTGATAAAAGACAAACGCGGCGATGTAGGTCGGGATCGCGAGGGGTAGGATGAGCGCCCACGAGAGCAGCCGCCGCCCGCGGAATTCGCAAGTCGTGACGAGCCAGGCCGGGACCACGCCCATCACGAGGACGAGCAAGCTCACTCCGACGACGAGGATGAGGGTATTCGTCAGGTAGCGGACGAGGACGGTCTCGGCGAGGTGATTCCACTCGACGCTTTCCTGACCGAGGTAAAAAAGAATCGCGAGCAAAGGCAGCGCGATGATCCCCGTGAGCAGGGCCGCGCCCGCCCCCCATCGATCACCACGCCACCGCAAACGCCACCGCGACGGCAGAGAGCGTCGGTCGGCCACGGGAGCGACAATCGGCAGGGCCGGGGCTTGCGGAGTGATCGCCATCGACGGTCCGGGACGTGAGATCGCTTACTCCCAGCCGGCCTCGTTGAAAAGGCGCACAGCCTCGGCATTGCGATCCCCGAGGACGGAGAAGGCCACGTCGTCGGCGACGAATTTGCCCCACTTCAGCTGAATATCCGACCACTTCGCGGTCTCCGAGACGGGGTATTCCATTGTCTCCTCCGCATACATGCTCTGGATCTCGTCCGAGAGGAGAAACTCGAGGAACTGCGTGGCGAGAGCGGCCTTTTTCGACGACTTCACGATCCCCGCCCCGCTGATATTGACATGCGCTCCCCTGCCCTCCTGATTGGGGAAAAAGATCTTCACCGCTGCGGCGGCATCGCGGTCCTTCGGATCCTCCGAGGTCTCGAGCAGCCCCAGGTAGTAGGTGTTCGCTATCGCGACATCGGCAAGGCCCGACGAGACCGCGCGGATCTGGTCCCGGTCGCTCCCCTGGGGCGGACGGACCATATTTTTGCGAACGGCCGCCGCCCAGGCACCGGCCGCCTCGGCACCATTGGCCTCGATCACCGTGGTCATGAGCGACTGATTGTAGATGTTCGACGAGGAACGCGCCACGAGCCGGCCGCGCCACTTCGGATCGGCGAGATCTTCGTAGGTGGAGAGCTCGCCCGGCTTGACCCGCGCGGGCGAGTAGATGAGGACACGGGCGCGCTTCGTCAGGGCGACCCACTGGCTCTCGGGGTCACGCAGGGTCGCGGGGACTTTTTCCAGGATGACCGGGGACGTGAATGGCTGGAGCAGGCCCGCCTTCTTCGCCCGGTCGAGCCCGCCGCCGTCGGCGGTCATGTAGAGATCGGCCGGGGTGTTCGCGCCTTCCTCCTCGAGCCGCACGATGAGCTCGTCAGACGCGGCTTTGACGACCTTGACGACGATGCCCGTCTTTTCGGTGAAGAGGCGATGCACTGCCTCGTCGAACTCGTAATGACGCTGGGTGTAGAGGGTGATCTCTTCGGCCGCGCGGGTCTGACTGCAAGGCACGAGCGCTGCAAGGGCGGCGAGAAGTGAGTGAAAGAGGGCTTTTTTCATGTAACTCCGGGAAAATACTTAAATGATAATGAATCTCGTTAGCGCACTAAGTTCATTTCGAAAACGGTGAAATCAAGTCATAAGTATCCCCTTCTTGCGTCATCTGCGGGATTCGTGGTGCACAGCCAAAGGCGATCACGTTGCACCTGACGAAAAACCGGTTAGTATCCGCTTTGCGAATTTTGCCATGAGCGTTCCGCCGACCCCTTCCAAAGACTTTATCCGCGAGATCATCGACGAAGATCTCGCCACGGGAAAACACGACAGCACCGTGACCCGGTTCCCGCCCGAGCCTAACGGTTACCTCCATCTGGGCCACGCCAAGTCGATCTGTCTGAACTTCGGAATCGCTCAGGAGTACGGCGGTCGCTGCCACCTGCGCTTCGATGACACGAACCCCACGAAAGAGGATGTCGAGTATGTCGATTCGATCAAGGAAGACATCAAATGGCTCGGTTTTGACTGGGGAAATCACCTCTATTTTGCCTCGGACTACTTTGACAAACTCTACGATTGGGCGGTCATCCTCATCAAAGAAGGCAAAGCCTACGTCGACGAGCAGACCGCCGCCGAGATGAAGGCCAACCGTGGCGATCTCCAGACTCCCGGGACCGACAGCCCCCACCGCGACCGTCCGGCCGAAGAGAGCCTCGGCCTTTTCCAGCGGATGAAGGCCGGCGAATTCGAAGACGGGGCCATGGTCCTGCGGGCCAAAGTCGATATGGCGCACCCGAACCTGAACATGCGCGACCCCGTCCTCTACCGCATCGTCCATGCCGAGCATCACCGCACCGGCGACAAGTGGTGCATCTACCCGATGTATGACTACACCCACGGTCAGAGCGACGCCCTCGAGCATGTCACCCATTCGCTCTGCACCCTCGAGTTCGAGAATCACCGCGCCCTCTACGACTGGTTCCTCGAAAACCTTCCCGTCCCCTCACACCCGCGCCAGATCGAGTTTTCTCGATTGAACCTGAACTACACGGTCATGAGCAAGCGCAAGCTGCTCCAGCTCGTGACCGAGGGGCTCGTGAGCGGATGGGACGACCCCCGCATGCCCACGCTCTGCGGGATCCGTCGTCGCGGGTATCCGCCGGCGGCGATCCGGAACTTCTGCAAGACCATCGGGATCACGAAATTCCAGAGCACAAACAATTTCGCCCTGCTCGAGAACGCCGTCCGCGAAGTTCTCAATCAGGAGGCCTCGCGCTACATGGCCGTGCTCGATCCTCTGCGCGTCGTCATCACGAACTACCCCGAGGGTCAGGTCGAGGAGATGGAGGCCGTCAAAAATCCCGAGAAGCCCGAGGCCGGGACGCGTCTCGTGCCCTTTTCCCGCGAACTCTTCATCGAGCGCGAGGACTTCATGGAAGATCCGCCGAAGAAATTCTTCCGCCTTTCCCCCGGCACCGAGGTCAGGTTGCGCTCCGGGTATTTCATCCGCTGCGAAGAAGTCATCAAAGACGCCGGCGGTGAGATCGTCGAGCTGCGCTGCACCTACGATCCGACGACCCGCGGAGGCGAGAATCCCGCCGACGGCCGCAAGGTCAAGGCCACGATCCACTGGGTCAGCGCGGCCCACGCCATCGACGCCGAGATCCGGCTCTATGATCGCCTTTTCATGACCGAGGCTCCCGATCGCGGCGACGGTTCCTTCCTCGATCACCTCAACCCCGACTCCCTCACAGTGCTCGCCGGGGCCAAGCTCGAGCCCAATCTCGCGTCTGTCGCGCCGGGCGAGACGGTCCAGTTCGAGCGACTCGGCTATTTCTGTGCCGACAAGGACAGCGCCGCCGGGGCTCTCGTTTTCAACCGCACCGTGGGCCTGCGCGATTCGTGGGCGAAGGCTAAGGATCAGGGGTGAGAACGCCGATACGCGATTGACGAATTGGCCATCCCAGACCAGCATGGATCTGCTCTCCTGACGGCAGCCCCATGAAAAAATTCCCCCTGCTCTTCTCCGCCGCGAGCCTCGTGCTCCTCGGTATTTTTCTTATCGCCCCCTCCCGCGCCCAGACCGGGAAAAAGCCGCTCAGAGCCCTCCTTGTCGCCGGCGGCTGCTGCCACGACTACACCGGTCAGCACAAGGTCATTTACGAAGGGATTCAGGCCCGGGCAAATGTCCAGGTCGATGTCTGGTGGACCGATGACAAGTCCGTCAATCCTCCCCTCTCCCTCTACAACGACCCGAACTGGGCAAAGGGCTACGACATCATCATTCACGACGAGTGCGCCGCCGGGAACAAGGATCTCACCGTCCTGAAAAACATCCTCGACGCCCACCAGACCATCCCCGCCGTGCATCTCCATTGCGCGATGCACAGCTTCCGCGCGGGAAATGATCAGTGGTTCAAACACCTCGGGATCCAGTCGAACTCCCACGGCCCGCAGGAGCCCATCGCGATCGACTTCATGAACAAGAAGCATCCCGTCACGAGCCAGCTCGAGAACTGGACCACGATCAAAGAAGAACTCTACAACAACGTCAATGTCTTCGACGCTCAGCCCCTCGCGATGGGCAAGCAGATCGTGAAACGCGACGGCAAAGAGCACGAAGAAGTCGCCATCGTCGTCTGGACCAATGAGAAGCAGGGCGCGCGCAGCTTCAGCACCACCCTCGGTCACAACACCGCGACGGTCGAGGATGCGCGCTACCTCGACCTCGTCACCCGCGGCCTCCTCTGGGCTTGCGGCAAGCTCGACGAAGACGGTTACCTCGGCACCGCCTTCTCCGGGGAAAACAAGGTCACTTTCACCAAAGGCGTCGAGCAGCCCAAACCCGAAGCGAAAGCCGCCGCCAAGCCCGGCACCGCACCCGCCGGAGCGACCCTCGTCACCGCCACCGCGAGCAGCGAAGAATCGGGCAAAAACAACTTCGCCTGGCGCGGCGTCGATGGCGATCCCGGGACCCGCTGGTGCGCGGCGAATGCGTCTTTTCCGCAGTCATTCCAGATCGCCTTCGACAAAGTACAGACCCTCACCGGAGCCAAAATCGTCTGGGAAAGCGGCAACAACATCTACCGCCATACCATCGAGGGATCGAGCGACGGCAAAAGCTGGACCGTCCTCAGCGGCGCGAGCGGGAACCAGAAGCCCGGTGACTCGCAGGCGACCTTCGAGGCGAAGGAGATCCGTTTTCTCAAAGTGACCTGCATCGGGACCAGCACCGGCGGATGGGCCAGCATTAAAGAATTCACCGTGACCGGCGCGGGAATAAAATCCCTTTACCCGAAACTCGATGAAAAACAGCAGGCCGCCGTGGATGCCGCCGCGAAGAAGGATGCCGATCCTTACGCAAAAAGTGGAAATATCCCGCCTAAAATCGTGAAGCTCAGCCCAGTGGAAGAGGCCGAGATCCTCAAAGACGTGAAAGTTCCCGAAGGTTTTGATGTTTCCCTTTTCTCCAACTGGCAGGCCGCGAACTATCCCGTCTACGTCGCCGCCGCGCCGAACGGCGATCTCTACGTCTCCAGCGACGGCAATGGCTCCCTCGGTCGTGAGCCCGGGCGCGGACGGGTCCTGCGCCTGCGCGACAAAGACGGCGACGGACGCGCCGACGAGGTCACCGAGTTCATCAAAGATGTCGATTCGCCCCGAGGGCTCATCTGGGATCATGACCGCCTCTACCTCCTCCACCCGCCACACATCAGCGTCTATTTTGACCGCGACGGCGACGGGGTTTCGGAGGAATCGAAGAAGCTCATCGACGGCATCGCCTTCGGCTTTGCCGACCGTCCCGCCGACCACACCACGAACGGTCTCGAGCTCGGCATCGACGGCTGGATCTACATCGCCGGAGGCGATTTTGGTTTTCTCAAAGCGACCGGCACCGACGGACGCACCCTCCAGCATCGCGCCGGAGGAGTGATCCGCTTCCGTCCCGACGGCAGCGGCCTCGAGGTCTACGCGACCGGCACCCGCAACATCCTCGGCACGCCCATGAGCCCCCTCTGCGACCTCTTCGCCCGTGACAACACGAACGACGGCGGCGGATGGGATGTGCGCTTTCACCACTTCAGCGGACTCGAAGACCACGGTTACCCCCGCCTCTACAAGAACTTCAGCGACGAGCTCGTCCAGCCCCTCGCTGACTACGGCGGCGGCTCGGGCTGCGGGTCCGTCTACCTACACGAGCCCGGCTTTCCCGATGAATGGAACAAGGCCCCCATCACCTGCGACTGGGGCCGCGCGGGCTCCTTTCACCACAGCGTGCAGCCGCAGGGCGCGAGCTTTGCCGAGACCACGGAACCCCGCACCTTCATCGGCATGACCCGTCCCACCGACGCCGATGTTGATGGCATGAGCGCCGTCTATCAGGCAAGCTGGAAAGG
>JBDNIL010000488.1:0-8890 GCA_041688355.1 Verrucomicrobiales bacterium | reverse complement strand
GGGAAGAAAGATCAGGCGAGGATGCCGCTGACCACTTTTCCATGAACGTCGGTGAGGCGATAGTCGCGTCCCTGAAAGCGGTGGGTGAGCCGCTCGTGATCGAGGCCGAGCTGGTGGAGCAGAGTCGCGTTGAGATCGTGGACGTGGACGGGGTCGCGGACGATGTTGTAGCAGAAGTCATCGCTCTGCCCATACTGAATCCCCGGCCGGATCCCACCGCCCGCCATCCACATCGTAAAACAGCGCCCATGGTGATCACGTCCGTGATTGGTCGCTTCGAGCTTGCCCTGCGAATAGGTGGTGCGGCCGAACTCACCGCCCCAGACGACGAGCGTCTCGTCGAGGAGACCGCGTTGTTTCAGATCCGTGACGAGGGCGGCGGCCGGCTGGTCGATGTCGCCGCACTGGAGGCGGAGATCGCTCGGCAGGTTGTAGTGCTGATCCCAGCCCCGATGGTAGAGCTGGATGAAGCGGACGCCCCGCTCGGCCATGCGGCGGGCGAGGAGACAGTTCGCCGCGAAACTTCCCGGCTCGCGGGAGCGGGGGCCGTAGGCCTCGAGGGTGGCCTCGCTCTCGCCGCGGAAGTCGGTCAGGTCGGGAACCGATGACTGCATCCGGAAGGCCATCTCGTACTGGGCGATGCGCGATGCGGTCTCGGGATCGTGTTGCTGCGCGAGTTGACCGCGATTGAGCTTCGCGAGCACGTCGAGCTGGTCGCGCCGGGTCTCGGGATCGATCCCCGGCGGGCTGGATAGGTAGAGGACCGGGTCGCCGCTGCTGCGGAGCGAGACCCCCTGGTGATTTGACGGCAGGAATCCCGATCCCCAGAGCCGGGCGTAGAGCGGGTCGGCGGGACGTGCCGCGCTGCCGCGCGAGACCATCACCACGAAGGCGGGCAGATCGCGGCTCTCGCTCCCGAGCCCGTAGCTCAGCCACGCGCCGAAGCTCGGGCGACCCGGTTGCTGATGACCGGTCTGCAGATAGGTCACGGCGGGATCGTGATTGATCGCTTCGGTGTGCATCGAGCGCACGAAGCAGAGTTCATCGACGACCGTCGCGGTGTGCGGGAGCAGCTCGCTGACCCAGGCCCCGCTGCGCCCGTGCCGGGCAAATGCGAAGCTCGAAGCGGCGACCGGGAGAGAGGACTGCCCGCTCGTCATGCCCGTGAGACGCTGGTCGCCGCGAACCGAGGCCGGGAGCTCCAGACCGTGGTATTTTTTCAAACCGGGCTTGTGGTCGAAGAGATCGAGCTGCGACGGACCGCCGTGCATGAAGAGGTAGATGACCCGCTTCGCCCGCGGTGCGAAATGAGTCAGATCGACCGCCCCGCGAGCGAGCGAGGAGAAGGCCATGCTGCCGAGGCAGAGGCCCGAGCCTCGGAGAAAATGACGGCGATCGGGGAGTTCGTTCATCGTTTTGTCAGGGTCTCGTCGAGATTGAGAATGACCTGGGCGAGGATCGTCCAGGCCGCGTGTTCGCCCGGCTCTAGTCGCGTGTCGCGAGCCGATGCGCCCACGGAGAGCAGGGCTGTCGCCGCCGCCGGGGCCGCCGCGAACCTCGCCCGCTGCCGTGCCAGTAGTCCGCCGAGGTCCGCGATCTCCTCCGCAGTCGCCTCGCGGACGAGGATGCGGCGCCAGAGGGCCCGCAGACGCGCCGGGTCATCTCCCGGCAGTAGCAGGATCGTCTGCGCGAGCGCGCGCGAAGCCTCGACATGGGTCTCGTCGTTGAGAAGCTGGAGAGCCTGGAGGGGGGTGTTCGTGCGACTGCGGCGGATCACGCATTTCTCCCGCGTCGGGCCGTCGAAGTTCAACATCGCCGGCGGCGGCGACTGGCGTTTGATGTAGGTGTAGAGACTGCGCCGCCAGAGCCCCTCGCCGGTATCGGCGACGTAGCTGTCCTCGGCGTCGTAGGAGACCGCCCCCCAGAGCCCCGGCGGCTGATAGGGTTTCACCCCCGGACCGCCCCGCCTCGACACTAACAAACCGGCAACAGAGAGCGACTGGTCGCGCAGCATCTCGGCACTGAGCCGGACCGAGGGCCCCCGGGCGAGGAGCCGGTTCGTCGGATCATCGCCCCCGGTGCCGTCCGCCGGGAAGGTGGAACTCTGGCGGTAGGTGCGCGACATCACGATGTCTCTCAGCAGCCCCTTCACGTCCCAGCCGCTCTCGCGGAAACGCCCCGCGAGATAGTCGAGCAACTGCGGGTGCGTCGGGGCTTCGCCCTGCGAACCGAAGTCCTCGGGCGTGCGCACGAGACCCTCGCCGAAGCAGTGCGTCCACAAGCGGTTCACCGCGACGCGGGCGGTGAGAGGGTGCTGCGGCGAGACGAGCCACTGCGCCAGACCGAGGCGGTTCGCCGGCGCTCCCCCGGGCCAGGCGGCGACAGCGTTCGGGACGTGCGGCTCGACCTCTTCGCCGCGTTCGTCGTAGAGCCCGCGACCGAGGACGAAAGCGGCGCGCGGGGTTGCCATCTCCTCCATCACCAGCACCGTCGGGATGGACTCGCGCGCCGTCTTTTCCCTCTCGCCTGCCGCCGAGACGCGGCGCCGGGCCTCGAGGGCTTTCGCTTCGCCGTAGTGGTCCAGATAATCGTCGAGGAGGATCTCCCGCTCGCGGGCGCTGCGCGCTTCCGCCGGGGTTCCGACGATCCCGCGGAGACGTTCCCCGCGGCCCCAGGCCTGCACCGCCTCCCGCCCGAGCGCGCCCGGCACGAGCCGGACTTCGTCGAGACTCCCGTAGTAGCCCAGGCCGGTGTCGCGGCGACCGAGCCGGAGAGGTTCGCCATTGCGGATCGTACCGGCGAGATTGTCACGGCGGACCTCCAACGTCGCAGGCTTGCCGTCGACCCACACCCGGACACCGGCGGCGCTTTGCGAGCCGTCATAGCTCACGACGAGATGATGCCATTGCCCCGAACTCATCGCCTCGATCGTGGCGATCTCGATGGCACTGCTGCTCCACTGGTTCACGAGATTCACCTGGGCGCGACCCTTTTGCAGAATGATCTCGAGGCCGCGACGATCGCCTCCGCTCGCGATCTTGGAAAGCGGGCAGCCGAGCGAGCCGTCGGGCTTCACCCACAGACCCGCCGTCCAGGCGCTGTCCGGGTCAAAGTCGGGCAGATCGCGCTCGAGATGCTGCGTCGCATCGAAGGTCGCGGCCTCTCCCAGGACGCCCTTCGCGAAGACCGGCGCATTCCCCGCGACCCGAGTTCCGGCGGCAGGTGCTCCGTCGCAGGCCTCGTGATAGAGGATCGACGGTGGCGGCCATGGCAGGGTCCCGGGGGCCTCTTTTTCCCGGCGTGCCAGATCGGGCAGTAGTGCCTCGCGGATCGGGACAAAAGCCGCCTCAGCCGCCTTCTTTTCCTCGCTCGCCCGCGTCAGCCCGGCCTCTTGCGCAGGGGAGGGGACCGACAGGATCGGGGGCGGGTTGTCCGCTGTGATGAGTCCCTGCTCGGGCACATTGTTGAAAAAGGCGAAGAGCCCGTAGAACTCCCGCTGCGAGATCGGGTCGAATTTGTGATCGTGGCATTGCGCGCAGCCCGCCGTGAGACCGGTCCAGGTCGCCATCGTCGTATCGACCCGGTCGATGACATACTCGACGCGGAACTCTTCGTCGATGCTGCCGCTCTCGTTGTTTGCCATGTGGTTGCGGTTGAAGGCGGTCGCGATGCGCTGCGACACCGTCGGCTCCGGCAGGAGATCGCCCGCGAGTTGCTCGATCGTGAAGCGGTCGAAGGGCATGTTCTCATTGATCGCCTCGACGACCCAGTCGCGCCAGAGCCACATCTGACGAGGTTTGTCCCCGAAGTAGCCGTTCGTGTCAGCGTAGCGGGCCGCATCGAGCCAGGCGACGGCGAGGTGTTCGCCAAAGTGCGGGGACTGCAGGAGCCGGTCGACCAGTGTCTCATAGGCCGTCGCGGAGGTATCCCCGAGAAAGGCCTTCGCCTCAGCCGCCGTCGGTGGCAGGCCCGTGAGATCGAGAGTGACTCGTCGCAGCAGCGTCTCCCGCGAGGCCGCCGGCGCCGGCGAGCGAGAATCCGCCTCGAGACGGGCGAGGACAAAATGGTCGATCACGTGGGCGGGCCAATCCTGTTGTCGAACCGTCGGCACATCGACTGGGGCAAGCGGCACGAAAGACCAATGTTGCTCGTACTCCGCGCCGCTCTCGATCCAGCGGCGCAGAGTTTCTTTTTGCCCGGGAGAGAGGATCTTGTGTGACTTGGGCGGCGGCATCTGCTCGTCCGCGTCCGTGCTCGTGATCCGCGCCCAGAGTTCTGATTGGGCAAAATCTCCGGGAACGATCGCCCGGACCCCGTCTCTTTCCGCCGTCGCCCCTGCGAAAGTGTCGAGCCTCAGGCCCGCCTTGCGGCTGCCGGGATCGGCCCCGTGGCAAGAAAAGCAGTTGTCCGAGAGGATGGGGCGGACCTCGCGGTTGAACGAGACCTCTTTTCCGAGCGCGACCGGGAGCGGCAGAATCAGGAGAATGGAGAGAAAACGGATCATGGAAAAACGATCGTCGCCGGAGAGCATCGCAAAGGAGAGGTCATCCTAGCACCTTTCACCGAAAGCGTATCCGGCGCAGTGCGGCCATAGAGGGAGGTGGCACCGGTTTTGAAATAGCGATCTATTTGTCATGAATCTCGCCTGACGAGTTCCCGTTTGTCGTGTTCACTACAAGCGGGAGGATCGTCCCGGTCGTCCCTCACGTAACGTAGACCAGACATGAAACGCCTTTTGCTCCCCACTCTCGCCCTGATCCTGGTGGCCACGCCCACCCTCCACGCCGATGACTGGCCCCAGTGGCTCGGTCCGCAGCGGGACGGAGTCTGGCGGGAAAAGGGGATCATCGAGACCTTTCCCGCAGGCGGCCCCGAGGTGCTCTGGCGTGTCCCCGTGGCGCACGGCTACAGCAGCGCGGCGGTCTCGGGCGGGTTTGTCTACGTGAGTGACTACGAGATCACCTCGGGCGAGGTCTCCAACAATCCCGGTGGGCGCACCCCCTTGCAGGGAAAGGAGCGCGTCCATTGTCTCGACCTCGCCACCGGGGCCACCGTCTGGACCCATGCGATGGAGCGCCCCTACACCATCTCCTATCCCGGCGGGCCTCGGGCCACTCCGGCGGTGAGCGGGGACAAGGTCTATATGCTCGGGGCCGAGGGAGATCTGCTCTGTCTCGACACCGCGAGTGGCGCGGTCGTCTGGAGCAAAGATCTGCAAAAAGAGTACCGCATCGAGAGCCCCATCTGGGGATTTTCCGCCCATCCTCTCATCGTCGGCGACCTGCTCTATTGTGT
Organism: Verrucomicrobiales bacterium; assembly: GCA_041688355.1. GTDB lineage: Bacteria > Verrucomicrobiota > Verrucomicrobiia > Verrucomicrobiales > DEV007 > Arctic95D-9. Next base: position 3,595 of record JBDNIL010000488.1, on the reverse strand, counting down.
CGTCGGGGGCGAGGGCAGTGTTGCCGTAGCCTTTGATAAAAATACCGGTCAGGAAAAATGGCGGGCCCTCTCCGCCGCCGAGCCCGGCTATTGCCCGCCCACCCTCATCAATCACGCCGGGGTCGACCAGCTCCTCATCTGGCATCCCGAGTCGCTCAACTCGCTCCACCCCGGCGACGGTTCCGTCTACTGGTCGCTCCCGCTCAAGCCCGGCTTCGGCATGTCCATCATGGCCCCGCAGAAAGAGGGGAATCGCCTCTTTGCCAGCGCGATCGGCCGCATCGGCGCAGCGATCGAGCTGGATGATTCGACTCCGGGGGCAAAGTTCCTCTGGAGGGCGACGCCGAGGCAGGCCCTCTTTTGCGCCAACAGCACCCCCCAGATCGTTGATGGCGTCATCTACGGATGCGACATCGATTCCAGCACCATGATCGCCGCCCGACTCGAGGATGGGGAAAGGCTCTGGGAAACCTCAGAGCCGATTTTCGGGGACAAAAAGCCGGCAGGCAAAACCCGTCACGGGACCGTCTTCCTGACACGTCACGAAGAGACCGGCAAATTTTTCCTCTTCTCCGAGACCGGCGACCTCATCATCGCCAGCCTCACCCCCACCGGCTACGAGGAGATCGCGAGGGCGCACCTGCTCGAGCCGACCAATGAAGCCTTCGGCAGACCCGTCGTCTGGGCCGCCCCGGCCTTTTCCGGGAAATCCGTCATCCTTCGCAATGACAAAGAGATCATCCGCGTGAACCTCGCGAAGTAGAGTCCCGACCCTTCCAAAAATCACAGCCGCCCGCCATCGGGGCTTTACATCGGGGCGGTCCGGTTCAAAACTGGGGACTCTCCTCCCATGCCGAACTGGTTCTACACCGATGCCCTTGCGACCCAACAGGGTCCCGTCGATGGCCCCACCCTCTTGGATCTCAACGATAGCGGCGGGGTCGCGGCGAGATCACTCGTCTGGCACGAGGGCCTGGAGGCCTGGGTGCCCTTCAGCACCGTCGCGGGAAAACTGATCGAGGCGGAGAACGACGGCGAACCGGTCGAGATCGGCGTCTGCGCGCACTCCGGTCGGGTCTATCGGGTCGGTGAAATGCTGCCCTACGGCGAGGCCCTCGTCGGACCGGAACAAAAGGAACCCTTTCTCCAGATCATGATGGAGGGCGCCACCGTCGAGATCGCTGACGCCACCCACCGGGGGGCGGACTACGTCGGCTTCTGGTGGCGCACCCTCTCCTCGCTGCTCGACTACATGATCAAAATGATCCCCGCGATGCTCTGCATGGTGCCCTATTATGTCGTCACCTCCGCGAGCGGCGTCACCGCCGGAGCAGGCGGTGGCGGCATTGACGGCTTCGAGAGTCTCACCGGCTTCACCGCGATGATGATGATCGCCTACGGTTTCGGGTTGCTCGGGGTCCTCGCGGTGAGCATCTTTTACGACACCTGGATGGTCGGCAAATACCAGGCTACCGCCGGGAAAATGATCATCGGGGCCAAGGTCGTAAATCCCGACGGATCCCGGCTCACCTACAAGAGGGCTTTCATCCGCTGGCTCGCGAAAAAGCCGCTCAACTACCTCATCGTCTGGATCCCCTCGGCGATCGGGTTGGGCCTCGTCGTCGCGGTGATCGCCGCGGCGTCGAAGAACAGCGGGGACAATGCGGCGGGTTTTGTCTTTGCGATGATCACCGGGCTCTTCATCTACTTCGCCCTCCTCGCGCTCTGCTCGGGCGTCTACTGGATGGCGGCCTTCGACCCGGAAAAGCGGGCTCTCCACGACCGCATCGCCTCGACCCGGGTCGTGAAGAAATAACGACGCCCCTTTTCCATGTCCGCTTCCCTCACCGAACCTGAAAACGAAGGGCCCGTCCTCCAGTGCCCCGGCTGCCGCAGCCGCCTGAAGGTGGGCCGCGAAATCTCGTTCTTCGAAGAGAAATGTCCCGTCTGCCATCGCGAAGTCAGTGTCACGGTGTTCCCGCGGCTCTTCCGCGAATGGGCCGTGGCCGAGGCGGGGGCTCCGGCGGCCGAGGGAGAGGCGAGTTGCTCCTTTTTCCCCGGCGAGCGCGCCGAGAAAGTCTGTGACGAATGCGGCTGTTTCCTCTCGGCGCGGGCCGCCGTCTCGTGGGCCGCACGCGACCTCTGTCTGCCCTGTCTCCACCGGCTCCGCGAAGTGGAAAAAGACCCCGGCTACATCGGTCGCACCCGCTTGCAGGACAAACGCGCCCTCGCCCTCGTCACCTGGCTCGCGCCGCTCTCGCTCTTCACCGCCCCGCTCGCCCTCTACCTGCTGCTCCGCTACCGAGGCCGGCCCGAGGGTTTTGCTCCCCGCAGCCGCATCACCTGGTGGGTCGCCTTTACCCTCGCGATCACCTGGCTGATCGTCTGGCTCGTCCTCATCGTCGTCTGGGTCTCGCTGGTTCTGGACGGGTTTTCGTGAGGCATGGGTCAGGGGTCAGGAGGCAGGAGAGGAGTGACACAGGTGGCTGAAAGAGGTAGGGCGAACCGTCCCGGTGAGCCGTTGGGCGCGGCGATCGCGGCTGGGGGGCGCAGGATTGAAGATGCCGAACAAGCACGACAGGAGTGTCGTGCCTCCTTGGGATCGATGGAGGCGTAGCGGAACGCGCAAGAGTTCCCTCGTCGTTGGGCGCACAACGGGGGAACATTGGCATGTTCCGCTACGGGAATCGCGTCGTGCTGTAGTGGTCACGTCCACGTCGCCACCGCGAAAGGCTGGAGTGACGCCTTCAGCCGTTTCGTTCGGCCTACAATCTTCCTCGAGTCGCAACCCGACTACTTGATTTCCGGATAGACTACAAATGTGGGGCAGACATTCCTGTCTGCCTGTTCGTCTGGCAGACTTTGACAGATCCTCTTCCGATGCACGCACAACGCCCCGCCCTCCCAGGCTTCAGCAAAGAAGAGGGAACATTGGCATGTTTCGCTCCAGGCACCGCGCCCCCGGTAGTGGTGACCTCCAGGTCGCCACCACGAAGCGCTCAAGTGACGGCTTCAGCCGTTTCTTCGGATACCGGACGAAGCAGTGGGGCAAAAAAATGAGGGGCAAAAATATGGCATTCGTTACGGGCGAAGGATCCGATTCCTTTGTCACTCATTCTTTTGACAGCGCCCCTTCGCCCGGGCCCCAAACCCCCTGTTCGGAATCTGCCTCCTCCTCCCCTGCCTGCCCGCGCCACGAGCGCTTCCCACTCTCCCGCTCTCCCGCTCTCCCGCTCTCCCGTATCGACTGACACGACGCTTACTGATTTCCCGCCCTTGGCAAATGCGCTGCTGATCGGCGGGGGCGGAGTGAATGAATGCGGGAAACGATGTCCCGAATGTCACGCCGCCACGCAATCGAGCGGACTCACCACCCCGAGCCCGTGCGCGCCCGTCGCGACGTGCAGGTAGATTTCCGTCGTCGTGATGTCTTCGTGTCCGAGAATTTCTTGGATGGTTCGCAGATCGGTGCCGGCTTCGAGCAGGTGCGTTGCGAAGGAGTGCCGCAGCGCATGACTTGTCACCCGTTTCTCGATTCCCGCCGCTACGGCCGCCCGCTTGATCGCCTCGTTGTAGACCTTTCCGTGGAGGTGAT
>JBDNIL010000487.1:0-10202 GCA_041688355.1 Verrucomicrobiales bacterium | reverse complement strand
GGTTGCGCGGCTCTTACAGACAAAGATTTACACTACCGTTTGAAAAACAGATGCGGCGCAAGGTGCATTACGTCATCAAGCCGGAATACCTCTGGACCAGCATCGCCAACATGGCCCGCACCCAGAACGGGGAGCTACTGAACACCCTGCAAGCAGGCTTCAAATATCAGGCAAGAAGGCGGGCGAGTTTTACACTCCGCAGCAGCTTTCCGACATCCTCTCGGCCATCGTCACCCTCGACAGCCAGGAACCCGCCACGGGCAAGAAGCCGCGCCTCGACAAGTTACTCGATTTCGCCTGCGGCTCCGGCTCCCTGCTCCTCAACGTGCGCAAGAAGATGGGGCCGAATGGCATCGGCAAAATCTTCGGGCAGGAAAAGAACATCACCACCTACAACCTCGCCCGCATGAACATGCTGCTGCATGGGGTGAAGGATTCGGAGTTCGAGATCTACCACGGCGATACTCTGACCAACGACTGGGACCTCATGCGCGAACTCAACCCCGCCAAGAAGCCGCAGTTCGACGCCATCGTCGCCAATCCGCCGTTCAGCTACCGCTGGGACCCCACCGACGCGATGGGCGACCACGTGCGCTTCAAAAACCACGGTCTCGCGCCCAAATCCGCCGCCGACTTCGCCTTCCTCCTCCACGGCTTCCACTTCCTGAAGGACGAGGGTGTGATGGCCATCATCCTGCCCCACGGCGTGCTTTTTCGTGGCGGTGCGGAAGAGCGCATCCGCACCAAGCTGCTCAAAGACGGCCACATCGACACCGTCATCGGCCTGCCCGCGAATCTCTTCTACTCCACCGGCATCCCCGTCTGCATCCTCGTGCTCAAGAAGTGCAAGAAACCCGACGACGTGCTCTTCATCAACGCCGCCGAGCATTTCGAGAAAGGCAAACGCCAGAACCGCCTGACGCAGGAGCACATCGCCAAGATCATCGACACCTACCAATTCCGAAAGGAAGAGGACCGCTACTCCAAGCGCATCTCGATGGAGCGCATCGCCGAGGAAGGCTACAACCTGAACATCTCCCGCTACATCAGTACGGCGGTTGCCGAGAAGGAGATCGATCTAGCGGCGACCCATGCCGACCTCATTGCCATTGATAAGAAGATCAGGGACGCAATGGCGAAGCATAACGAATTTCTAAAAGAGCTGGGCTTGCCTCAGTTGTCGTAGTCGCCTTCAGCCCCAATCCTCGATCCGAAGCCCGGTAATCCTCTCAAATTCCCGGACATTATTCGTCACCAAGGTCAGGTCCAGGGAGCGGGCGTGGGCACCGATGAGAAGGTCGAGAGGACCGATCGGAGTGCCCGCGCTCTCAAGATGGTCCGGATCACGCCGCGATCACCAAAGCAAGAGGATTCGAGCCCGCCGACTCGACCGAGATCGAAGGCATCGTCGACGAAGTCATCGCCGCGAATCCCGGTCCCGTCGGTGAGGTTCGTGAAGGCAACGACAAAGCCGCGAACTTCCTTGTCGGCCAGGTCATGAAGCTCAGCAAAGGCAAAGGGAATCCCAAGCAGGTGACCGAGTTGGTGCTTACGCGGATTCGGGGGTGATTGCCCCTGCCGCCATTGGATCGGAATCGGTCGCGTCAGGGACCCCCGATGGAGCGGGCCTTTGGCCCTTCTTGTCTTACGAACCGTAGAACCAGGGCCGATGGCCTTGGCTACTATTGAGCGGGCCTTTGGCCCTCGTTCTCGTTCTCGCAGCGGACCGGGCTCTTGCTCGGGAAAGCGCCGAAGGCGCGATCCAGAGTAGCCCGGGGCATCGCCCCGGGTATCTTGTTCTCCCTGTCCTTAAAGGGCTGAAGGCCCGCCCCATCCTCTCTCGCCGTCAGCACGCGCTACGGTCGCACCTCCAACCCCTCCGCTTCTGCCACTTGACGCTGCCGTTCGTCGAAGCTGAGAAATGTTTCCGCCCCGAGGAGCAAAGCCGCTGCGACGTGCATGAGGTCAAGGCTGCGGCTGCCGAGGCGGGCACTGTGCCGGTCTGCCAAATCGGCGGCCTTTGCGTAAAGCGCGGGACCGGGAACGGGCAGGATGGCGAAGACTCCGCTGGCTACATCACCGAAGAAAAGTCGCTTTTTACGCGCCGCCGCCTCGGTGGATAGTTGACCGCGAAAGACCGACAGATGAAACGCGTTGCGCATCTCCAGCTCGCCCAGGGGAGAGGTCCAGACGGGCGCGGGTAGATCACTCATCAGCTCAGCCGCCTTGACGCTGGTGGTTTCCGCCTTGTAGATTTCACTCGCATGCGCCCTTGTCCCGACCGGTACTTTCCGCCAGCATGACGCACCATGCGTCTCATCGTCCTTTCTCTTTTCCTCGCCACCGTCCTTTCCCTCCCCGCTCTCGCTCAATCCGATGCGCCCGCCGATGCGCCCGCCGGCGAGCGGCGCATCTACAAACAATCCGCCGGGAAACCGCGTGAACTCGAGCTCTATTTCCCGCCGAACCACGATCCGGCGAAGGCAAAGGTCCCGGGGCTTATTCTTTTCCACGGAGGCGGGTGGAGCGGGGGCAACCTCGGCCAGTTCCGTGACGCGTGCGCCTACTTCGCGAGCCGCGGGCTGGTCTGTGCCACGGCCGAGTATCGGATGCTCTCGAAGGCGGAAGTCGCCGCCCTGCCCGCGGGAGAATCGAAAAAGCGTGCCTGTGTCACCGACGCGAAGAGCGCGATCCGCTGGTTCAAGCAGCACGCCGGAGAGCTTGGGATCGACCCTGATCGTGTCATCACCGGGGGCGGCTCGGCGGGCGGTCATATCAGTGCTCTCGCCACTCTCAATCCCGGGCTCAACGATCCTGCTGATCCGACTGACATTGACACCAGTGTGGTCGCCTACCTCTGGTTCAATCCCGCCTTCGCTCCCGAGGATATTCAGGATCCCGGGATCGACGTGCTGCGGTTTGTGAAGAGCGATCTCCCGCCCGCAATCGCTTTTTTCGGCACGACAGATCCCTGGAAAAAGGGCTGGGACACGGCCTATGCGAAGTGGCGGGCGGCGGGTGCCACTTCCATTGACCTGCGTCTCGCCGACGGGGAAAACCACGGTTTTTTCAACCGCGATCCCTGGCAGACGGTGACGCTCATCGCGGCCGATCGTTTTCTCGCTGAACTCGGCCTGCTCGAGGGCGAACGGACGAAGGCGGCCCCGGAGACGGGGGAGGAACTCGTAAAACAGGATTCCTGAGATGCGTCTTCCTGTCTTTCTCATCGCGGCAGTCCTGGCTATCGGCGTCACTGTCGGGCTCGCGGCGGAGCGTAGGCCCAACTTTGTCATCATCCTCGTCGATGACATGGGGTATGCCGGCGTGAGTTGCTTCGGCAACCCGTATTTCAAGACGCCCGAGATCGACCGTCTCGCTGCCGGGGGAATCCGTCTAACCGATTTTCATTCCTCGGGCAATGTCTGTTCGCCGACACGGGCCGGTCTCCTCACGGGCCGCTACCAGCAGCGCGCCGGAATCGAGGCGGTGATCCATCCCGCCACCGACCATGCCGAGCATCGCAAAGGATTGCAAAAGAGCGAGACGACCTTCGCTGAACTGCTTCGCGGGGCTGGCTATGCCACCGGGATCGTCGGCAAATGGCATCTCGGTTACCCGCATAATTCACCGGACTACCACCCGCAGGAGCATGGCTTCGACGAGTTCATCGGCTATCACAGCGGCAACATCGACTTCGTCAGCCACATCGGCGACCACAATCGCCACGACTGGTGGCACGGACTCGAGGAGACGCGGGAGGACGGCTACGTCACCGACCTCATCAATCGCCATGCGGTCGACTTCATCGACCGTCACCACGACCGGCCCTTCTGCCTCTACGTCCCCCATCTCGCGATTCACAATCCCATCCAGGTACGCGGCGATCCGGTGCGGCGGACCGAGGCAGGCTGGGAGCGCTGGAAAACTTCAGGCGAGGCCGAGACCCGGGAGAAATTCGAGGGCATGACCCTCCCGATCGACGAGGGCGTGGGCCTCATCCGCGAGGTCCTCGAGAGGCACGGGATCGAGAGGGAGACCCTGATCTTTTTCCTTACCGACAATGGCCCCACCCCCGAAGCGCCGAGTGGCGATCCTGCTCTGCGGGGGTTGAAGGGAACGGTCTACGAGGGCGGACACAAAGTGCCTTTTATCGCCTCCTGGCCGGGGAAGATTCCGCCCGGTCGCGCGAGCGACGCACCCGCAATGACGATCGATCTTTTCCCCACGATGCTCTCTCTCGCGGGAGTCACTGCGCCGTCTGATCTCCAGTTGGACGGCGTGGACCTGTCGGGCCTGCTCCTCCGCGGTGACGCACCGGCTCCGCGACCGCTCTTCTGGGCTTCCCTGGGGAACAACGGGAGCCGCTCCGAGGCGATGCGTGAAGGGCCTTGGAAACTCGTCGTGCAGCATCCTAAGGCCGCGCCCGGCAGTTTTGAAAACGAACGGGCCGAACTCTATCGCCTCGACCGCGACCCCTCCGAAACCGTCGACCTTTCCGCATCTGAGCCGGAAATCACTTCTGCCATGCTGGCAAAAGTTAAGGCATGGTATGCTGTCACCCGCTCTTCTGCGCCCGCCCAGCCGGGTGGATGGCCCGATGACCCCTCCACCCCATGATGTGTATCCAATGAAACTATTCTCCACCGCCCTCGCGTTTTTCTTCCTCCCCGCTCTCCTCTCCGCCGCCGATTCCGTGACCACGACCGAATCCGACTGGAAAGGCTACACGAAGCAGGCTTTCGAATTCGAGGGGCACAAGGCCTTCGTCGTTGTGCCAAAAGAGACCGCTCCGGGGAAACCATGGGTCTGGCGCACTTCCTTTCCCGACTTCCATGCCGAGGTCGATCTCGAGTTGGTGAAGGGCGGCTTCCACATCGCCCATGTTGATGTAGTGGCAATGTTAGGGAGCGACGAGTCTCTCGTGATCATGGATCGTTTTTATGATCTCGTGAGAGAGCGATGGGGGCTCGCCGCGAAACCCGCCCTCGAGGCGGTGAGCCGCGGCGGGCTCCACGCCTACCGCTACGCCGCGACCCGTCCGGATCGTGTCGCCTGCATTTACGCCGACACGCCGGTGCTGGATCTCGGGAGCTGGCCGCTGAAGTCAGACAAAGCGAAGGGTCCTCTCGCGGATGCGTTGAAGTACTACGGCTTCGCCGACGAGGCCGCCCTCGTCGCCTACGCGAGAGGTCCGCTCGATCTCCTCGCGCCTATCGCGGCGGCGAAGATCCCCCTGCGCCATATCATCAGCCCGAACGATCTGGTCGTCCCTGCCGGGGAGAACACCCTCGAGGCGAAGCGGCGTCTGGAAGAGCTTGGCTGGACAATGGACCTGCTCATCGTCGACCCGGCCACGACGTTCAACGGGGGACACCATTTCCCCCTCGTCGGAATCCCCGAGTCGGTCGCGTTTATCCGCAAGCACGCGGGGTCGGTGTCGGAGTGAGCGGCGGCGGAACGCCGGAAAGGGGCGAAGTTGCTTTTCACTCTGTCGGTTGGGTGGTAAAAAGAGAATGATGTTTCCCCCGCCCAGTCAGGTCCGTCTTGCGGTGCCTCTCGTCCTCGCCTGCCTGCACGCTGCGTGGTCCGGGCTCGCGCCGGCCTGGGAGAGTGAGCTCTACGGTCCCGGTTGGCAAGCCACGCCTGCGCTTTCCTTCGAGACAGATAAGATCATTCAGGATTTCTCCTACGCCGGCTACCGCCGCGGAGAGCTGCCGCTGCCCTCGCAGCCGGCCGGACTCACCTACGATGTGTATGCCAGCTATGCAATCCGTATGTCACGGGTGCGTGACGGCTGGATCCGAAATGTGAAGACCTACCAGGCCGCCGGGAACACCACCACGACCCACATTTTGAACAATGGCATTCTCCTCACGGAGTGCGCGCGGGTGACGGTGAAAGACTGCCACTTGCAACGCCCCCAGTTCGGCGGCGGTGGCGGTGCGGGCTATATGTATCGGCTGCAGAACAGTGGAGACTGTCTCATCGAGGACTCTGTCGCCGAGTTCTGTCGTCACGGCATTGTCTTTTCCCACATGGCCACCACGGGCAATGTCATCCATGCCTGTATTGATAAATACGACGGGTAAACAGACCGGTAACACGGGCAATCAGAATACCTCGGGTCGCGGCAGCGACCATCACATGCACTTCAGCCACTCGAACCTGCTCGACACCTGCGTCGCCGATGACAGCTGGTTCGAAGCTCGCTATCGCCCCTTCGGCTCAGCCCCCCTGCATAATCTCACCTCCGCCCACGGCGTCTATTGGAATACCGAGGGTCGCCCCAGCAGCCGCAGCTATGTGGTCCACTCCCAGCAGAGTCGCTACGGCTACGTCATCGGCACCCGCGGTGCGGTCACTTCCGTGAAGATTGACGGTAGTTCCACTGCGAAGACCAACCCTGTCGATCATCTGGAGGGAGCAGGGCAGGGCGGCACGCTCACTCCTTTTTCACTCTTCCGCGAGCAGCGCCGCCGCCGCCTCGGGCTCCCGGCGATCGACATGATACCCGGGCAGTCGTTGCTCTTCCCGCAGAACACGACCTCGATCCTGCCGGTGGTGCGCTTTGGCGACTCGACTGTGCCGCCATCCGATGCGGAGTATCTCTGGGAGCAGTCGGCGGGAGCAGGCCCCGTGGATCTCGCGGATGATGGCGGGGCAGTGGGAGTCAATGCGGCATTCGTCATGCCCGGCACGCATACCCTCACCCTCACGGTGAGCAGACACGGTAGCCTGGAGGATGATTGGGCTGTCGCCGCCCCCGTCGAGGTGAAAGTGCTGCCGCCGGGCTGGTTGCGCGGCGACCTGCCGCCTGTGGCCGATGCTTTCGTCCAGTTGGGTCAACCCGATGCGAACGTGAATACCAATCCCGGCACCCTTTGGATGAAAACCGCAGGCACCGGCAGCTCCGTGAATCGCGAAATCTTCATGCGCTTTGACCTCTCCGGGCTCGCCGGTCGGGTCGTGCGTGAAGCCATCCTCGAGATGCACGCAACCGACCCTGACACTGGCGCTACCGCACAGACGCACTGGGTCGCCGACGACTCCTCGGTGGAAACGGCGCTGACATGGAACAACAGGCCGTCCGCCACCCTCCTGCTGCAAACCTGGCCGCTGGCGAAGGATTTCGTGCAGCGGCTAGAACTGACCGAACGAGTCTTCGAAGAAGCATCAGGAGATGGAGCGATGTCTCTGCGGCATTCGATTGTAGCACAGTCCAACAGTGCCACCGTCTTCAAGTATGCGTCCCGCGAGGCGGCGGACCCGGCGCTGCGTCCACGTCTCTCTGTCCTCCATAGCGAGGACTGGCCGGACTACGGCGAGTGGATCGCGAGCTTCCCCCAAGTATCCACGAATCAACGCGGCACCTCTACTGATGCCGACGGCGACGGCCGCACCAATCTCGAGGAGTATGCCCTGCGCTCCCTCCCGCATGTCTCGGAAAGCCAGTCCGCCAATCTGCGTCTCGTGCGAGGTGCGGTTGGCTACTGGCATCTCGTATATCCCGGCGGAGCAAATCCACCCCCGGGAGTCTATCCGCAATTGGAGCATCGCGCGAGCTTGTCGGGCAGTGGCTGGCAGGTGATCCCGCGCGTCACGATGATGACGGTCGGTGACGATCTCGTTTTCACTCCGGGAGATCTCCCTGCCGGCGCCCCGACCGGTTTCTTTCGCCTGCGTCTCGTGACGGTCGCTCCGGAATGAGCGGGTTCTCCGGGACGCCCCTAACGACGCGAATGAGCCATTGCCGCAGGGCGCGATTCCGGGTTCTCATTGGGTGGATGAAAAATTTCGCGACTCTCCTTCTTGCCGCCTGTCTTCCCGTCACCCTCTTTGCGGTCGAGCCCGGCAAGCCGGTCTTCCGTGCCGGTGCCGTGACGAGTGATGTCACGGCCCCGCTCGGGACCTCGATCAATGGCGGCTTTCAGGATCGCGGGGCGACCTTCATCCACGACCCGCAGCTGGCCCGCTGTCTCGCGCTAGATGACGGGAAAACGCAGGTCGTCCTCGTCGTCGTCGATAGTTGTGTGATCGGGCGCGACATTTTCGACGAGGCGGGGGCGATGGTGGAGAAGGCCACCGGTCTGCCCCGATCGCAGATGCTGATGTCGGCGACCCACGCGCACTCGTGCGGCACGATGGAGGCGGTCGGCCAGAGCGATCCCGACCCGCTCTATCAGCGGTTCGTGGCCCGTCGCATCGCCGACGGGGTGCGCTGTGCGCTGCAGAATCTCGAGCCCGCCCGGATCGCGACGGGGGTCGCGAGGGTGCCACAGCACGTTTTTAACCGGCGCTTTGAAATGAAGGAGGGCGGCATCCCGCCGACCCCGCTGGGCCTCACGACCGATCGGGTCCGTACCAATCCCGGGATCGGCAATCCGCTCGTGGTGAAACCGGCGGGACCGACCGATCCGGAGGTTCCGTTTTTATCGGTGCGCAGCGTCGAGGGCCGGCCCATCGCCCTCTACGCGAACTATGCTCTGCATTATGTCGGAGGCACCGGGCCGGGGCATATCTCGGCGGATTACTTCGGTGCTTTCGCCCGCTTCATCGGTGGTCGCCTCGGCGCGGGGGAGGGGAATGGCGACGGCGACGGCGAACGACCTTTCGTCGGGATGATTTCGAACGGGGCGAGTGGAGATATCAACAACAGCGATGTCCTCGGCAAGCAGGAGAAGCAGCCTCCCTACGGTCAGATCCGTCTCGTCGCCGGGGATGTCGCCGATGCCGTCGCAGAAGTCCACGCGGGACTCGCGTGGCACGACCATGTCTCCCTCGCGGCGGTGCAGCGCGAGATCACGCTCGGGGTGCGAAAGGCCGGGGCCGACGAGGTGGAGAAGGCCCGCGCGGTGATGAACGGCTCGAAGTTGCTCCCGCGCATGGAGACGATGGAGCAGGTCTATGCGCGCGAGACAGTGCTGCTCGACTCCTTTCCCGCGGAGGTCTCGGTGCCGCTCCAAGTCGTGAAGATCGGCGGGATGCTGCTCGCCGCGATGCCGGGCGAGGTCTTCGTCGAGATCGGGTTGGACCTGAAGGCGCGGCATCCCGGCGCGACGGTCGTCTCCCTCGCCAACGCCTATCACGGCTACCTGCCCACTCCGGAGCACCACGCTCTCGGCGGCTACGAGACCTGGCGGGCTCGCTCGAGTTATCTCGAAGTCGATGCCTCGACGAAGATGGTGAAGGCGCTTGACGAGATGATGGAGAACCTCGCCGATACGGGTGCTGCGGATTGATTCGCGGGAAGGAATCTACAACCCGGCGGCGTCCGACGGGGGCGTGCGGAGAAAATCAACGATCTCTCTCCACATCGGATGACCCGTTGTCAGGTCGAGCGTGTTGTGACCGGCGTCGGGCTGAGTCCAGAGGTGTCGCGGGCCATCGTAGGTATCGTGGAGCTTTTTCCCCAGCTCGGCGGGGATGACACGATCCTGCCCGGCGAGGACGATCGCAACCGGGCCACGGTAGCATTTCAGATTCCGGGCATTGTCGAAGTTGTCCTGCAGGAGCAGTCGCACCGGGAGGAACGGGTAGTGGTAGCGACCGACCTCGGCGAGCGAGGTGAACGGAGTGATGAGGATGACGCCTTTGATCGTTTCGGGATGTGCCGCCGCGAGGCCCGTCGCGACACCGCTCCCGAGGGATTCGCCGATGAGGTAGATCGGGGCCTGATGCCGCGCGGTGATGACCTCGATGACTTCTGCGGCTGCCGCCTCGAGGGAACTTTTGGAAGGTGTTCCTGTGCGGGCGCCGTAACCGGGATACTCGAGGATGACGCAGGCCCATCGGTCTGCGGAAAGTGCCCGCAGGGCGTCGCGGTAGTAGGATCGATGCAGGGCGAATCCCGCGTTGCCGTGGAAGACGATGACTACGGCATCCGGCGCCTTGCCATCACCCGGCAGGTCAATCCAGGCAATCGTCAAACCGGCAGGGTTGGCGAGTGCTTCGAAACCCTCGTATCGCGCCATCTCCGCGAGAGCGGCGGGAGCGCCTATCGACGGGTAGTAAATAAGGCGACGCTGAAAGGCGGCAAATAGCGCGATCATGAGGACGGGGATGATCAGGAGAAAGATGAAGAACCGAGTCATGGGAACACGGAACCCTAGTCGATATCTCCGCCCGAATCTATCCTCAATAGGCTGCGACGCGATGCCGCAGGCCGGATCATTCGGCCTGACTCGTACCGCCGCGGAGTTTGC
>JBDNIL010000486.1:0-37719 GCA_041688355.1 Verrucomicrobiales bacterium | reverse complement strand
TGTCCCCGTGAATTGTGTCCCCGTGAATTGAGCCTGTCCCCGTGAATTGAGGGAATCGCGCAAGTTTTTTTGAAACATATTGTCGGTTGTATGACACAAGACCCGCTTGCGCTCGCGCCCCGGGTGAGGCAGATTCCTCTCAAGCATCAGGAGTGGCCCGATGAAAGTCGAGTCCGGCAACCTGGTTTGGAGAAGCCAAGGTGCCTTGGAAGCTGTGACGGTCCCTCCCGACCGTGGCAGCTTCCGATGTGCGGACAATAGTGTCCGAACAGAATTTCTCCGGGAATAGCTCGGGAGGACCGGGCGATCCCAGGTCCTGATGCGGTAACTGAATCCCACAGAAACTGCATCAAGAAATGACATACCAAGACTTCCTCAACGAGTCCGCCGGCGGCGTGAATCCCGCTCTTTCCGGAACCCTCGTCGCCCGTATCCCCGTCTCCGCCCGCAGCGGCGATTCGAATCCCGACCACCACCTCTGGAACAATCGGGGGACCTGGTGGTGCCACTTCACCCTGCACCGTGCCGATTACACGGCGGAGCGGATCCGCGTCTCACTAAAGACCCGCGATCTCGAAGTAGCGCGCTGCCGCCGCGACGAACTGCTCGGGTCTCTCGCCCGCTGAACCGAACCCGGTAACTGCCCGATGAAAACTTTTCCCCCAGTCTCAGAGAGCGGACGACCGCTGCCTCTACCGGCAAACTTCGCGCAATGGCCGCCCTGCATGCAGCGCCGTTATCGGGAAAATACCTGGCGTGGCAGTCGGGGCCATTTTTACTTTTCGGGGCCATCGGTAACAGGGAAGTGGGGCGGATCACGCCGTGGAAAATTGACCTTCGGGATGCCGATTGGGAAGACCTCTGCGTCTTACGGGACCTGAAGAACGACCTGATCGGAGAGCCTGCTGCGCGTCAGGAGTAAAGCGTGGCGAGGAGAAGGCGTGAGCCTCCTCTGAAAGTCCCGGCCAGGTCGGCGGGATCCGGGAAGATTGTGATGGGGCAGGGCATGCGCGTGCCTGCGGCGCCCAGGATAGGCCGTTTTTTTGGCGTGAGACGCTCGGGTGCCACCAAATCGGTGAGCCGAAATCGCGCACGAGAGGTGGAGCGGGAAAGCGAGAGGATGCAGATGCGGGAAAAGGTGGGGATTGACGAACGGCCCCGTTATTATCAGCCCGTTATTATTTGCCTGGTCCCCGTGAATTAAGGGATGGTTCCCTTGGATCGCGATCCCGAAAGCCGGCTGATCGCGGTGCGCTTCGCCAACGTGAAGTTGGGCGAATTCAAAATGGACCAGAAGGACCCGCGTTTGATGTATCCCGGTTACTACCACGAAAAGAGCAAATGAAGCGAGGGTGGAGGTGGCGGCGTTTTTTGGGGCGGCGGCTCTCCGCTTCGCCCCGGATCGCCACGCAATCCTCGGCTTCGCTCCGAGCCGCCCGCCCCAAAAAACGGCATGGCTTGCGAACCCGGGGTGAACAAATCCCCTGGTAAGAAATGAGGATAGAAGAAGGAGAAACGTTACTCAGGTCCCCGGTCAATATGTAACCCATGTTCGGGTCCGAGCCATCTCGCGAGCGTTCGCCCTCGAGGTGGCGTCTTTGCCAGCGAGCCTGAATCGGCGCTTGTCGAGAGGCGGCTTTCTCACATAATGAGCGGCCTTGGTCTTCAGCTCGTCCATTTTCCTTTTCTGGTTTCTGCCACTGGCTCTGCTGCTCTACTACGCGGCGCCGGCGGGGTGGCGTGCCCTTGTCCTCACGGGACTGAGTTACGTGTTTTACGGATGGTGGAATCCCTGGTTCACTGTGCTGATGCTCGTCTCGACTCTGATCGATTATGGTTGCGGCAGGGTCATCACCGCTCGCGGGGCCTCGCCGCAGCGGCGGAAGGCGGCGCTGCTCGCCTCGGTCATCTCGAATCTCGGGCTGCTCGCCTTTTTTAAATACGCGGTCTTCTTTTCGGAAAACATCACGAGGGTCGGGGCAATCCTCGGGCTGGAAATGATCGCGGTGCCGGACTTTCTCAGCCAGATCATCCTGCCCGTCGGGATCAGCTTTTACACCTTCCAATCGATGAGCTACTCCATCGATCTCTACCGCGGACATGCGGAGCCGGCGCGGAGTTTTGTCGATTTCGCCTGTTATGTCTCGATGTTCCCCCAGCTCGTGGCCGGGCCCATCGTGCGCTACGGGGCGGTCGCCGATCAGTTGCGCCATCGCGAGCACAGTGTCGATGGATTTGTCGCCGGGTTCACCCGCTTCAACTACGGCTTCGCCAAAAAGATCCTCCTCGCCAATCCGGCGGGACGCATCGCCGATCTCTGTTTCGAGGCGGGGTCGCCCGACACCCCGGTTGCATGGATCGGGGTGTTGGCCTACGCCTTTCAGATCTACTTCGATTTCTCGGGATACTCGGACATGGCCCTCGGGCTTGGTCGCATGTTCGGCTTCCGCTTTCCGGAGAACTTCGCCTCGCCCTACCGCGCCACGAGCCTGACCGACTTCTGGCGGCGCTGGCACATCTCCCTCTCGACCTTCCTGCGGGACTACCTCTACATCCCGCTCGGAGGCAACCGGCTCGGCGCACTGCGGACCTACGGCAATCTCCTCCTCGTGATGCTCATCGGCGGGCTCTGGCACGGGGCGCAGTGGACCTTCATCGCCTGGGGCGCGATCCACGGGCTCGCCCTCGCGGCCGAGCGTTTCGGACGCGAACGTTTCGGTTTTGTGCTTCCGGCGGCGGCCGGCTGGACCGTGACGACTTTTGTCATCCTTATCACCTGGGTCTTTTTCCGCGCGGCGAATCTTGAGGCGGCCTTCGCGTATCTGGCGGCGATGTTTGGAAAAGGCGGTGATCCGGTGGCGGCAGAGGTCTTGGCCGCTGTCGTTTTTTCGCCGATGAATATGGGTGTGTTAATTTTTTGTGCGGCGGTGGCCTGGCTCTTCCCGAACTCGGGTGACTGGCTGCGGCGACTCAGCGGCATGAAGGTCGCCGGGGGACTGATCCTGCTTTTCGTGAGTGTCCGTGTGATGGCGCTGCAGGGCCACAACCCCTTTCTCTACTTCCAGTTCTGAGATGAAAAATCCTTACGAAGACATCATCGTCGCGGATGAGATCCGCCTGAGCGGGCGAGGGCTGCGTTTTGCCGCCTACGTGTTCTTCGCGATCCTGCTCGTGCCGGTGCTGACTCTGCTGGACAAGGGAGGGCTTTCACCTCTGAGCGGTTCACAGGTGCGGAAGCAGCTCGAGGAACGGGCGGCGACGATGCCCCTGCTCGAGCGCTGGCGTCAGCAGGATCAGGCACTGCTCACGCGGGTCGCCGGAGCGGGCAATCAACGTGTTCTCTCGGGGCGGGCTGGCTGGCTCTACTACCGGTCCGATCTCGATGCGATCCATGGCAAAGGGCCCTACTATGAGGAGCCGGCCTCCGTCGCCCGCGAACGTGTCACGACAGGATGGCGCTCCCCGGTGCCGGTGATCAGCGACTTCGCCGGGCAACTCTCGGCTCGCGGCATTCACCTCATCCTCGTGCCGGTGCCGACCAAACCCATGGTCTGTCGGGAGGGGCTCGGGCTCAACGTCGCGGTCGCTCCACCTGCCGTTTTCACCCGGGTAATGAAGGATCTCACCGCCGCCGGCGTCGAAGTGATCGACCTTTTCCCAATGCTCGAGTCTGTGCCGACGGAGGCAGGGCGATTCCTCAAACAGGACACCCATTGGACTCCGGCGATGATGGAGGCGACAGTCGGTCTCGTGGCGGAGCGGGTCATCTCTTCTGGAGTGGCGCGCGGAGATCTCGTGACCCGATTCGAATCCGTGGAGCGCGAAAGCCGCGGCGACCTCGCCGAGATGCTCGGTGCCGGGAAAATCGATGCTCTTTTTTCCGCCGAGGAGGCCACTCTGCACCGTGTCGTGGGGGAAGGGGACGGAGTAATCATTGCCTCCGACGCCGACTCGCCGGTCGTCGTTCTCGGGGACAGTTTTGTGAATGTTTACGAAGATCCCGCCCTCGGATTCACCGACGGCGAAGAGACTTCGATCGGTGCCGGATTCTCCTCCCATCTCGCCGCCTCACTCGGGCAGACCGTCCACACCATCGCGATCAACGGCGGCGGAGCGAGCGCAGTGCGCGAGGCCTTTGCCGCTCTGCCCGGCGAGGTGCTCGCGAAAAAGCGGACCGTCGTCTGGCTGCTCTCCTCGCGCGATCTGCTGCTCGCCGAGCTCCCCGCCCGCCGCGCCGGAATCGAGTGGAGAGAGGTGCGCTTTCCCGAGACAGGGAAACCGCACCTGCCCGCGAGCACCGGCGTCGTCGAGATCACCGCGACGCTCCGGGAGAGATCCCGCATCGAGGATCCGGCGCAGACGCCCTATGCCAGTGCGATCTACTCAGCCCTCTTTGTCGCGGACGGGGAAGATCGGCTCGTCTTCCTCTGGGCCTTTCGGGATCGCAAGCTAGAGCCGGGCGCCTCGCTCGAGCCGGGGCGGCGCTACCGTCTGCGTCTCGTGCCACTCGAGGACAATGCCGCGGCCGGTCGCGCGACCCGTCTTGATGACTTTTTCCGGCCCGAGTTGGAGCCCTCGTTTGCCGAAGAGTTCATTCCCGCCGAATAGGGCACGACGGGGAATGCTTTGACAAACGCGGGGTTCGGGTGTTCTGTCGCGGCGTCAGGGGACGGCGTGATGTTGTCTCCAGGGTGCCAGCCGGTTTACGGCTCATCTGAATGGATCGGGAGAGGGAAATGACGTTCCTTCAATGTGTCAGCCCGTGATATTGCAGGACCGAAATCCTGCAGGCGGCATGCCCCGTTCCCTCCCTTTTCCCCCCTGTCTCCAGGGCGGCGCGGCGGATTGTTCAGGTTAGGTCGCACGGATCTTTTTGATCCTAACTAACTACCCAAAATACTTCTATTATGTCATTCACAAAACTAGGCCTCGTTGCCGAACTTGCCGAAGCGGTCGCTGCGAAAGGCTACACCGAACCAACCCTGATCCAGTCCCAGGCCATCCCTACGATCCTCGAAGGGCGTGATCTCATGGGTGGCTCGCAGACGGGCACGGGCAAAACCGCCGCCTTCACTCTGCCAATGCTGCAGCGTCTCTCGAAGGGGCGCTCGCGTCCGAAGTGTCCGCGCGGACTCGTCCTCACGCCGACGCGCGAACTCGCCGCCCAGGTCGGAGCCAGCGTCGCCAGCTACGGCAAAGGACTCCATCTCAGCTCGACCGTGATCTTCGGCGGAGTGGGGATCAATCCTCAGATCGATCGACTCCGTCGTGGCGTCGACATCCTCGTGGCTACGCCCGGGCGTCTCCTCGACCACGTCAGCCAGGGAACGATCGACCTTTCCGATGTCGAGATCTTTGTCCTCGACGAGGCGGACCGCATGCTCGACATGGGTTTCATTCACGACATCCGCAAGGTCCTCAAGATCCTCCCCGCGCGTCGTCAGAACCTCATGTTCTCGGCGACTTACTCGACCGAGATCAAGGCGCTTGCCGACGGTATCCTGCACAATCCGGCCCTCGTCGAAGTGGCGCGTCGTAATACGGCGGCGGAGAAAGTGACCCAGGTCGTCCATCCCGTCTCGAAGGCGGAAAAGCGCACCCTGCTCTCCAAGCTCATCAAAGACGACAACTGGAGCCAGGTGCTCGTTTTCACCCGCACCAAACACGGGGCCAACCGTCTCGCGGCGAATCTCGAGACGGACGGCATCACCGCTACGGCGATCCATGGCAACAAGAGCCAGAGTGCCCGCACCAAGGCGCTTGATGATTTCAAATCCGGTCGTGTGCGCGTGCTTGTTGCGACCGATGTAGCTTCGCGCGGGATCGATATCAATCTGCTCCCCCACGTCGTGAACTACGAGCTGCCCAATGTGCCCGAAGACTACGTCCACCGCATCGGCCGGACCGGTCGGGCAGGACAGGAAGGCTCGGCCTACTCACTCGTGAGCGCCGATGAGCGCGGTCTCCTCAAGGACATCGAAGCGGTCCTGAAACACGGCATTCCCGTCGAGCACATCGAGGGGTTCCAGTTCTGCGAGATCGACGGTCGTGAAGACGCCCGCAACACCTCGCGCGGCAATGGCGGCGGACGCGGTCGTTCCGGCGGCGGTGGCGGCGGTGGCGGCGGTGGAAATGGCGGTGGAAATGGCGGGGGTGGCAGAGGACGCTCCGGTGGTGGCGGTGGTGGTGGTGGTGGCGGTGGCGGTGGTGGTGGTGGTGGTGGCGGTGGAAATGGTGGCGGTCGTGGTGGCAGTGCCGGCAACAGCCGCAGTGGCACCGGCAACAGCCGCACCTTCAGCCGTCCGCGGTCGGGCTCACGCTGAACCGATTCATATTAAAGGCGGTCAAAACGCCATGCAAAGGCTTCGCGAGAGAAATCTCACGGGGCCTTTTCTTTGCCCTGGTCCGCGCCCGTCATCGGGACAAAGCGCACCGGCAGGATACTTTCCCGCACGATTTTTCCCTCCTTCTTTTCGAGGAGATAGAGCTCCTGCACTTCGTTTTCAGGTCCCACCGGGATGACCATGCGGCCACCTTCGCGGAGCTGCTCGACGAGGGCGTCAGGAATATCGTCGGGGGCGCAGGTCACGATGATCGCGTCGAACGGGGCCTCTCCCGGCCAGCCTTCGTAGCCGTTGCCTAAGCGGGGAAAAATGTTCTTGTAGGCGAGTTCCCTGAAGGTCGCGGCGGCGCTGTTGGCTAGCGGTTCCACGATCTCGATGGTGTAGACCGCCGCGACGAGCGGAGACAGCACCGCCGCCTGGTAGCCCGAGCCTGTCCCCACTTCGAGGACGCGGTCTTCCGGTCGGGGCCGGAGCTGCTCGGTCATGAAGGCGACGAGAGAAGGCTGGGAAATAGTCTGGCCGTGACCGATCGCAAGAGGTTCATCGAGGTAGGCCTGCGGCTGCATTTCCTCCGTGACGAAACGGTGGCGGGGCGTCGTTCGCATCGCATCGATTACCCGTGGATCGCTCACCCGGTAGCGGGGGCCGGCAATGAAGGAATCGACGAGGGCGTTGCGTCGGGTGGTAAAGGGATCGTCGGCGGTCATGTCGGCGGGGGAATCGCAACTCACGGAGAGCATGGCAAAGCCGGCGAGGAGCGCGGCAGTCGCGGGACGCGGGGCGTTCATTTTCACGGCTTTCACATTTCCCAACGATAGAGGGACGCGAATCCATGGGGAAAAGGATTTCGTATTTGCGTGAGGCGACCCGATTCCCGCTTGCCCCGATCGCGGATTTCTCCACATTCAGCCTATGCACTCAAAGCCGGATGTCATCGTGCTCGTAACCGGAGGGGTGGGCAGCGCGGTCCTGTGGCATCTCGCTTCGCGCGGACTGCGCGCGGTCGGGCTCGATCAGCATCCGCCCGCCCATGCGTGTGGCAGTTCTTCGAGCTACACGATGAGCCCCGACGAGCACTTCATCGTCGATCGTCATCCCCGCCACCGCAATGTCGTCTTTGCCGCCGGACTCTCGGGGCACGGCTATAAGTTTGCGAGTGTCCTCGGGGAGATACTTAGTGATTTGTTAGTAGACGGCGAGAGCCCTCTGCCGGCAGACTTTCTCAGTCTCGCCCGCTTTGCCTGACGGATCCCTTTTTTTCATGCGATCGCTTTCCAAATCAAAGATCCTCGCCTACCGCCAGTGCACGAAACGTCTCTGGCTAGAACTCCACCGGTCCGATCTCAAGGACGACTCCGGCTCGGAAACTGCCTACCGTATCGGGAATGAGATCGGCGAGGTGGCCCGTCTCATCTACGACGAGTCCGGCACCGGCGTCTTTTTCGATCTCGATGAACTCGGGTTTGATGAGGCTTTTGCCCGGAGTGAGAGGCTCCTGCGCGAGGGCGGCGGTCCGGTCTTCGAGGCGGGATTAAAAATGCCCAGCGCGCTCGCCTTTGCCGACGTCATGCTCCCCGACACCTCGGACGGATCGCTGCGCTGGCGCATGATCGAGGTGAAGTCGGCGGCGGGGATCAAAGACTACTACCGCGAAGACATCGCCGTGCAGGCCTACGTGGCCGAGGGCGCTGTGGGGAGCATTGCGCGGTTCCCTTCGTCTGTCCTTTCATCCACTACTGCCATCAGGAGCACGAGAGTGCCGAGTACCCGCTCAGCTCTCTGCCCAACTTCAGCGGACGTCGCCGTGCCGCCGTCGAGGCGCTCGGGATCCGCGACCTGCGCGAGGTGCCCAACGAGTATCTCACGCCGACGCAGCGATGGGTCCGCGACGTGACCCGCAGTGGGGAGACCTGGCTCGATGCCGCCGGAGCCGCCGCCGATCTCGCCGGATTCGGATTCCCGGTCCGCTTTCTCGATTTCGAATCCGTCGTGCTCGCGGTGCCGGTCTGGAAAGGGCGCCGCCCCTACGAGCAGATCCCGTTCCAATTCAGCCTCCACCGGCGCGAGGAGGACGGGACGCTCCATCACGAGGCCTTTCTCGATCTCAGCGGCGACGATCCCGCCGGACCGCTCGCCCGCGCTCTCGTCGGGGGATGTGGAGAGAGCGGTCCCGTCTTCGCCTACAACGCGACCTTTGAAAAAATGGTCATCCGCGCCCTCGCGGTCCGTTTTCCCGGGCATCGCAGCGCTCTCCTCGCCCTCGTTGATCGCATCGTCGATCTACTCCCCATCGCGAAAGCCCGCTTCTACGATCCTTCCCAGCACGGTCGATGGGGGCTGAAGTCGATCCTTCCCGCCGCCTGTCCCGACCTTTCCTACGATCATCCCACCGGCGTCGCCGACGGCGCCATGGCCGTAGAGGCCTACAAAGAAGCCGTCCAACCCGCGACGACTCCGGAGCGCAAGGCGGAGATTGAGAAGGAACTGCGTGCGTATTGTCACCTCGATACGCTCGGGCTGGTGAGGTTGTGGGAGAGGTTTCGGGGGTGGTTGGAACTTATCTACCGTCGCTGAAGCACTTGCACACCGGCGGGACGCGGGTCTCACGTTCGGAGTCTTTGCTCTTCACTCGGATTTTACGACATCCATGACACAGCGAAAGCCAGTGTGGTTCGACGGCGATTCGTTGTCAATCTGCTGTCGGGATCCCGGTTGATACCCTTTGCACCAGACGTCGGAGCAGAGGAAGGATCCGCCTTTGGTGACCTTGTAGATCACCGTTTCCCCCGGTTGGACCGCAACCTCTTCCGACGGTCCGGTGGGATTCGGAACGGTCGCGGAGGCCAGTTCATAGGCATTGGGAAGGTAAAAGTCCGACACCATCTCCCAGACGTTTCCTGACATATCGAAGAGGCCGTAGCCGTTTGGGGGAAACCTTTTTACGGGCGCGGTCGCGAAAAAGCCATCAGCCTCCGAATTTTCGTGCGGCCACTCCCCCTGCCAGATGTTCGCCATCCAGACATCTTCCCCTTTGGGAAACATCTCGCTGCCCCACGCGTAGGGTTGATGCTCGAGACCGCCGCGGGCCGCCTTTTCCCATTCCGCTTCGGTCGGGAGCCGCTTCCCGGCCCACTTCGCGTAGGCGGCGGCATCTTCGTGCGTCACATTCACGACGGGATGATCCTCCAACCCTTCCAGCGTCGTTCGGGAACCTCCCGGAGTTTGCCAGTTCGCGTCCGACTCCAGTTTCCACCACTGTGAAATATCATTGGGATTGTAGAGCTCTCCTTCCGGGGTCGCGAAAATCATCGATCCGGCGAGCAGCTCAAATTTCGATGCCTCCCGAATCCGTGCGATCGAGGCAAGGATTTCGTCCCGTTCCTCTCCCGCCGCGCGGTTTGCCATTAACTCGAGGCGCGCCAAATTCCTTCTCGCATCTTCGTGCAGTTCCCGCACTCGCTCCTCCGGGAGAGGGCGCTCCGCAAAAGTCTCGTATCCGGTTGCCTCGACAAAGGCCGCAAACTCGCGATTGGTCACCTCGGCTTCGTCGATCCAAAAGGAATCGACCTGAACTTCGTGGATCGGGTAGGCCGACTGATGCGAGAAGGAGTCCCCGCCCATTTCCCCGGCATCGCCGCCGCGCTGATAGGCACCGCCCGGAATCAAAACCATGCCCTCGGTCGGATGTTCCGTAGTCGCGGAATCGGATGGAGCGGGCAGGCTTTTCCCGCCCTCCGATTCGGTGACCGGCTCTTGAGAGCAGGCTCCGAGGAGCAAGCTCGAGCAGAAGAGAGTCAAAAATCGCGCGTTCATTGGGCAGTCACAGCTTACCGATACTGCCAGGAAATGGTTTTCTCAACGCCGTTGTCTCGTTTCTACGGGCTCACCAGCTTTGCCCCTGCCTCGCGGGTTGCATCGGCGGTGATGGTTCGTCCGCCCCGGCAATCTCCGCTAGCAAAATCGGGCATGTGCAGAGAACGTGACCGCAACCGGGAGGACCAAGATGAGTTTTAGGTGAGGTGAAACGAACTCCCGAGGGAGGGCCGAAACTCTCGCGACCCTTTCACACCATTGCGGTTCATTCAAAAGCGCAAACCATGAGAATCCTCCTGATCGAAGATCACCCCGGCATTCGCGACAGCGTCGCACGCGCGGTGAGGGCTTCGAATTATGCCGTGGATGTCGCCCCGGATGGACGGGAAGATCTGTGGAAGGCCGAGGACTCTCAATATGACGCGATCATCCTCGATGTGATGTTGCCCGGCATGGACGGCTGGCAGGTTTTGTCGAAACTTCGCGCATCCGATCGCACTCCATTACTGATGCTGACCGCCCTCGATTCCGTCGAAGATCGAATTCGCGGGTTGGACGAGGGTGCGGAAAATACCTGCCCAAGCCATTCGAAATGGATGAATTCGAAGCCCGGCTCAGGGCTTTGATCCGTCGCTCGGCGGGCGAAGCGCAAGCCGTCATCGGACTCGGGGACTATACGCTGGATCTCAATCGGAAACTCATTATGAAAGCGGGCACCCCCGTGTCAATCACCGCTCTCGAATATGCCCTGATCGAATTTCTTGCCTTGAATCGGAGCAAGGTGATCTCGCGGACGGAGCTGTATGATCACCTTTTCGATGAAAATTTTCATACCAGGCGTCGAGGCTCAACCAGTTTCTGATTCGCATGATCCTTGGAGAAGCGGCGTTCTTCGCCTTTTTCATTCTGGCCGGCTTCTGGTTTACCAAAAGGGCACTTGGCCCCATCGGGCAGATTTCCGACACGGCCTAAACCATTGCCGACGGTGCCCTTGATCAGCGCATCCCAATCGAGGCAGGGAGTTCGGAGCTCAAAGATCTGTCGCTGGTTCTGAACGACTCCGTTGATCGTCTGGAGGGTAGTATTCTGGGACAACGGGAATTCACTTCGAACGCTTCACACGAGCTGCGAACTCCCATTACCGCTATCTTTGCCGAGGGCCAATCAAAGCCGAAAGCCACAAAGCGAGTGGTCTTTCCATCGGTTTCCGGGCCGCAGTCGTCCTCTCATCAACACAACAAACGATGGTTCGATGGGCGCTCGATACGGCTCGCCGGGGCTCAGTCCATGGAGTAGGGGTTTTGCATGACAAATAGATTCCTTCGAAATGGGTTGATCGGTGCGGCCGCGCTGAACATCGGAGGTGTTCTCCTGTTTTCGAGACTGTTCACCAACGAGGTGATTAGCGAAGCCGATCCTGTTACGATGTCGACCTTCGGTCTGATCATGATTGTCGTGTGGGGGCTTGCCTATGGAGGCGCTTCCACGATCCGTTCAGACATCTCCTGGCTACTGGCTGCCTTTGCTTTCGAGAAGCTCGTCTATGTGGTCGTTTGGGTGAAGTGGCACTCCGCGAACAGTCTTTCATCGCTCTATGAGCGGGATATCTTTGCCGGTGTTTTCTATAGCATCTACGGTTTGAACGATTTCGTTTTCATGCTGTTTTTCTCGTGGGCGTTCCTTTCCCAGCGTCGGCGAAGCTCGTGACGTGATCGTGTCGTTGGGCCTCACGTCTTCACACGTTCAGCGGTCGAACTGCCTCCTGATCCTCTTTGTGGGACTGACCCGAATGGTGTTGGAGGACGCGGAATTAAGCAACATTCGCCCCCGGAATGTTCCGGTAGGGACGCACCGCAGGGGCGTCCGTGTTCG
Source organism: Verrucomicrobiales bacterium (assembly GCA_041688355.1). Classification (GTDB taxonomy): domain Bacteria; phylum Verrucomicrobiota; class Verrucomicrobiia; order Verrucomicrobiales; family DEV007; genus Arctic95D-9. Next base: position 25,690 of record JBDNIL010000486.1, on the reverse strand, counting down.
GCGGACACTCGGGCTCCGGCGGACGATTCGCGGGGGCGGGCTTCCGCCGAACCGTCCCTGCCATCTTGTCTTAGAGGGTTGGGTGACTCGGCGGGGAGCTTGGCTGTGTCGCGGGTTTGCTTTTGTGAATCGTGGTTGGCAGGGGGACCCTTGCGGTTCTATGTTGCGAACGATGCCGGATTTCACGGGGAACCGGACGCAAATGGTTCATGACTGTCGAAATCGCTTCCGTTTTAGTTCTTCTGGGCGTGGCCCTGGTTTTTTTTGTGACGGAAAAGCTGCGCATGGACGTGGTGGCGCTGCTGGTCCTGGCGGTCCTGAGTCTTTCGCACCTCATCACGCCCGAACAAGCCCTGAGCGGCTTTAGCAATCCGGCGGTCATCACGGTGTGGGCCATGTTCATTCTCAGCGCCGGCCTTAGCGCCACGGGTGTCGCAGACATCATCGGGCGACAAGTTCTCCGCATTTCCGGAACCACCGAACCTCGCATCATCATCGTGATCATGCTCACCGCCGGGATCCTCTCTGCCTTCATGGCGAACATCGGGGTGGCCGCTCTGATGCTCCCCGTGGTGATGGACGTGGCCCGACGAACGCAGACCTCCCCCTCGCGCTTGCTCATGCCGATGGTGTTCGGCGCCCATTTGGGCGGCTTGACGACCTTGGTGGGAACTCCGCCCAATCTTATCGCCTCCAACGCGCTGCTTCATGCGGGTCACGAGGGGTTTACGTTCTTCGAGTTCGCACCCTTCGGGGTTCCGGCCCTCATCGTCGGGACGCTTTTCGTGGCGTTCGTAGGCCGGCATCTGCTTCCCAGGGAAATGCCTGATGCCATGCGGCGATCGATGGAGCAAGCCGGACCGGCGATGCGTTTCGCCCATGCGTTGGAGGAACGACGGTTTCGGTTGAAGCTGGGGACCGAATCCCCATTTGCGGGCCGCACCCTCGCCGAATCGGAACTGGGCGCGATCCTCGGCCTCAGCGTGTATGCGGTGCGGCGGGGACAGCAAAAGATCACGGCGGTCGGTGGCGACTTCGTGCTCGCTTCCGGGGACATCATGCTGGTCCAGGGACGGGTTGAGGAGTTTCAGGATTTTCTGCGCTGGCGAGCCTTCGAGATGGCTTCCGGCACCGAGATTGCCGAAGTGCTTTCCAGTCAGAGGTTGATGCTGGTTTCGGCCCTCGTCTCGGGGGAATCGGATCTGGCCGGTTTGACGGTGCGGGAAACCGATTTTGCGAGGCGATTCAGCGCCCACATTCTATCCATCCGGCGGGAGGAAAAGATCGTTCGGAATGGCATGGCCGACTTCGAACTTCGCGCGGGCGATCGCCTCCATCTGGAGTTGAAAAGCGAGGAGTGGGATGCGTTTCGAGAATCCCGTCAATTCGACAATGTGGAGCTGATCTCGAATGAAAATCTGGGAATGATCTACCCGAAGACCCAATCGCTGCTGCAACTGGATGTCGGCGAAGGCTCCCATCTCGCCGGGATGAGCATTCGGGATTCCGGCCTCGGCGATCGATTGCAACTTCGCATCATCGGCATTGCCCGGCGGGGCGGATCGGTGCTTTTCCCCTCCGCCGATGAGGAGTTCCAGATCGGAGACAAGCTCCTGATCCACGGGTCGCGGACTCGTATCGACCTGATGCGGGGGATTCAGTCGCTGGAACTGATCGGATCGGACGGCGAAGACAGTTTGCTGACGGAGGAAGACGAGGGACACGTCGAGGTGACCCTGTCTCCGCAAAGTGACGTGGCGGGCAAGACCCTTAAGGAACTCAATTTTCGCCGACGTTACGGATTGGAGATCCTGTCGATCTGGCGCCAGGGCCGCTCCTACGGTTCTCATCTTCGCAACATGAAGCTCGAATTCGGCGATGCCCTGCTGCTCTACGGTGCGCGCAACCGGATCAACGAACTTAGCGAGGAGGCGGATTTTCTCATTCTCAGCCAAGCCGCCTACGACGCGCCCGAAAAGAAGAGACCGGCCCTTTGGAAACCGGTCTTGGCGACGCTCATCGTCATGGGTGTGGTGGCCTTGTCATTGACGAACCGGTTGCCCATCGCCGTTGCCGCAGTGGCCGGGGGAGCCTTCATGATTGCCTTCCGTTGTCTCAAGGTGGACGAAGCGTATCGTGCGATCGACTGGAAGTCGGTTTTCCTGATCGCCTGCATGCTTCCCCTCGGCGCAGCCATGCAAAGCACCGGCACCACGACCTGGCTGGCGGAAGGAATGGCGAGTGCGGTGGAGCCTTTCGGACCCTGGGGCATCATCGTAGGGCTCTATCTCCTGACCATGCTGGCGACGACAGTTGTTCCCACTGCTCCCCTCGTCGTGATCATGTCATCCATCGCCGTCGATGCAGCGACCCGGTTCGACCTTGCGCCGCAATTGCTCATCATGACGATCGCGATGGCGGCGTCGGCCAGTTTTTCCAGCCCGATCTCACACGCCGCCAACGCTCTCGTGATGGGGCCGGGCGGGTATCGCTTCATGGATTACGTGAAGATCGGATTGGTCCTCAGCCTTCTCATCATGATTACGGTGCTGCCGCTGATCGTACTTAAATGGGGAGCCGGTCTTATCAAGTAGCGTCGCCTAGAATGTGGGAAAGGTCGTTCGGGATTCCCCGGATGGGGGATCCTGGTTTCGATGAGTCAGGCTTGGGATCAGACGCTGTTGAGCGGTGGAGGGGAGAGGGTTGGGTGAGTGTGAAATCGGCTAAACTGTTACGACAAGGGCACGCCGATCGTCGAACTCTTTACCGAGTGCTCCCGCAAAGAGCTTGTCCGCAGCGAAGATTACTGATTCAATCCTTGAACAGGGATGAACCGTCCTCTGAACTGTGCGATTAATGAAGTTTCCCTCCTACCGGTATTCCCTCGTTGCGGCCTGCCTGCTCCCCGTCTTTGCGGAAGCGGAATTCCCGAGGCTGCATCTCAAACCGCTCGTCCTCAGCCAGATCCACTCGCCCACGACGATCACTCACGCCGGGGACGGCAGCGGACGGCTCTTTGTTTGTGATCAACCCGGCTTGGTCTACGTCATCAGGGACGGAATGCTTCTTCCCGATCCGTTCCTCGATCTGAGTGCCACAGGACAAAATGTCATTTATCCGGCCCCGGTCGGATACAGTGAACGAGGACTACTCGGACTGGCCTTCCATCCGGATTTTGAAGATGTGGCAAAATCCGGTTATCGGAAATTTTACGTCTACTACAGCGCCCCAAGCCAGACGAACCAGAATCCGACGACTCCCCAGGACCATATCAGCGTGATTTCAGAGTTCCAGGCGAGCAGCACAAATCCCGACCTTGCGGATCCTTCAAGTGAGAGAATCCTCCTCACTTTTGGCCAACCTCAGGGGAACCACAACGGAGGTCAGTTGGAGTTCGGCCCGGATAGCCTTCTTTACATCGGCTCAGGTGACGGCGGAAGCGCAAACGACAACAACGCGGGACATACCGGCGGCAATGGCACTCAACCCTCCGGAGTCCTGGGCAATGCACTCGATCGCACCAACCTTCTCGGGAAAATCTTGCGGATCGACCCGCTCGGGAGCAACGGGCCCGGGGGGGGATTCGGCATCCCGGGGACCAATCCTTTCGCGGGAGAAGGCGGCGGCGTCCGCGGGGAAATTTTCGCCTACGGACTTCGAAATCCGTGGCGATTCTCCTTTGATCAACGAAACGGAGGCACCGATCGCCTCTTCTGCGGAGATGTCGGGCAGGGACGAGTCGAAGAGATCAATCTGATCCAGTCCGGAATGAACTACGGTTGGCGGTATCGCGAGGGGAGCTTCGAGTTTGACGCGACCATGGTCGGAGCCGGGACCGCCCCGGTAACCTCGATCGACCCGATCGCGGAATATGCCCACAACGGGACAACGATAGGCAATCCCGCGCTCCCGCAACTGGGCGTCTCCATCACCGGCGGATTTGTTTACCGCGGTGCCGGGATTCCGGACCTGCAGGGAAAATATCTTTTTGCCGACTACCGGGATTCGATCGCCAATGCGGGGCGACTCATGGGACTTGAAGAGACTTCGCCCCTGAGTGGCACTTTTACCCTGACAGGGGCGCTTTCCCTCACGGAAGCCAATCCCCTCTCCGGTTCCCGACGCATCCTCACGCTGGGTGAGGACGAAGCCGGGGAACTCTACATCGGAACTAAAACAACCAGCGGCGTGTTGGCGGTCGATCCGGCGACTCAACTTCCCGCAGGCGGAATTTACCGAATCGTTCCGCTTGAGGCTGCAACGACCACCTTCGAGCCGGTCCGCGACAACACGGTCTTTTCCAATTCGACCTCAAACAGCGCCGGAAAGGGTTATCTCTACGCGGGTCGTATCAATGGTGGTGGGCTGCGGCGGGCGCTCATGGCTTTTGACCTCAGCAGCATCCCCGCAGGCACACCGGTGGCCTCCGCATCCCTGAGCCTGTTTGCCAATCTGAGCTCCGGCAACAGCCCCGGACCCGGGAGCATGAAGCTACGCCGGGTGACCGCTCAGTGGGGGGAAGGCACCTCTCTTCCGAGCGGAGCAGGAGGACAGGGCGCTCCCGCCACGACCGGTGATGCCACCTGGTTGAGCCGGATTTTCAACACCGATGCCTGGACCGCCCCCGGAGGGGATTTTTCCAGTACGGATACGGCCTCGACGGTCGTGGACAGCGAGGGGGACTATGCATGGTCCTCGGCTCAGCTCACCGCCGATGCGCAGGCCTGGGTGGACTCCCCCTCAACAAATCAAGGGTGGATTCTGATCGGGGATGAGTCGATCGACTTCACCGCAAAACGTTTCGGAAGCAAAGATCTGACCGACGGGGCGATTCCGGGAGATCATGCTCCGGCTCTCTCACTCATCTATCCGGGGCCGCCTGCGAACCGGCCGTTTGAGGTCTTTTTGACAACCTACTTTCCCGGATTGCTCACCGGACAATACATCGACCCGGACGGTGACGGTGATGCGTTGACGCTTCTTCAGGAGCACGCCAGGGGATTCAGTCCGCTGGTTCATCAGGCCGCAGGGAACCGGGGATTCTCGGTCGAACGTCTTCCCGGTGGCGCCGGCACGATCTTTCTCACGTCCACGTTTCGCCGCAATCCTCTGGCAACGGACACGAACCTTGAGTTGCAGGTGAGCGACACCCTCGATTCATGGACAACCATCGCCAGGAGCATCGCAGGAGCCAGTGTCATCGGAGAAAACAACGGACTTGTGCTCTCCGATGATGTCATCAGCGGTGAACCCCCGATGAGGCTCGTCACGGTGCAACTCAGCATTCCTTCAGGGACCGCCGCCCGCTTCGTCCGGGTAAAAACAACCCGGACTTTCTGAAGCGCCTCATTTAAAGGCGAAGGCGGGCGACTCGATTACCTTCTTAGAAAGGTCAGCCCGGGATCTCCCTCAGGACTGCCGGCAAGAAGAAAGTGCATCGTACTGTCATCATTCCGGGTGATGTCGCCGACGAGCTGAACGTCTTCGTCCACGAGAACAAGAAATCCGTCCTCATCGATCAACCAGTCGCCGCTGAGGACTTCACCCTCTTTGGACCCTTCGAAATTCCAGGAGAAGGTCCCCAGATCCGTCAGTGGCAAGGAGATTAATTTCCCGTCCGCCGCCGGTGCCATCCAGATTGAACCCGATTCCGGCTCACCCTGCGGCCACTGGCGCTACGCCCACATCAACGCCGTTCGCGGCGACGGCATCAACCCCGGACTGCCGGGCATGAAAGACACTGTCAGTGAAGATGCCCCTTCTCCCCGATGCGGGCTCCCAAAGCGGGTCCGGGAGAAAGGGATGGGAGCAGCATGTTGCCGATCTCATCGACCGGGTGTGGTAAATAGCGGCGTCTCAATCGCTACCCGAGAACTCATTCTCACGGGATCCGTTCGGCGAATGACGATTTTCGGCTACGCACTCTCTGTTGGCATCGGGTTTCTCCTGTTGGCGGCGATCTTCCATCCTCTCGAAATGGCTTTTCGAGCGAGGAAACAGGCCTTTTTCCGTCCCCGATGGGGGCTCGATTTTTCCTACTTTCTTGGGCAATACCTACTCTGGGGCGGTCTGGTTTTTCTGCTGCTCGAGACCGTCGGCTCATGGATCGGCGCGAACCCTCCTCCGGGATGGCAGGCTCTCACCCCAGCGAGACATAATCCCGCAGCCCCTGCAGCCCGCCCTCGCGCCCGAAACCGCTCTCCTTAAACCCGCCGAAGGGGCTCGCTGGATCGAATTTATTAAAGGTGTTCGCCCAGATCACGCCGGCCTTGAGCTGCGAGGCCATTTTGAAAATCTTGCTGCCTTTGTCCGTCCAGATCCCGGCGCTGAGTCCGTAGCAGGTGTCGTTCGCCTTTTGCACCGCCTCGGCCGGTGTGCGGAAGGTCATGACACTGAGGACCGGGCCGAAGATCTCTTCGCGGGCGATGCGATGGGCCGAGGTGACGCCGGTGAAAAAGGAGGGGCGACACCAGAATCCCTCCTCGGGGAGCGCGCAGGGCGACTCGTTGAGCGTCGCTCCCTCTTCGATGCCCGAGCCTATCAGGGCGGTGATGCGGGCGAGCTGCTCACGGGAATTGATCGCACCGATGTCGGTGTTTTTGTCGAGCGGATCACCCACCCGCAGGGTCTCGAGACGACGACGGAGCCGCTCGACGAACTCATCGTGGAGGGACTCCTGCACGAGGAGACGGCTGCCCGCGCAGCAGACGTGGCCCTGATTGAAATAGATCCCGTTGATGACACCCTCGACGGCGGCCTCGATTGGGGCATCGTCAAAGACGATGTTCGCGGCCTTGCCGCCCAGCTCGAGCGTGAGCTTTTTCCCGCTGCCCGCAAGCGTGCGCGCGATCTCTTTGCCGACGGCGGTCGAGCCGGTGAAGGCGACCTTGTTGATGCCGCGATGGGCGACGAGGGCGGCGCCCGTGTCCCCGGGACCGGTCACGATGTTCACGACTCCCGCGGGCAGGCCCGCCTCCTGAAAAATGGCCGCGAGATGCATCGCCGTGACCGAGGTCGTCTCGGCCGGCTTGAGCACGACGGTGTTGCCGCAGGCGAGGGCGGGCGCGATTTTCCACGCGGCCATGAGGAGCGGGAAATTCCACGGGATGACCTGCCCCGCAACCCCGAGCGGAGCCGGAGTCCGCCCCGGAAAGGCATACGCGAGTTTGTCGGCCCAGCCCGCGTAGTAGAAAAAATGCGCCGCCACGAGGGGCAGGTCAATGTCGCGGCTCTCGCGGATGGGCTTGCCGCCGTCCATCGATTCGAGGATGGCGAGCTCGCGCGACTTTTCCTGAATGAGCCGCGCGATGCGGAATAGATACTTGCCGCGCTCGGCCGGAGCCATCGGACCCCACACTTTGTCGTAGGCGCGGCGGGCGCTCTTCACGGCGGCGTTGATGTCGGTCTCCGTTCCGTGGGCGATGCGAGTGAGACGTTTTCCCGTCGCGGGATTGATTGAGCCAAAATACTTCCCCGAAGCCGGGGCGACGAACTTGCCGTCGATGAAGAGCTCGTACTGCTTCCGCAGATTCACCGGGGTCGTCTCGGGGGCCGGTGCGTAGTCCGAGGCGAGGGCGGGAGGAGTGAGGGGCGACGTTCTGGGTTTCATGTGAGGCCTTAGGTTTCAACACAGATATTCGCAGATGTCAGAAGATTGCACAGATCGAAGAAATCTAAAATCCGTGTCATCCGTGAAAGCGAAGCGCATCTGTGGATATCTGTGTTCTGATCCATCTCAAACGATTCATCCCTTCGAAAAGTAATCCGCGCTCTGATAGTTCCCGTCCGCCAGCTTCGCGAGTTGCAACTCCACATCAGCGAGCAGCGAACTCGCTCCGAAGCGGAAAAGGTCGGGCGTGAGCCAGGCGTCGCCCGCCGTCTCCTTCACCATCACGAGGTAGTGCAGCGCCTCTTTCGCCGTGCGAATCCCGCCGGCGGGTTTTACGCCGATGTATTTTCCGGTCGCTAGAAAATGATCGCGCACCGTCTCGACCATCACGAGCGTGACCGGGAGCGTCGCGGCCGGGGCGACCTTGCCGGTGGAGGTCTTGATAAAGTCGGCCCCCGCCTCGATCGCGAGTTGGCTCACGAGCCTGACATTGTCATAGGTCTGGAGCTCGCCGGTTTCGAAAATGACTTTCAGATGCGCCTCGCCACAGGCTTCTTTGACCGCCGCGATCTCGTCGCTGACCCGGGCGAGGTCGCCCTCGAGGAAGGCGCCGCGACTGATGACCATGTCGATCTCCGTCGCGCCCGCATCGACCGCGTCGCGCACGTCGGCGAGGCGGATCGGGAGAGGGTATTGCCCGCTGGGAAAACCTGTCGCGACCGAGGCCACCGCTATGCCGCTGCCGGCGAGCTCCGCGACGGCATGAGCGACGAGGTTGGGATAGACGCAGACGGCAGCGCAGGGCGGGCATCCGTAGCGCGCCGCCATCGGCTGACGGGCCTTGCGGCAGAGCTGGCTGACTTTGCCCTTCGTGTCCGCCCCCTCGAGCGTCGTCAGATCCATCATCGACACGGCGAGCTTGAGCGCCTCGCGTTTCGACTCACCTTTGAGCGACCGCTTCGTAAAAGAAGCCGACCTCTCCTCCGTCGCCACCTGATCGATCCGGGGAACAACCCCTTTGAAAGAAAAAGTCATATACGCTAAACAGCTAAATCGCTAAAAGCTAAACAGCTCCCTCACTCAGCTCATCTTCACCATGTCTTTAATGAGCTGAAAGTAGAGATAAAAAAGTCCGCGCCACGAGTAGCGCACCGTCTCGGCCGACTCGGCGTGCTCGATCAGGCCCACCTCGATGTTGTGGCGGATCTGTCGTCCGGTCTCGGCTTCGATCTGCCCGGCGAGAGTCTCGGGATCCTCGTCGAGCATGTCCGATTCCTCATACCCGAAAGCCCCGAGCCAGATGCGGTGCTCGAGGAGCAGGTCGTAGAACGAGTCCGCAAAGGGCGTCTGATGAAAGCGCACCTCGGGCGCCATTTTCATGGGGCTGCTGAAGGGCACATTGCTCGTCCGGAAGGTGTCGCCGCGACCGTGACGCGAGGTCACCGAGAGGTAGACCCAGGCGATGCCCTCCTGCTCGGTGAGACAGATCGCGGCCGACTCGCGCATCTCGGGATGGTAAAAGAGGCGATAAAACTGGTTCGTGCCGTCCCACTCCCAGCCGGTGTCCGCCGCATACTCGAAGCCCTCGGTCTCGACTTCGTCGGTCAATTCGGTGAGGTCGGGGAAACGCGCCGCTCCCGGGGGTGACTGTCTCTCGAGCGCCTTCACGAGTGGGAGCCGCAGCCGCCGGATGCGGGTGAGCAGCTCCACCCAGGGCAGCAGAAACCAGAGCAAGAGGCCGCCCACGCCCGCCGCGATGCTGCCGGTGAGGAAGTAGAAAAAGAGAAAGGTCGCCGCGAGGATACCGAGCGCGCCGACCTTCCGGAGAAACCGGTTCCGGAAGCTGCGGAGGGCGACGGACAAAACGACCACGCCCAGAACGATGAAAATATCAGTCATGGTGTCGCTCGCAAGCTACGTCGGACTTGCGCAAGGAGAAAGCGAAAAACGCCCGGCCCAGCTCACCCATCCTTCCGCTTAAAAATTGCGACGTGGCGGTCAACGGACTTCCCGGGCGTAACCAGTTCGCGGGTCTCGGCATTGAACTCGGTGCAGATGAGTTCGCCGCCGAGGCGCTGCAGTGCCTCCAGAGCGAGGGCGTGTTCTTTGTCGAAGTAACTCGTGATGACGAGTCGGCCGTCTTTCCCGAGTTTTTCGAGGGCCTGGTCGAAGATCTTTTCCCAGGTGCTGTCACCGTTCCAGTAGTTCTGATGCCGCATGAAGACGAGGTCGAAATCCTCGCCCATCTCGGCGTGGCCCTGCAGCTTGGTGGCGTCGCCGGTGAGGAACTCGAACTCGCGTTTGCCGCGCTGTCCGTCGGGCCCGCGGCGGCGGCCGAACTTCTTCTCCGCATCGGCGATCTCGCGGGCGCGCACGTCGATCCCGGTTAGCTTCACCGCACTGTCGGGCGCGCCTTTCAGCTCGGCCATGAAGTCGGTGAGGACCTCAGCCTCGCGGCAGTCGCCGCAGGCGATGTCGAGGATGCGGGCTTCGTCACGCGAGGCGAGACGGCGGCGCAGGGTCCCGAGATCATCTCCCGCGACCTTGCGCAGCATGCGGTGGAGTCGCTCGAGATCCTCCGCGTTCGCTTTTTGAAAGTCTTCCGCCATGGGTCATTGGTCGCTGCGTTTACTACGGCCGGTGATGGGCTTGATAATGCTCGCGCAGGAGGTCGCGACCGAAGTCTCCGTCGAAGTCGCGCCAAACGGCGTGGACGTGGTTCGCGTCGTTCTGCGTGTTCGCATACTCGAGCAGGAAGGTCGGGCCCTGGACGCGGTAATAATGCGGGTCGCCCTTTTCAGTGCCGCCCATCCAGGCAAAAACGATCTTGTCCATCCCGGCCTTTTCGATCTCGGCGAGTTGGTCGGCGGCGACTTCGGGACGGAGACGATGCACGTAAACGTCGATGAGTTCGCGCAGATTTTTCTCCTGGGCTTCGGTGAGTTCGCCGAAAGGAAGGCCGCCGCCCTCGAGCGCGGTGACCTTTGTCTCGTTGGAGGTGAGAATGTCGTCCGGCGCGGTCGTGCCGATGAGGGCTTTTGTCTTCTGCTCGTCGGAGAGCGACTTCACGAGAGCGCGGGCGACGTCTTCTTCTCCGGCGAGGACACGCAGACCGGCGCGGGGACCTTCGCGGACTTCGCCGGGATTGGTCGCAAAAAAGCTCGGGGTGCCCGAGATCACTTTTCCATCAGAGACCGTGAAATTCATCGAGAGGTGGTGCCCCTCAAATCGCCAGCCCCAGTTCTTTTCCGCCGGATCACCGAAGATCGTGATGTAGTACATCTGCGTGTCGCGCTTGGGAGAATGATTCTCGAGCTCCCAGAGGACCTGCTCGAGGCTCATGATCTGCAGGGCCGTGGCATAGCCGCGATGGCTCAGGCTCGTGCTCAGCAGTGCATAGGCGAGATGGCGCTGATCGGGGCGCATGTCTTTGATCGTGAGGCCCCGGCGCATGCCTTCCCCCTCGAAAGGTCTCGGGATAAAGACCCAGTTTTCACGCTCCGCGTCGGTGAGGGCGTAGACGGCCTGTGGCTTTTGCACCTCGTCGAGGTTGGCGATGAAGGCTTTGGCCATGGCCGCCATCTCGTCGGCCGACTCGTGGGCGCGGAGAGTAGGCAGGGAGAGGGTGCCCAATCCGGCCACCAGAGAAAAGAGGGTGCAAAGTCGCTTCATAAGGCGGTAGTTAGCCAAGGATTGGGCAAAAGAGCAAGGGCGCAATCAGCGCGATCTTTTTCCCGAACTTTGACGAATCCCTGTAACCGTGTCGGGCAGCCGACCGTCTTTCAGGGGAGTGAACAGCTTGCCGGTCATGTTCTTTTTCGATACAACCCGGACGACACGAAAGGTGGAGACCGAGATACCAGAATCCGAATGGGTCGCCCGTGCGAAACGGGGCGATGAGGATGCCTTTGTGCATCTCGCCTCGGTCTATCGTCCCCGCATCTGGAGCACGGCCTCGCGTTTTGCCCGCTCGAGACCCGAACTGGAGGACCTCACTCAGGATCTTTTTCTGAAAATGTGGCGGGGAATTTCCTCCTATCGATCCGACGCGCCTTTTGAAAACTGGGTCATGACCGTGACGGTGCGGGGCTGCTACGACTTTCTCCGCAGCAACCGGCGACGGCGTGAGAGCGAGACTCTCGTCGATCCGCAGGAAAGCCGCGACGACGCCGATCCTGCGGACGAGCGGGCACGCTCGCGCCGCGAGGCCTGGGAAACGGTGAGCCTGCTCCTCGCGCATCTAGAGGCAAAGGACCGTACCGTCATCACCCTGCTCGATCTCGAAGAGCGCGGCGTCCGCGAGACGGCGGCTCTGACTGGTTGGAGTGAATCCAATGTCAAAGTGAGGGCCCACCGCGCCCGGAAAAAAATGCGGGACCTTTTTCACGAACTCGGACTCGACCCATGAACAACGACCATCCTCTCGACCGCCTCTTCGCCGAGGCGAGACTCCATGCGCCCTTCGGCGAAGCCCTTGATTTCGGGTTTGCAACGCGACTGCGGGCCGTGCTGGCGGCCTCGGATGCAGAGCCCGCCTTCGCGGATCTGATCGCTCGCTTTTCGTGGCGGTTCTCCGCCGCCTGTCTGCCGCTCGCGATCGGGCTGACGATCTTCCTGACAATACAATACCCCTACTCCCTGCCCGAAGGGGTGGGCGGGCTCGTCTCGCAATGGATGGAGCTGCTCCCCCTCGGCACCTGATCGGCATGGCCACGAAAACAAAACTCAAAGCCGGCTGCGGCGTCGCGGCGGTCTTCGGCGCGGGCTTCCTCTGCGGGGCGGTGGCGCTTTTCCTCTTCCTCGTCCGCATCATCCCGCTCAGCGAGGGATGGCGCGACGAGGAATCGAAGGCGTTCGTGACGCGGCATCTCGCCCGTCAGCTCGACCTCACCGAGGCCCAGGTCGAGCAGGTCAGGCCGGTCGTCACCGAGGTCCTCGAGGCCCGCTACCGCCATCGCAAGACCTACGTGGAGAGCGACATTGAGATCACTGGAGACGGAGTCGAGAAAATCCTCCCCATCCTGACAGAGGAACAAAAGGAGAAGGCGAAGACGGTTTTTGAGAAATGGAAGAGGGGCAAGGAGCAGTTCACGCGGACGGGTAAGTAGCGATGGCCCATTCAAGGGTCTCGCGATTCCGGCGCGAGGCGCGGTAGGGACGAGTCAAAGTCCGAGCAGGGCGAGCAGATCGTCGGGCGTATCGAGGATGGTCTCGGCTCCGGTCTCGAGCAGCTCGGCGACAGGACGGAATCCCCAGGCCACGCCGACGGGGTGCATCCCGGCATTGAGTGCGGTCATCATGTCGACATCGGAGTCACCGATGAAATAACAATCGGCCGGATCGACCCCGAGGATCTCCGCCGCCTCGAAGGCACCGGTCGGGTCGGGTTTGCGCTCGATCCCGTCGCGGGCGCCGAGGACGACAGCCCATTTCCAGCCGGGGAGAAAGGCCTCGACGCATTTCACGGTGAAGTCGTGGGCCTTGTTCGAGAGCACGCCGATGGGGACGCCGGCGGCGGTGAGGGCATCGAGCAACTCTGCGATGCCGGGGAAGGGGACGGTCGTGTTCTGCCAGTTGCGGGCGTAGGCGGCACGATACTCGAGCAGCATCTCCTCGGTCTCGTCGCCCTCGGCGGGGCGGTAGCCGAGCGGGAAGATGTCGCGCACGAGATTGAGCATGCCGTTCCCGATGAAGGTGCGGTAGTCATCGACTGGGTGGATGGGAAATCCCCGGGCCGCGAGGACCGCATTGCCCGAATCGGCGAGATCCTGCAGGGTGTCGAGGAGGGTGCCGTCGAGGTCAAAGAGGACCGCTTTTTTTCGGGGTTGGCTCATGATTCCACATGTTGCAGGTTCCATGCCGAGACGAGGGCACGCAGGCCGGCCATCTCAATGGAGGGATCGATGCCGCAGCCCCAGAGGATGCGGCCGCTCTCGATGTCCTGAATCTGCACGTAGGCGGCGGAGTCGGCATCCGATCCTCCGCGCAGCGCCTGGCTGCGGTAGTCGGTCACTTTGAAGGTCTTGTAGCCGAGCTCGGCGAGGAGGTGGACAAAGGCGTTGATCGGGCCGTTGCCTTTGCCGGTCCCTTTTACGATCTCGTCACCCATCTGCACGGTGGCGTGGCAGACGACTTCGCCGCTCTTGCGTCCCGTGTGGTCGAGCTCGAATTCGAGGAGATTGAGCGGGGACTCCCGGTTGACGAATTTTTCAAAAAAGAGGTCTCCGATCTCGTCGTTGCCGAGTTCGCGGCCCTCGGAATCGGCGACATCATACACGTACTTCCCGACCTGCGGGTGCATCGTCTTGGGCAGGTCGAAGCCGTGCTCGCGATCGAGGATGTAGGCGATGCCGCCCTTTCCCGATTGGGAATTGATCCGGATGATGGCCTCGTAAGACCGTCCGATGTCCTGCGGATCGATCGTGAGGTAGGGCACGCCCCAGGGGAGCGCGGCATTGTCCGCGGCCTCGCGTTCGCGGCGGTCGAGGCCCTTTTTGATGGCGTCCTGATGGGAGCCGGAAAAGGCGGTGAAGACCAGCTCCCCGACGTAAGGGTGGCGCTCCCCGACGGTCATGCGGGTGACGCGCTCGTAGACGCGCCGCAGGGTCGGGAGGTCGGAAAAATCGAGTCCTGTCGCGATGCCGTGGCTGTTCATGTTCAGCGCGACGTTGACGATATCGAGATTGCCGGTGCGCTCACCGTTGCCGAAGAGAGTGCCCTCGACGCGGTCGGCCCCGGCCATGAGACCCAGCTCGGTGGCGGCGATCCCGGTGCCGCGGTCGTTGTGGGTATGCAGCGAGACGAGCAGGGCATCGCGATTTTTCAAATGACGGCACATCCACTCGATCATGTCAGCATGCACATTCGGTGTGCTCCACTGAACGGTATCCGGGAGATTGATGATCATCGGGTTCTCCGGCGTCGGCTCCCAGACGTCGATGACGGCGTTGCAGCATTCCAAAGCGAAATCGAGCTCCGTGTCCGAGAACGACTCGGGCGAATACTGCAGCACGATCTCCGTCTGCGGGATCGTGGGGACGAGTTCCCTGACCAGCCTCGCGCCCTCGATCGCGATGTCGCGGATCTGCTCGCGGCTGGCGTCGCCAAAGGTGACACGGCGCTGCAGCGGCGAGGTGGAGTTGTAAATGTGGACGATGGCCCGCTTCGCCCCGGCGATCGCCTCGAAGGTGCGTCGGATGAGGTGATCGCGGGTCTGCACCAGCACCTGAATGGTGACGTCGTCGGGGATGCGGTCTTCGTCGATGAGACGGCGCAGGAAATTGAACTCCGTGTCCGCGGCGGAGGGAAACCCGACCTCGACCTGCTTGAAGCCGACGTGGCAGAGGACTTCGAAGAACTCGATTTTTTCCTCCACGCTCATGGGCACCGGGAGAGACTGATTTCCGTCGCGAAGGTCCACGCTGCACCAGATCGGGGCGTGCGTGATGGTCCGGTCCGGCCATTGGCGGTCCGGCAGCGCGACCGCGGGAAACGGCCGGTACTTTTGGATGGATTCAGGTTTCATGGGATTCGTGGTACGACTAAAGGGGAGAAAAGGAAGGGGCGCAACGGGTCCCTGCGAAAAGGGGACCGGGCCGGGAGGAGAGAAAAGACCGGGCAAGATCAGCCCGGGAGCATCCACCCGAGACCGGGTGCGAGGAGAAGTAGTCGGGTGCTGAGTGTCGTGAGATTCATCCGTCCGACTTTTAAAATAGGGGCATTCGGCGGAGTGTCCAGTGTCATTGTCGGGGGAGGGGCTAAGCGCTGGAGTGAGGCCTTCATGCCTTTTCGGAGGATGGAGGCGGGGGTGATGAGAAACGGCTGAAGAGGCTTTCGGAAAACTCGCAAATATCTTTCAGCGCATGGCAATTTCTTGCTGTAGCTGGCCTCTGTGAGCTGAGCCGTTGGATTCCTTTGCGTGAGTGATTTTACCGACAGCGAATTTGCTTCCCTTGATCTGGGTGACAAGCGGGTCTTGCGTCTTACAACCGACAATATGTTTCAAAAAAAACTTGCGCGATTCCCTCACCTATCCTATCTCATATTCATGAATCGTGATTTGTTGATTTGTTCATTCCTCTCCTTCGCCGCGCTCGCCTTCCCTACCGCCTCACAGGCGCAGGAGCAGGTAACCTCCACCCTCGTCGATACGGTCGCGACCCTCGACCTAACGACCGTCGAAGCGACCAGCCCGGCGCGGTCCGTCATCATCCGGCAGGAGTCCGTGCAGCAGTTCTACGCCCCCTCGATTGCGACGAAGACCCTGCTCCCCGTGGAAAAGGCGGAAAAGACGCTGCTCCCCGCCGTCGATACCATCTCCGGTGCCGAGATCCGCACCTACCAGCGCTATGACCTCGGCGACATCCTCAGCCAGACTGCCGGCGTCAGTCTCGTCGAAGCCGGGCAGATGGGCGCGCAGACCTCCCTCTTCATCCGCGGGATGGAGAGCAATCACACCGTCGTCCTCCTCAATGGCCGCCGTCTCCCTCCCGGGTTGGCCGGCATCTATCAGCTCGAATACCTCGACGTATCTACCCTCGAGTCTGTCCAGATCACCAAGGGCGCCTCCAGCTCCCTCTATGGATCCGACGCCCTCGCCGGGGCCATCGACATGCGCTCCACCGACGCCCGCTTCATTGAGGAGAATACCCTTTCCTCCTTCCTCGAGGGCGGCTCCTTCTCCACCTTCCGCACCGGACACAAGCTCACCCTCCGCGACGGACCCGTCTCCATTGCCCTCGACACGAGCCTCCTCGAGACGGCGAACGACCGTCCCTCCTCCGATTTTGAAAACGGTCTCATCCGGGGAAATGTCGCGATCGAGCTGGGTGACGGTGTCTACTTCGACGTCCTCGGTTATATTCAGGACTCCTTCCTCGAAGTCCCCGGTTCCTCGCTCAGTGCGGGTTTCCCGGATCAGCAGATCAATAAAAACCAATCCACCCTCTTCTCGCCCCGCTTCAGCATGAGGCGCGACGACTGGGATTTCTCCACATTCTACAGCCTCACCACGAATGAACTCGAGGCGACGAAAGACGCCTTTTTCAACGACAACCTCCTCGAGCAGACCGGCAATGAGCTGGAAGCCGTCTTCAACTACCACCCCACCGCAGAGGCCACCTGGACTCTCGGAGCCGGCTACTACGGCTACGAATTCGAACGCACCGCCCTCATTCCCGGGCCGTTCAACCTCCCGAGCGAGTTCGAGTTCAGCTACACGAGCGTCTTCGCCCAGGCCGACCTCGACTTGCCGGGGGACTTCCACCTCCTCACCTCGGGCCGCTTTGACGAGCACGACTCGTTCACTAGCAAAGGCACCTACACCGTGCAGTTGAGCCGCGAGTTCGAGGCCACCGGGACGACCCTCTTTGCGAAAACGGCGACCGGCTACAAGGCGCCCGCGGGACAGGATTTCATCTTCCTCGCCCCTAACATTGACCCCACGACGCTCCAGCCCGAGGAGAGCATGACCTGGGAGATCGGCGCGCGCCAGCCCATCATCAATGAGCGCAGCTCCGTCGCCCTCACCTACTTCCAGGCCGATGTGGAGAATCTCATCGACGTCGATCCTTTCACCTTCGTCGATCCCGCCATCGTCGATACCGAGAGTCAGGGGCTTGAGCTCGAGCTCGTCTATTCGCCGGTGGAAAATGTCCGCTTTTACACGAACGCGACCTGGCTCGACGCCATCATCACCGACGGCCAGTATCTCGGCGGCTTCGGCGGCAGTCCCGGTGACCGCCTCACCCGTCGCCCCGAGTACAGCCTCGCCGGCGGGGTCGTCGTGAGCGGCGACAGCTGGAGACTCGGGGCCGAGATCCGCGGGGCCTACGAGCGGCTCGATGCACCCAACTTCTACCTCGACGACTATACCGTCGCGAGGATTTTCGGCAGTGTCGAAGTCGCGGATAATGTAGAACTCTACGGCCGGCTCGAGAACGTCTTCGACCTCGATTACGAAAACACGAACGGGTTCGAAGCGGCCGGCTTCGGGGTCTTCGGCGGAGTCAGGGTAGTCTTCGGGCAGTGAGCCGGCTCGTCGAGACGACCCCACTTAAGTCGTCTGCAACTGCCTCAACGTCACCGGTACGCTCGCCTCTGGCCGCGGCGGACCGGTCGTGCCGCCCTCCAGATTCACCGTCAGGAAGACGGCGGTGAGCTGGGCCGAGGCAGCATCGAGAGCGAGGCGGGCCTTTTTCAACTGCGGCACCCGGCAGTCGCGGTAGGGCGTCACCAGTGCGGTGTAGTCCGCGAGAGCGGCGAGCGCACCGGCGTCGGCGAACTCGTGGATCGAGGGCGCGGCGATGAGCAGGTAGTCGAAGCGGCTACGCATGTCCCAGAGCAGATCGCCCATGCGGCGACCGGCTATGAGCCCGCCGGGATCAGCATGGAGGGGACCGCTCGGCATGAACCAGAGATTGGGGCGGCGGGTCTTGATGACCGTCTCCTCAATACGCATCTCCCCGCTGAGGAAGTCGGAGAGCCCCGGATGATTCGCCGCATCGAAATGATAGTGAAGCTGAGGATTGCGAAAATCGGCATCGATCACCAGCACAGTCGAGCCCCCGTCGGCGAGGACACAGGCCAGATTGGTCGTCGCCTCGGCCAGCCCCTCGCGCCCCCGCAGAGGCATCAGGGTCATGAGCAGACAATCTCCCGCCGGGAGGCGTTGCAGCTTCGTCCGCAGATCGCGGTAGGACTCGATCAACCGCGTCGGCAGGAGTCTGCCGGTGAGGAGCGACGCACCGCAGACGGGAGCGAAGCCCGCCAGAGGCACCTGCGCCCGCTGCACCAGATTCGCGAGGAAGTTCAGACGAATGTCGCCCCGCTCGGTGAGAATGGTCACGACTATCCCCGAGAGCAACCCCAGCATGATGAGACACGGCATCGTCAGGAAAAGCGGGACGATGAGCTTCGCCGAACTCTCCCCCGCCCTCTCGACGAGTCGGGCCTGCGACTTTGCCTCGCCTGCCTCGATCGCCGCGAGCTGGTGTTTCGCCTCGAGAGACCGGACAAGGTAGCCCTCGCTGACGAGTTGGCGGCGCAGATCGGTCTTTTCGTCCTCGCTGCTACCTGCCTCACTGCTGAGGGCGAGGAGCCGCCGCTCGCTGCTCGCGATGGCGCGGTGCCGCTCCGCGACCTCTCGCGCGAGACGGACGACGCGAGCATTGGCCTCGGCTCGGATCTCGGACTCTTTGCGTGAGAGGAACTGGTCCGCCATGGCATTGACCAACTCGGCCGAGGCCGCCGGGTTCAAGTCACGCGCCCGCAACACGATGGTGCGCTCTTGCGGCAGCGCTTCGACTTCGCTGCGCGCCGCGAGCAGGCGGGTGGCGTCAGCCTCGTTCGCCGTGCTCCAGCGTTTCACGAGATCACATGCCACGACGACCTCGGAGAGCAGATTGTGACTGCGCATCTCCGCGATTTGACGGGAAAAATCATTCAACTGACTCGCCTGGAATTCGCTCAGCGAGGGGGCGGGGGCGTCGGACTCCGCTTTCCCGGCCTCCAGCTCGAGGCGGACGGTCGATTCATGGAGGCGCGGAACCTTTTTTTGCAGAGCCGCTCCGCCGAGAAGGAAAAGCGAACAGACGAGCAGGGCTACTGGCCACCGTGACCGCAACAGGTGGAAATAGTCAACCCAGCCATATCCAGAGGCATTTTGGCCGAAAGTCATAAAAATCAGAATATCCTGATTTCTTAGATATACAAACCAATATTCCGGCAGTTATGGAAAATTTTGAACTTAAAGCTGCTCCAGCTCGGCGATCTCATCGCGGAATCCGCTGCTGAGAATGGGGAAGCGGCACCAGGTCTTGGGGTCGAGATTTTTGTCATCGACGTGGAAGCCCGGGGCGTAGCGTTCCCGCTTCCACTGATTGCGGCTCCAGAGGCGGAAAAACTTGATAACCCAAGCGCGGAGCGACTCGCGATCATACTCGGGGTGGGTCTCGACCATCAGTTCCCAGACTTCGGCGGGCAGCTTCTTGTCACGGATCGCGTGTTTCTCGATCGCATCGAGGACGGGGTAGGGCATCAGATCCGACTCATCGGTCTGTTTGTCCTCGCTCGGACGCAGTTCGGCAGTGGGGGCCTGCACATTGATGACCCTGAGCTCGGGAATGGGGGCGATCTCAGGCCCCGCGCCGGTCGTCTCCATCCAACGCAGCCACTGACGCAAAAAGGCCTTGTCGATGCCCGAGATGGGACTGAGTCCGCCGGCGGTGTCGCCATCCATCGTCGCGTAGCCCACCGCCGCCTCGGATCGATTGCTCGTCGAGAGGAGCAGGGCATTTTGGATATTCGCCAGCATCCACACGCCCGGCGCGCGGACCCGTGCCTGGATATTCTGCAGGGTGACGTCATCTTTTTCCCAGGTCAGGTCGCGCCCTATCCCCGCCTCGACCATGCTGCGGTATCCCGCGACGAGGGTTTCCACATCCCATTCCTGGTACGAGGCACCGATCGCGCGGGCGACCGTCTCCGCCGCGTTCCTCGTCGTCTCGGAACTGTTCCGCGTGCTCTGGTAGACGCAGGAGAGGAGTTGCTCCATCGCGGGACGACCTTCGAAGCGAATGTGACCCAGCTTTTTCCGGAACCCCTCCTCACCAAGATCGGTCGTCGCGAGATCGACCATCAGCTTCACCAGCACCGAGACCGCCGCCGAGTCCGCCCCTCCGCTCAGGGAGACAACAAAGCCGCCCGAGAAACTTTTGCGAAGGTAATCAAAAAGCCCCAGTGCCATGACCCTGGCGAATTCCTCCTCCTTCGAATCCGCCGCGTGATCGGCCTCGCTGAACGCGGTCGTGTAGGGTCCGCTCCACTCGGGGGAAAAAGACGACTTCAACGTCAGCGCGGCCGCCTCGCCCATGAGCGGACGGTGGCTGAACTGACGCGCGCGATGGAGCCGCGTGCGATTGAGATCGATCGTCGCTGCGGTCACGACATGATCTTGAAAGGAGAAACGACACCCTTCCGCGACGTATTCACCACCGCAGGCGATCACCGTGCCGCCGTCGTAGATGACACGCCCGGCCTCGTTCCCGAGCAGGTTCGCGTAGACATACCCGCAGGCAAACGCGCGCGAGCCCTCGAGCACGAAACGCTCCCGCACGAGTTGTTTACCGAAGGCAAAATGGCTCGCGCTGGGGTTGAAAATCAAATCGACGCCGCGTCGCGCCAGCCTCATCCCCGGTCGATCCGCGACCCATGCGTCCTCACAGATTTCAAACCCCAGCCGCACCCCGCCGATGTCGAAGACGAGATCACCCAGCGGCACCTCGCGCCCGCCCGCCGTGATCCGCTCGACGCGCCCCTCGGGCCAGGCCTTGAACCAGCGCGGCTCGTAGTGCAACCCGTCGCCGGCGAGATTCTGCTTCGCGACGAAACCAGCGACTTCTCCGTCGATGATCACCGCGACCGCGTTGAAGACCGAGCTCTCAAACCACACCGGCAGCCCCACCGCCACGACCAGTCCCGCGCATTGCGGGGCAAAATCGAGCAGCGAAGCGAGAGCCCGCTCCCCGACCTCGGGGGAAAGGAACATGTCCTCACAGCCGTAGCCGGTCAGGGCCAGTTCGGGCAGGCAGAGCCAGCCGACCCCGAGTTCCCTTGCCTCTACGACAGCCGCGACGGCACGGCGCGCGTTGCCCGACCAGTCGAGAGGAGTCTGATTGAGGGCGGCAGCCCCGGCAACGATGCGGTTCATATGCGATGGGTTTGGGCGATAGTTTCCTTCAAGTTACGAACCTGAGCAACGTGGAGTTTTCCCACCGGGAGAGTTGCTCGCCGTGCCGGTCCGGTTTATTCGTCTCCATGCCCGACCTCTATCCGCTCGCCCGACGCCTCCTCTTCGCCATGGATGCCGAAGCGGCCCACCACGCCACCCTCTCGATGATGCGGGTCGCCGATTCCCTCGGGATCCTTCGCGGGTTGACAGGGTCTGGTCGGGCACCTGACCCTCTCGAGTCATCGGCCGTCGAGCTGATGGGGCTGCGTTTCCCGAATCGCGTCGGTCTCGCGGCCGGGCTCGACAAGACCGGCAGCGCCGTTCACGCCTTCGGCGAACTCGGTTTTGGCCACGTCGAGATCGGCACGGTCACACCCCGCCCCCAGCCCGGAAACGAAAAACCGCGCCTTTTCCGTCTCAAAGAGCACGAGGCGATCATCAACCGCATGGGCTTCAATAATCCCGGCATCAAGGGCATGCTGGAGAACATCGCCCGTTCGCGGAAAAACTTCAGCGGCATCCTCGGGATCAATATCGGTAAAAACTTCGACACTCCCAACGAAGAAGCGATCCACGACTATCTGCTCTGCTTCGAAGGCGTTTATGCCGAGGCCGATTACGTGACCGCGAACCTTTCCTCACCGAACACCAAAGGTCTGCGCGACCTCCAGAATGCGGCGACCTGCCGGGACCTCATCGGGCAACTCCAGGCGAAGCGAATCGAGCTGCAAGCGGCGCAGGGCGGCAAGTATGTGCCTCTCGTGATCAAGATCGCGCCCGATCTCTCCGACGAGGCGGTCATCGCGCTCGCCGGCGTCTTCAACGAGACCGGCATCGACGGGGTCATCACGACGAATACCACGATAGACCGGGACACTGTCGTCGGACACGCCCTCGCGGGCGAAGGCGGAGGTCTCAGTGGCGCGCCGCTCGCGACCAAATCGACCGAAGTCCTGCGCCTGCTGCGTCGGGAAATGAACGCCGCCATTCCCATCATCGGTTCCGGCGGAGTGATGAGCGCCGACGATGCCCGGGCAAAATTCGACGCCGGGGCCGCCCTCGTGCAAGTCTACACCGGTCTCGTTTACAAAGGCCCGCGCCTGGTCTCGGAGCTTGCTCGGCTCGCGTGAAAACCTAACCGCTAAACAGCTCCCCCCTCACCGCTTCGGCAGCATAAAATCGAGCAACTCCCCGACGCGCTCGCGCATGACGGACCTCGACACGATCATGTCAATGAGACCGTGATCGAGCAGGAACTCGGCGGTCTGAAAACCGGGAGGCAGATTCTGGTGGGTCGTCTCTTTGATGACGCGGGGACCGGCGAAGCCGATCATGCAGTTCGGCTCGGCCATGTTGATATCGCCGAGGGTCGCAAAGCTGGCGGTGACTCCGCCCGTGGTCGGGTGGGTGAGGATGGAGATGTAGGGAAGACCGGCGGCATGGTGACGGGCGAGAGCGCCGCTCGTCTTGGCCATCTGCATGAGACTGAGGATGCCCTCGTGCATGCGCGCGCCGCCCGAGGCACAAACGATGATCGCGGCGCGCCGCTCGGCGGTGGCGGCTTCGATGGCACGGGTCAGTTTCTCCCCGGCGGCAGAGCCCATGCTCGCCCCGAGGAAGCGGAAGTCCATTACCCCAAGCGTCACGGGATGCCCCAGAATAGAGCCCCTGCCTGAGAGGACAGCATCCTTGAGCCCGGTCTTTTTCTGGTAGGCTTTGACTTTGTCAGGGTAGCCCTTGAATCCGAGAGCATCGCTCGACTCGAGGGTGGCGTCCATTTCCTCAAAGGAATCGGGATCGAGCAGCATCGAGACACGCTCCTGCGAGGTCAAAATGAAATGGTGATCGCACTTCGTGCAGACGCGGTTGCGCTGCTTCAGAGTGATCTCATCAATGATAGCTCCGCAGGACGGGCATTTGTTCCACAGCCCTTCGGGCATGTCGGATTTTTTCTTCCCGAGAGAAGCAATGGAGCGCTTTTTGAAGATGCCCATAGGTGAAAGTGTAGTGTGTTGGTGTGTTTCGCGACCGGAGCCACAGAGAGTGAAAATAGCTGGTTATGCCGGGATCACAACCAAATTTCGACCCGTAAGGGCTAACCGCGCAGGACGGAAACAGCGGCAATTTCGGCAATTTCCAGTCGTTCGTAGAGGGCCGCAGCGCACTCGGAGACGGTCGTCCCGGTGGTGATAACGTCGTCGACGAGGAGGATGCGAGCCCCGCCGTCCGGGGGGACGGGCAGCTTTTTCCGCGCCTCGAAGACGCCGGAGAGGTTCGTGAGCCGATCCCGCCGGTCGAGCTGGGCCTGGCGGGTGGCCTGCTTGACCCGCCGCAGGATCGGCTGCAGGCTGAGGTCCATGCCCGCCGGGGACCGGCGAATGAGTTCGAGAGCGAGTTCGCGCGACTGGTTAAAACCCCGCTCGCGAAGCCGGCGCGGGTGCAGAGGCACGGGAACGACCCACCAGGGTTCGCCGTGGAGTCGCTCGTCGCGCCAAACTTCGTCGAGCATGACGCCGAAAAGCCTGGCGAGATGGCGCTGTTTTCCATATTTGAAGTGATGCATCAGGCCCTTTCCCACCCCGCTCCCGCGATAGGCGCTGACGGCAAAGTTAATCGCGAGTTCCCGGTCACCGCAGTTCGCACAGCGAAAGGCCGTGGCACTCGCGGATTCAAATCCCTGTCCGCAAACACGACAATAGTGACTACCGATGGGGACGAGGGTGCCTTCGCAAGCCTCGCAGAGAAATGGCTTCACGAGCTGGCGCGCCGCCTCGAGAGGGAGATCGCACGCGCCGCAGGCAGGGGGGTAGAACCACCCGATGACCGCCTGCCGCACGCGTAGGACCCGCTCGCTCATTGACGAGGGGTGAAGGGTGGTCCGTATTTTTTCCTGAGCCAGAGCCAGAGGACGAAACCGGTGAGGGAGACGACGATACAGGAGACCGCGCCGACCCGCAGATTATCGCCCAGCCAGGGCATCATCTCGCCTGGGGCGAAGGCCCGCTGGGTGAGAGGGCTGAGTGTTTTCACCCCGAAGACCCATCCCGCATGGAGCCCGATCCCGAGCCAGAGCGAGCCCGTCTTCATCCGCGTGTAGCCGAGGACGAGGCCGATCGAGAGCAGCACCGCGAACTCGGCGAAGAGGAAATAGGGATTGGCGAATTGGGAAATGAAATGCTCGAAGATTTTCCCCACCATCCAGAAACCCGATCCGTATCTGACGGCCTCGACCTCGAGCGATTTCGGGGCGTTGAAAAAATGAATGACGGCAAAAAAGATCGCGATTACCCAGAAGAGGGTCTTCGGCTTGAGCAGCTTGGCGAGGACCGCGTGGAAGGCCCCGCGGAAGACGAACTCCTCGAGCAATCCGACCGCGACCCCGGTGCCCAGCGCGGTGAAGAGTACCCGCACGAGCGGCTTGCCGGCATCGCGGACCTCATACCAGCCGAGTCCCACGTAGAGCCAGCCGAGCAAAAGAAGCGTGCCGCCGGCGAGGAGGAATCCGCTGAAAAGATGCTGCCACCAGACTGGATTGGCCTCGAGGAGGAGTTGCTCTCGCATCGCCGCACCGGTAGGGCGGGCCAGGCCGCGCTTTTCTTTGCCCGCATTGAGCCAGCGCAGCGTGGGCCAGACCATGAGGAGAGCCCCGAGAAGAATGGCCCGGTTGAAATAGCGCGAGAAATGGGCCCGGCGCATCGAGTCGTTGATACTCTCGAGCCAGGTCCCGGCGAGCCAGCCCTCGGCGACGACGTGTTTGCCGCCCAGATACAGGAGCGGAGCAAAAATCGCCCCGAGGACGACGGTACCAAGGAGGAAAACGACGGTTTTAAATAGGGTGGACTGAAAAAAGGTTCCTCCGGACATAACTGCCCGATACGATGAAAGAGCGGACTTTGCAACGCTGCGGAGTAGCGGCGGAGTCCCCGCGAATAAAAACATCCCGGGATAAATCACCCGGGGGTAAAAAGGGGGGCCCGGGTTTATAGTTCGTTCCCGTTCCATTTTTTGCATATCGACACAGTCTGATCGTCCAAAGATCAATGGGGCGATGTCCGCCTTGCCTGTTTCTAACAAGCGAGTGACCTCGTCCGTATTGCTATCTGTCGTCCAAAGCCCACCCCCCCCCCTCCCTTATTATGATCAAACACCTCTCCTCCCTCTTCCGCGGCCCGCTTACGGCGCGCGGTCTCCGCAAGTCATCCTCAGCCCTCTGGATTTCGGGCGGTCTCGCCGTCGCAGTGCTGCTGGGCTCGGTTGACACCTCATACGGCTACCGCCTCACGAATCGTGACATGCGCTATTTTGGCTACTCGGGCAACTACCGGGGCTTCGTTCGCGGCGACGTAGCGACT
>JBDNIL010000485.1:0-43678 GCA_041688355.1 Verrucomicrobiales bacterium | reverse complement strand
TCTACGCCTCGCCGCGGACGCCATCGAAAAGAACGAGGAGCAGGCCCTGCTTCTGGAGGTCAGGGACCGTCAGCTGGAAGAGCAGAAACCGAAGGTTGAGTTCGTTGACCGATTCGTCGCGGCTCCCGGCCTTTACGGAGTCCGAAAGGCGGCGAAGTTCCTTGGCGTCACGCAGACCGTATTTGCCGCCAAGCGCCCCATAGGTGCGGAAGCTGGGCTCTGAACAGGCGCTTCAGCCGGGAATCTCGCCCGTCCTCCTCCGGCAAAAACGGAATCGCCAGATGGTTGCCCCTGTTAAGCGGCTCGGTAAATTGGGCTCGTGACACGAAAGCGTCTACAAAAGGTGTCTATACCATCGGATTTTTGAAAGAGCGTAAATCCTAACTCCCTAATTTTCAGCTCGTTAAGAGAGCTCCTCCGGTTGGGATCGAACCAACGACCTAGTGGTTAACAGCCACCCGCTCTACCGCTGAGCTACAGAGGAATTTGAAACACCGGACGACGAGAGCGTCTCATGACGACCTTGCGAGCGGGTCGCGAATTTGCGCGCTCACGGGATGGAATTCAAGGGGAAAATATGGAAAAATTCATTTTCCCGTAAGATCTCCGGCTCGAGATGCCGTTTCCTGGTGATCTGGTCACAGAACGAACCCCCGATGGATTTCCCGTTGAAACAGAACGATCCCCCCGAGAAAGGCGCGGCCGGCTTTGCCGACCTGATGGCGGACCATCAACCCCGCCTCTGTGCCTACATTCGTTCACTGATCGGGGACGAGCACTCGAGCAAAGACGTCTTGCAGGAGGCGAACATCACGATGCTGAAGAAATCGAAAGACTTCACCCTCGGGACCAACTTCACGGCCTGGTCGTTCCGCATCGCCTATTTCGAAGTGCTGACGTGGCGTCGCCGCATGGCCCGCAGCCGCCTGCACTTCGATGACTCGCTCGTGGAATCCCTCGCCGCCACCGTCGAGGAGGTCGCTCCGGGCTATGACAGCCGTCTCGACGCCCTCGGCCACTGTCTGCGGCAACTCCCCGATCGTCAGCGTGAGGTCATCGAGCGTCGTTATCTCAAAGCGGAATCCGTCCAGTCCATCGCCGCAGAGATGGGTTTCCATGCAAACGCCGCCTCCCAACTACTCTTCCGCGCCCGCGCCGCCCTGCTGAAATGCATCACGGCGCAAACTCCCCGCTGATTTTCTCCCCCATCCCGGTCCACCCGCCCTCTTTTCCATTACCCTCCGCCCTCCCCTCTCCATGAACGCATCGCCCGATCCTCTTGATCAGATCACCCGGCTCACCAGTCAGCTCCTCGACGGGGCGCTTCGGGATGAGGAACACAAGACCCTCACCGAACTGATCCGCACGACTCCGGGCGGGGAAGAGCATTTCGTCCTCCTCTGCGAGCTCCACGGGATGATGGAGTCCGAGCCCTCGATCCGCGAGCAGCTCTCTACTGCGGCCGTGCCGGAGAACGTCGTCGCCCTCCCGGGGAACCGGCCCCATGCGGGCTTTCATTCCCCGGCCGCGCCGGTGCCCCCGGGCAAACCCTCCCCGCTGCGGACCTGGTCATGGGCTGCGGCCGCCTCCATCGCTCTGCTCGGGCTCGGTTTCGTGGCCATGCGAGGATCAGGACCGGGGTCCGGTTCACAAAAGCAAGGCACCGCCATTGCCAAAAACGCTGCCGTCGAAAAAGCCAATCCAGCAGAACCCGCGCCCGCCTCCTCTAAAGTCGATGAGTTGCCCCAGGAGCAATACGATCGAGCTGTCCTCGCGACTCTGGGATCGGGATCACAGAAGCGCCCGCCGACCAAATTCACGGTCGAGCCCTCGGCGAAGGATGAGCAGATCTCTTTCAACCGTCACATCCGCCCCATCCTCTCGGACAACTGCTACTCGTGCCACGGACCGGACGAGGCTAGCCGCAAAGCGGAGCTGCGACTCGACACCCTCGACGGAGCGACCGGCGGCGATTCCCCTGCGGTGATCGCGGGCCAGCCCGACACGAGCGAGCTCATCGCCCGCATCCTCTCGACCGAACCCGACGACCTGATGCCGCCGGCGGAGTCTCATAAAGTCCTCACTGCAAAGCAAATCGACTTGCTGACACGCTGGATCGCCGAGGGGGCCAAGTGGGAGGATCACTGGTCATTCATGCCGGTGAGCACGACGCTGCCCGAAGGAATCTCCGGGCAGGCCATCGATCATTTTGTCGATGTGGAACTGGCGAGAAATCAACTCACCCGGGCGGAGGAAGCCGACCGCGCCACTCTCATCCGACGCGCCTCACTCGATCTTACCGGTCTGCCGCCGACCCCGGAGGAAGTCGCCGCCTTTGTCGCGGATCCTGACAAAGAGGCATACACCCGTCTCCTCGACCAGCTTCTCGCGCGGTCCTCCTTCGGTGAGCACCGTGCGCGCTACTGGCTCGATGCGGCCCGCTACGGGGACACCCACGGTCTGCACCTCGACAACTACCGGGAGATCTGGCCCTACCGGGACTGGGTCATCGGGGCCTTTAATCGCAACTTGCCCTTCGATCAGTTCACGATCGAGCAGATCGCCGGCGACCTCCTGCCGGAGCCGACCCAGGACCAGCAGATCGCGACGGGATTCAACCGGTGCAACGTCACGACCTCCGAGGGCGGGGCGATCGAGGAGGAATTCCTCGTGCGTTATGCCGTCGACCGGGTCGCGACGACCGCGACGGTGTGGATGGGTCTCACGGCGGGCTGCGCGCAGTGCCACGACCACAAGTTCGATCCGATCACGATGAAGGATTTCTATTCCCTCTTCGCCTACTTCAACAACACGACCCAGCCCGGCATGGACGGCAATGCGAAAGACTCGGCACCCGTCATCCGCGTCTACGAGACGCCCGCGCAGGAGGCGGCGGCGAAGACGCTGAAGACGAACATCGCCACTGCCGGAGCGCAGGCCAAAGAAGCCCTCGCGGCTCTCGACCTCACCGGCTCGACGGTGGCGGCGGTGGCCCCGGCCTACGTGAATCACGGCAAAGAGGAAAAGCCGACCGACCTCGGCGCGGCGGGGAATTTCGGGAAGGGCGATCCCTTCACGGTCGCGTTCCGCTTTGCGCTGCCGGCGACAGAGGCACCCACCGTCCTCGTCCACCGCACCGATCCCTCGCAGAAGGGTCGCGGTTGGTCGGTGACCTGGGAGAATCAGGGAATCATGATCGAGCTGACCGAGGAGTTTCCTAACAAGACACTGAAAAGCGGGATCACGCGTCGCTTCAAAGCGGGGTCGTCGGGCCATTTCGCCTTCAGCTACGACGGCTCGGGCAGCTCGACCGGAATCCGCCTCTACATGAACGGCGACTTCCAGGCGAGCCGCTTTGTCAATCAGTGGCACGATTCCCTGACCGGCGACTTCAAGGCGGAGGCGGCCTCGCTTCTCGTTGGGGGGAAAGATCCCGCGAGCGGTCTCGTCCCGTCGATGACGGAATTTGTCGTCATGGATCGCCGCCTCACCGACGAGGAAGTCAAAGGCATCGCCTCCTTTTCCGCCGCTACCGGGATCGAGAAGAAGCCCGAGGACAAACGGAGCGCCAAGGAGAAGGAGGAGCTGCGGAACTACCTCGCGACGCGAACCGCAGGGGCCTATCAGGACGCTCTCGTGAAACTCTCGAGGCTCCAGACCGGGCTGAGTCGTATCGATGCGGGCACACCGACGACCCTCGTCATGGCGGAAAAGCCCGAGCCGCCGAAGGCGACCCTGCTCCTCCGCGGCGAGTATGAGCAAAAGGGCGAAGAGGTCACCGCGGCGGTGCCCGCCTTCCTCAATAAATTCGAGACCGACCTCCCCGCCAACCGGCTCGGGCTGGCGCAGTGGCTCGTTCATCCGCAGCATCCCCTCACCGCGCGGGTCGCAGTCAACCGCATCTGGCAGGAACTCTTCGGCATCGGTCTCGTGAAGACGGCCGATGACTTCGGGACGCAGGGGGAAAACCCGAGTCACCCCGAGTTGCTCGATTTTCTCGCGAACTCCTTTGTCAAAAGCGGCTGGGATGTGAAGGCGCTCTACCGCACCATCATGCTCTCGGAGACCTACCGCCAGTCGTCGCGCATCCCCGAAGGCATGGCGAAGCGCGATCCCGAGAACCGGCTCCTCGCGCGGGGCTCGCGCTACCGCCTCGACGCAGAGGTGATCCGGGACCAGGCTCTCGCCGCGAGCGGGCTGATCGATCCCGCCGTCGGGGGACCCAGCGTGAAACCCTACCAGCCCGCCGGGATCTGGGAGGCGGTCGGCTACACGAATTCAAACACGCAGACATTCCTGCAGGACTACGGACCCTCCGCCGAGCATCGCCGTTCTCTCTACACTTTCTGGAAACGCACCGGCCACGCGCCCAACCTCGCGATCCTCGACGCGCCGAATCGCGAGAGCTGCGTGATGCGTCGCGAACGCACCAACACGCCGCTGCAGGCGCTCGTGCTGATGAACGACCCGCAATACGTGCGCGCCTCACGCTTCCTCGCGCTGCGAGTCCTCGGTGAAGAATCTGATCGAGACGAGCGCCTCGACCGCATGGCGAAGCTGCTGCGCGGCCGCCCCCTCTCCGAGCAGGAACGGCTCGTCGTCGTGAACTCCCTCGACCAGTTCCGCAATATCTATGACTCCGATCCACAGGCTGCCGCCGATCTCCTCGTCGATGAAGTGAACGACACCTTCACGATTCGACCACCGGCGGCGATCCCCGCCGCCGAGCTCGCCGCCTGGACGATGGTGGCGAACCAGCTCCAGAATCTCGACGAAGTGCTGAACAAAAATTGAGCCTCCACCATTCCCTAACATGAACACCATTCAGGACTATCTCACTCTCGAAACCCGCCGTCAGTTCTTCCGACGCTCGGCTACCGGACTCGGTGGAGCCGCGCTCGCCTCCCTCCTCGGACAAGACGCGAGCCTCGCCTCGACCGCCGCAGCGACGGGGAACCAGCCCTTTCACCATACCCCGAAGGCGAAGCGGGCCATCTATCTGTTCATGTCCGGCGCTCCCTCGCAGATCGACATGTGGGATCACAAGCCGAAGATGGCGGCTCTCTACGACAAGGACCTGCCCGAGAGCATCCGCGACGGGCAGCGTCTCACGACGATGACCTCGGGTCAGGCGCGCTTCCCCGTAGCGCCCTCGATCTACCAGTTTGCGAAGCACGGACAGGCCGGGACCGAGGTCAGCGAGCTGCTCCCCTACACCTCGCAGATCGTCGATGACATCGCGGTGGTGCGCAGCATGTGGACCGAGGCGATCAATCACGACCCCGCCATCACCTACATCCAGACCGGCAACCAGATCCCCGGACACCCCAGTCTCGGTGCCTGGCTGAGCTACGGGCTCGGCAGTGAGAATGAGAACCTGCCCTCCTTTGTCGTGCTGAACTCGACCTGGTCGGCCAAGCGCGATGCCCAGGCCCTCTACCAGCGGCTCTGGGGAGCGGGATTCCTGCCCTCGAAGCACCAGGGAGTCGCGCTGCGGGCGCAGGGAGACCCGGTCCTGTATCTCTCTGACCCGAAAGGCGTCAGCCGTGACGTGCGCCGAACGATGCTCGACGGGCTCAACGAACTCAATCGCCAGCAGTATGAAGAAGTCGGTGATCCCGAGACCCAGGCCCGCATCGCCCAGTACGAGATGGCCTTCCGCATGCAGGCCTCGGTCCCCGAATTGACCGACCTCTCAGATGAGCCGCAGCATATCCTCGACATGTACGGACCCGACGTGAAGAGACCGGGCAGCTTCGCCTACAACTGTCTCCTCGCCCGGCGCATGGCCGAGCGCGGGGTGCGCTTCACCCAGATCTTCCACCGGGGCTGGGATCAGCACGGTGACCTCACCGGCGACCTCCCCCTGCAGTGTCGCGATGTCGATCAGCCCTGCGCCGCCCTCATTCAGGATCTGAAAATGCGGGGCATGCTCGACGATACGCTCGTCGTCTGGGGCGGTGAATTCGGCCGCACGATCTACTGCCAGGGCGGGCTCTCAAAGACGAACTACGGCCGCGATCATCACCCCCGCTGCTTCACCGTATGGCTCGCCGGAGCGGGCATCAAGCCGGGCATCGTATATGGCCGGAGCGATGATTTCTCCTACAACATCGTGGAGAATCCCGTCCACATCCGCGATCTCAACGCGACTATTCTGCATTTGTTAGGAATCAATCACGAAA
Source organism: Verrucomicrobiales bacterium (assembly GCA_041688355.1). Classification (GTDB taxonomy): domain Bacteria; phylum Verrucomicrobiota; class Verrucomicrobiia; order Verrucomicrobiales; family DEV007; genus Arctic95D-9. The sequence continues at coordinate 37,493 of JBDNIL010000485.1, read as the reverse complement.
GGCTCTCGGTGAAGCACCAGGGCCTCGACGTCCGCCTCACCGGCGTGGAGAAATCGCATCTGGTGAAAGGGATCTTGAGTTAGCGAGGGGGTGGCGAAAAGCTCTGGAGACTGTTGCAAAACTCACTCGTCTCCTTTTAATTTCACCGGGATCTCCTGTAGCTGGCCTCTGTAAGGCCGGTCGTGCGTCCAAGATACAACGTTCCGGCCTCACAGAGGCCAGCTACAGCAAGAAATTGCAGAGCGCTGAAAGATATTCGCCACTTTTGCAACAGTCTCTCAGGACCATCGCTACCTGCTTTCGCTTCGTCACCCTTTGCTCGAAAATACTGCTTTATCCGCTAAGGTGCGCGGATGTTTAGACTTCGTGTGGATACCGGGGGCACTTTTACGGACTGCTGGGGAATGGCGGAGGGGGAGACGACGCCCCGTCTCGCCAAGGTCCTCTCGTCGGGCCGGCTTCGTGTCCCTGTCAGGGACTGGCTCTCGCCGACGCAGCCGGCCCTCGTGATCCCCGAAGGCTGGAGGATCGCGGATCGCTTTTTTATCGGGTACAAACTGGAGTCAGGCGGGCTCTCTGCGCTCGTCCTCTCCTACGAGGCGGCCTCGGGAAAAGTGGTTCTCTCCCGTGCCCTCCCTCATGCCGACTCGGTCGATCTCTTCACCCGCGAAGAGGCCCCCGTGCTCGGGGCGCGACTGCTCACCGGCACCCTCCTCGACCAGCCGTTTCCTCCGCTGGACTTCCGCCTCGCGACGACACGGGGAACGAATGCCCTGCTCGAGCGCAAAGGGGCAGAGGTCGCGTTCTTTGTCACCCGGGGCTTCGGAGATCTGCTCACGATCCGCGATCAGCGCCGCGGGGATCTCTTCGCCCTGAAACACGAGCGCCCCGCCCCGCTCTTCACCCGGGTCATCGAAGTGGATGAACGTCTCGACGCCGCGGGGGGAATCATCGCGCCGCCGCGCTTCGATTTTGACTTTGAAGAGGCCGCCCGGGCCGCGCTCGATGCCGGATGCACCGTCGCCGCAGTCGCTCTGCTCCACAGCTATCGCGATGCCGCCCACGAAGAGGCGGTCCGCTCGCGATTGCTCGATCTCGGCTTCGCCCACGTTTCCCTGAGTTCGGAGCTGGCCCCGCTCATCCGCATCGTCCCCCGTGCCGAGACGGCGGTGGCCAATGCCTACCTGCAGCCGGTGATGCGGCGATTCCTCGACCACCTCGGCGAAAAGTTCGGCCCCGGGAGCACCCTGCTGACGATGACCTCGGCGGGCGGACTCGAGCCGATGGCGCATTTTTGTCCGAAGGACTCGCTCCTCTCGGGCCCGGCCGGCGGGGTCTCGGGGGCGGCAGCGGTCGCGGCGGAGCTCGGCTACGCGCGCGTCCTCACCTTCGACATGGGCGGGACGAGCACCGATGTGGCCCGCTACGACGGCGGCTTTCATTACTCCTTTTTGCAGAGCGTCGGCGACGCCCGACTGCTCTCCCCCGCCCTGCTCATCGAAACTGTCGCGGCTGGCGGCGGCTCGATCTGTCAGTGGAAAAATCATCGTCTCAGGGTGGGACCGGAGTCGGCGGGTGCCTCCCCGGGTCCGGCCTGCTACGGGCTAGGCGGGCCGCTCACGATCACGGATGTGAATCTGCTGCTCGGTCGGATCGACCCGGAAAATTTCGGCATTCCCCTGACAGAATCAAATCTCAAGGCCGCCCGTCTCGCCGCCCTCGACCTGCAGGCGGCGGCGGACCACTCGGCGACAGATCTCGACACGGCTTTCCTCCATGGTCTGCTCGACATCGCGGTCGAGCAGATGGCCGATGCGATCCGGACGATCTCGATTCGCGACGGGGCTGACCCGGCCGACTACGCGCTGCTCGCTTTCGGCGGAGCAGGGCCTCTCCATGCCTGTGAGATTGCTGAGCGCCTCGGAATGCAGACCATTCTCATCCCCGGCGAAGCGGGTCTGCTGAGCGCCTACGGTCTGGAGCACGCGAGCATCGAACGCATGGCCGAAGCTCAGCTCAATCTGGCGGTGGAGACGGAGGGACTGGCCCGCCATTTTCACGAGATCGAGAGTCGGGCGCTCGCTCTGCTCACCGCCGCCGGTCAATCGGGAACGATCACCCGCCGCCTCGCGGAGCTGCGGCTCGCGGGGCAGGATGCCACCCTGACGCTCGACGTCGATACGGTGGAGACCCTCGGTGCAGCCTACCGACAACTGTATGAGGCGACCTTCGGCTACGCCCCGCCGTCGGATCGGGCGATCGAGGTGGTGAGCTACCGTGCCATCGCGGGCACGGGTCGGGCACCTTTGCGGGTGACGAATCCCGATGACCTGAGAGGGTCTCGTCGCGCACTCCACCCTGTGGCCTCGGCCTTTCTGGACAAGGCATCACTCTCTCCGGGAGACCGCATCGAGGGGCCAATCGTGATTCAGGATCGATTCAGCACGCTCTATCTCGCGGCGGCCTGGTCGGCTCTGGCGGCCGGGAACGGGGCTCTCGTGTTGTCCTGTCAGGGTCTCACCGGGGACAAAGCAGAGGCGCGGCCCGAGCAGATCGGGCGCGAGCTCTTTCGCCATCGTTTTGACAATCTCGTCCGCGAAATGGGCACGATGCTGCAACGCTCGGCGATCTCAACGAATGTGAAAGAGCGGGCGGACTTTTCCTGCGCGCTGCTCGACGGCGACGGCGAACTAATCACCAGCGCGCCCCACATCCCCGTACACCTCGGGGCCCTCGGGCTGTGTGTGCGGCGGGTGCGCGAGAGCATCGCGATGGCCCGGGGCGACACCATCGTGACAAATCATCCCGCAGTGGGCGGGTCACATCTGCCAGATGTCACCCTTATCACCCCGGTCTTCGCGGCGGGGTCGGCGGACCCGGTCGCCTACATCGCGAACCGGGCGCACCATGCCGAGATCGGCGGGATCACTCCGGGCTCGATGCCGCCGGGAGCGAGGAACCTCGCGGAGGAAGGGGTCGTCATTTCCCCGACCTGGTTGATTCGGGGCGGGGTCTCGTGTTTCGCCGAGGTGGAGCAAATTCTCACGACAGCGCCCTATCCGACGCGGCGCATCGCCGACAATCTCGCGGATCTCAATGCCCAGCTCGCGTCGAATCAGCGGGGCGTCGCGATCCTGTCGTCGCTGCTGGCGACGCACGGGGTCGAGCGAGTCCGGGAGCAGTTTGCTCACCTGAAAGCGCTCAGCCGGGAAGCCCTCGGCGATCATCTGGCACGATCGGGCTTCGTCTCGGGTGAGGCGGTGGAGAGTCTCGATGACGGAACGGAGATCCGGGCGGCAGTGCGCTGCGAGGGAGGAAGACTTTTTATCTCCTTTGCCGGATCGGCGCGCTCGCATCCGGGCAACCTGAATGCGACCCCGGCGATCATTCAGAGTGCGGTTCTCTATGCGCTGCGGCTCTGGTCGCAGACGCCGGTGCCTTTGAACGAGGGCATGATGAGTCTGGTGCAGCTCGATCTGCCACCCTCGTTTTTGAATCCGGTCTTTGACAGCGACGCGAGCCTCTGCCCGGCGGTGGTCGGGGGAAATGTCGAGACGAGCCAGCGTGTCGTCGATACGCTGCTGCGCGCGCTCGGCTTGCAGGCCTGCTCGCAGGGGACGATGAACAATTTTCTCTTCGGCGACGAGAGCTTCGGCTACTACGAGACGATCTGCGGCGGATCGGGCGCGGGGCCCGGCTACGACGGCACCCCGGGAATACACACGCACATGACGAACACGGCGATCACCGACCCGGAGATCCTCGAGCAGCGCTATCCGGTGCGGCTGCATCGCTTTTCCCTGCGGGCGGGATCGGGCGGAAAAGGGCGCTGGCACGGGGGCGACGGGATCGTGCGCGAGGTGGAATTCCTCCAACCGCTCGAGGTTTCGCTGCTGACACAGCATCGGGTCGTCGCGCCCTACGGTCTCGCGGGTGGCGGGGACGGAATGCGCGGGAGGCAGACCCTGAATGGAGCGGAGTTGCCGGGGATCACCGCCTTTTCGGCGCAGCCGGGGGACAGGCTCGTGATCGAGACGCCGGGCGGCGGCGGCTGGGGCGTTGCCGGGGACGTTGCCGACGAGGCGACCCCGACCTCCGCAAACACGCCGTAATTTGCTTTGGCCGGAAGGCCGTGACCTCTTTAGTTTAGGAACATGATCAACGCCTCCCCCTCCCCCTCACGCCGCCGCTTCATCGGCACGGCTCTCGCTGCCGGTGCTGTTGCGACCGGCCCGAACCTGCTCCTCGGCCAGGCCAAGGGAGCCAACTCACGCCTGCGGGTCGGAGTGATGGGGCTCAGCCGCGGCAAGGCGCACATCAAGGCCTACCTCGACGTGCCGAACGCGGAGATCGCCTACGTCTGCGACGTCGATGCGAATCGCCTCGTCTCGGGCGCGAACACGATCGAGGGCAAGCAGGAGAAGATGCCGGAAAAGGTGAGCGATTTTCGCCGCATCCTCGACGACCCTACCATTGACGCCATCTCCATCGCCGCACCGAATTTCTGGCACGCTCCGGCGGCGATCCTCGCCCTGAAGGCCGGGAAGAATGTCTACGTGGAGAAGCCGGGGAGCTACAGCGCGCACGAGGCGATGGCGCTCGTGCAGGCGGCGAAGGACTCGAATCGGCAGGTGCTGATGGGCAATCAGCGGCGATCCTTTCCCGGAATGAAGGAGGCCATCCAGAAGCTGCGCGAAGGCGTCATCGGGGAGCTGCGCTATGCCCGCTGCTTTTACAACAGCGCCCGTGTCGGGATCGGGAAAGGAAAGGTCACGCCCCCGCCGGCAGAGCTCGATTGGCTGATGTGGCAGGGTCCCGTGCCCGACGCTCCCTACAAGGACAATCTCGTGCCCTACAACTGGCACTGGCATTGGCTCTACGGGGGAGGCGAGCTCGCCAACAACGGACCGCACGGTCTCGACATCGCCCGCTGGGCGATGGGGGTGGACTACCCGACCCGCGTCACCTGCAACGGGGGACGCTACCATTTCGACGACGATCAGGAGACGCCCGACACGATCTCGGCGACCTATGACTACGATGGCAAGGTGGGGATCTCCTGGGAGGCGTCGTCGTGTCACCGGCGCAAGCCCGAGTCCCATGCCTTCGTCTCGATCTATGGTGACGGCGGCAAGATGGACTTCGGCACCTCGGGCTGGACGATTTACGATATCGCCGGCAAGGAGCTGGAGAAAAACACCGAGCCGCCGACCGACGTGCCGCATTTCACGAACTTCGCCGACGCGATCCGCGAAGGAACGGCGCTGAACCAGACCATCGCCGATGCGCAGATCAGCTCGATGCTGTGCCATCTCGGGAACATCGCCTACCGCAGCACCGGAGCGATCAACGTCGATCCCGCGACGGGGCGACTGGTCGACAGCCCGACGGCGGAGAAATACTGGAGCCGCGAGGCCTATCGCGAGGGCTGGGAGGTATAGGGCCGGGGGCGGGCGATGAACGGGCCTGGAGACCCGTTCTACCTTCAAGTAACAGTATTTCGCGCGTAAGACGATTCGCGGAGCAATCCGCTTGCTTTTGGCATCGCCCGCTTTTAACGAGCAGGGTTGATGAAACTGTGGACTTGCCTAGCGCTGCTTTGTTCTGTCTGGGCGGCCATTTATCTTCCCGCCCTCGGTGAGACGGAGTTGAAGGGCGAAGAGATCCGGCGCATCCTGCCGGCGCAGGAGATGCTGCGCTCAGGCGACTGGATCGTGCCGCGGATCGCCGGCGAGGTCTATTCGAACAAACCGCCACTGATCAACTGGGTCATTGCGGGGATGTTCTCCCTGACGGGCGTCGCCTCGGAGTTTACAGCGAGACTCCCGTCGGCCCTGAGCCTGCTCGCGCTGGCACTCGGCGGCTTTTTTCTCTTCCGTCGGGAGAAAGGGAACGAGGGCGCTCTCACTCTCTCGCTGATCCTCCTCACGTCGATCAGCCTGATCGAAAAGGGACGCTCAGCGGAGATCGAGCCGCTCTTTGTTGCGCTCTTCGGCATGGCCTGCTTTGTCTGGATCCGGCTTTGGTCGGATGACCGATCGCCCTGGCTTTACTGGACGCTGCCGTATCTGCTGCTCGGAGCGGGATGCCTGCTAAAAGGCCCGGTTCATTTGCTTTTCTGGGCGCTTTTCCTGCTCTTCACGCTGCGCTTTGCCGCCAGATTGAGATCGCTGCTGCATCCCGCCCACGCCGTCGGGTTGCTCCTGATGGCGGCGATCTTTCTGCCATGGGTCTTTCTCAATATCTCGGCGACTGGATCGGGCACGGATACGGTCGGCACCTGGATGGAGCAGCTCACGGTCCGGGCAAATCCAAAGGAGATCGAGTGGGACCGCTGGCTTACCACGCCGCTGAAAATCCCGGCGAGTTTTCTACCGTGGATCATCCCCTTTTTCTTTGCCCTCTTTTTTCTTCAGAAGGGTATCATCAGACTCGACCCGTCGATTCGTTCCGATGCGATCATTCGCGGCGCTCTCGTCTGCCTCGGAGTGAGCTTCGCGATGATCTGCCTGATGCCGGGCGGTCTCCCCCGCTACTTCCTCCCGGTCTACCCACTCGTCGCACTGATCACGGTGGATCTCTTTGCCCGATTGCCCGGATCGGTACGGGGGAAATACGTGAAAATGGACCGCCGTCTCATTCCCTGGTTCATCGCGACGCTCGCGATCGCTCCCTTTGCCATCGCTCTTTACGGCAGCGCACGGGGTTTTGCTCCCGCGTGGCTTCCCATCATCGCCGGCATGATCGTCCTCGGCGGGGTGAGCGGCCTCGTCATGGGTCCGTGGAAAAAACGGCCAACCTTTCTGCTCACGGCGCTCCTCATTGCGGGTGGATGGCCTTCGCTGATCCATGCGCTCACTCCCTTCCAGGCCGATGATGACCTCTTCCGCGACGCGGCAGTGGAAATCCGGGCCTTCGTTCCCGACAAAGAATCGCGGATCGTGATCTACGCGGATGCAGAGTTCCGCGAGAGACTAACAAAACACTTACGCCTACTCTTCTATGTGGTCGGCAAGGTCGATGGGATCGGCGAATCGGACACGATCCCAGTAGATACCGCTCTCGTAGTCGGCCGGCCCGAGGCGGAAGCGGCGATGCGGGCAAAGCTCGGTGATCGCCCGGTCGCGGGGACAGAGACGATCACGATACGAGGCGTGCCCCTGCTCGTGCTCAGAGTCCGCTCTTCTGAATGACACCGCGAAGTTCGTCCTGGAAGGCGAGGGCCTGCGCCTCGCTCGGCCGGAATCCATCCGCGATCGGGTCCATGCCGAGGCGCCCCATCTGATCGAGCCACCACGAGGCGATATGGCCGCCGCCAAAATCCACTTTGCCACTGATGATCGCTCCGGGTCGCAGGACGGAGTCGATGCTGACCTTTGCCGTGGCGTCACCGTCGCCTACGGCACCGGGGATCTCCCCGTCGGTGATCGTTTCGTCAGCGACTGAGTTCTCTTCGGGAACGACTTCGGGCTCTGGTTCCGGCTCGGGAGCGGACTTCAGCTCGATCTTGAGATCTTCGAGGAGAAAACGGGTCTCCAGGTAAGTGATGCGGACCTCGAACTCTTCGCGGAGCTTTTTCTGGATCTCGGGAAACCCGTCTCCCTCATCGGCCCATGCCTGGATTTGGGAGATCTGCTCGGGAGAAAGGGATTTTGGGTTACTCATCGGGAAAGGTTACTGGCGTTTCATACCACACTTCGACGGGCAATTCCACTTTCCTGACGTAAGCTTTTGAGTCAAGAAACCTCCTACTTTTTTCCAACATGAGTGCGAACTGGGATCAACAATACCGCGAAGAACAGACGCCATGGGACAAAGGCGCCGCCGCCCCGCCCCTGCTCGAGTGGATCGAGGCCCATCCCGGAGAGCTGCGTGGCCGTGTCTTCGTCCCCGGGTGCGGGCTCGGGCACGATGTCAGGGCCATCGCGGCCTGTCCCGGGGTGGGGTGCGTGATCGGATTCGACATCTCGCCGAAGGCGCTCGAACTCGCCCGCGACCTTCCTGCCGCAGGTGTGGAATCCTACGAAACAGGCGATCTCTTTGCCCTCGATGAGCGTCATCTCAGCGCCTACGATTGGATCTGGGAGCACACCTGCTTTTGCGCGATCGATCCCGCTCGGCGCGAGGGCTACGTCGAGGCGGTCCATGCGGCGCTGAGGCCGGGTGGCAGTCTCCTCGGAGTATTTTACATGGATCCCTACGATGACGGGCATCAACCCGGTGGAGGTCCGCCGCACGGCTCAACCATGGAGGAGCTGCTCGAGCGATTCACAGAGTCGGGGAAATTCACCCTGGTCGAGAATTATGTGCCCGATCAGACCTACGCCGGCCGGGAAGGCCTGGAGCGGACCCTGCGCCTCGTCAGGAACTGACGAAAGTAGTCCCCGGTCCGATCTGCTCCTGCTCGATCACGGCCCCGGGTTCATAGGTGATCGTGCAGTCGGTCGCCTGATGGGTGAACCCGCGGAAATGGCCACCCGTTTTCACCCGATAGCTATTCCCGTTGCCCGAGTGAGCCATGACCGAACCGCCCGTCTCGATGATGTAGATGCAGTCCACCCCGCCCGCGCCGATGACCTGAGCCCCGGCCGGAACCCGATAGGTGACTCCCCGCTCGTCGGGATAAAAGAGGGTGCCCGTAACGACCAGGCTCGAGACAGAACCGGGTGCGGTCGTGTCCATCGTCTCGCACTGCGTCAGCAGCAGGGCGGCGGCGGTCAGGCAGATCCCGGTAAGGAAATTTCTCATGGATCGGGGAGGACGAGTGGGGTTTTTGGATTGATGGCAAACCTTCTTGCGGTTAGGAGTTCGGTTCAAGTCCCATTTTTACATGAAAGCCCTCACCCTCACGGCCTACAATCAGTTTGAGTTCAGCGACGCGCCCGAACCGGAGATCTCGGAGAATGAAGTCCTCGTCTCGGTCAAGGCCTGCGGCATCTGCGGGTCGGATATCCACGGCATGGACGGCAGCTCGGGACGGCGTATCCCCCCCATCATCATGGGACACGAGGCTGCCGGCGAGATCTCGAAGGTCGGCAATGCGGTGCGGAAGTGGAAAGTGGGCGACCGCGTCACCTTTGACTCGACGGTGTGTTGCGGCAAATGCCCGTCGTGCCTCGCCGGCCAGGTCAATCTCTGCCCGAACCGAAATGTCCTCGGGGTCTCCTGTGGCGAATACCGGCGCAACGGTGCCTTCGCCGAGTTCGTCAAAGTGCCCGAGCACATCCTCTACGCCATCCCCGGCGACCTCTCCTACGACCACGCCGCCTTTGCCGAGCCTGTCTCGATTGCTCTCCACGGGGTCAATCGCCTCCCCTTGAAGCCCGGTGACTCGGCCGTCGTGATCGGGGCTGGACTGATCGGTCTGCTCATCGTGCAGGCCCTCAAGGCCAAGGGCGCAGGCATGGTCATCGCCGTCGATCTCGATGAAAAGCGTCTCGCCCTCGCCAAAGAACTCGGGGCGGATGAGGTGCTCCTTTCCAATGACGAAGTCCCCGCCCGCGTCCGCGAGCTGGTGGGCAATCCCGACGGGGCCGATGTCGCCCTCGAGGTGGTCGGCTTCGGCCCCACGATCAAGCTGGCGATCGAGTCGGTCCGCAAAGGCGGCAGCATTAGCTGCGTCGGCAATCTCAAGGCCGAGGTCCCCTTTCCCCTCCAGGCCATCGTGACGCGGGAGCTGAGTGTCTTCGGCAGTTGCGCCTCGGCCGGCGAATATGGCGAAGCCGTCGAAGCCGTGGCCTCGGGGAAAATCAAAGTCGCGCCGCTCATCTCGGCAGTGGCCTCTCTCTCGGACGGAGCCGACTGGTTCGCCCGGCTCCATCGCAACAACGAGGGGCTCCTGAAGGTCATTCTTAAGCCGTGATTTCCCCCCGATCTGAATGTTCCGCTTTCTCGCCGTCCTTTTCCTGATCGGTTTCACCACCCTCGCCACGGCGGCGCCGCCCGAAGATTGGGTCTATCTCGACAACGGCAAGATCCGTCTCGGCGTGAATCGTTCGGGCGGGGCCGCGATCGGCTGGCTCTCGGAGAGCGGTCGAGATTCGAATGTGCTGAATCGCTACGATCTCGGCCGCTACGTGCAGCAGTCGTGGTACGGGGCCAGCGACGGGAGCGATTGGAACGGAAAACCGTGGCGGTGGAATCCGGTCCAGGGAGGGAACTGGGAAAACAAGCCCTCAGAGCTAACAACTTTCTCCGCGAAAGAAAATGTGATCGAGTCAGTCTCCGTGCCGGTGCACTGGGCAACGGGCGAACTGCTCCGCGAGGTCGTTCTGCGGCAGAAGATCCAGCTCCTCGAATTTGTCGTGCGGATCGACTACGAGATGGAATACTCGGGCACGGTGACCCATCCCCTTCAGGATCAGGAGTTGCCCGCAGTCTTCGTCGATGCCGCCTATCCGAATCTCCATTTTGTCGCGGCCGGCGAGACCGAACCGAAGACGATCGTCCCCGGCTGGCCGAACGAACGCTACGAGATCGCCCAGCCCTGGGTCGCCTACACTGACGCGAGCGGGCGCGGTATCGGTGTGCTGGTGCCCGGCGTAGAGACGATCACCTGCTACCGGGCCGAGGGGGATCTCAACAACCGTGCCAAGGCTGCCTGCTCTTACGTCGCGCCGATCAAGCGACTCGTCATCGAGCCCGGCTTTTCCTACCGCTACACGGTCTACCTGACCCTCGGAACTCTGCCCGAGATACGGCACCGCTTTGCCGAAGAGATGAAAAAGCCGTGAGAGACTGACCTCCGCATCGGGATCCCGGCGGCTCGAGAAATGCCCTGACCTTTTTTTGAGAAAGATCACCCCGCTATCCTGATGCAGGAGGGGAAGGCCCGCTGAGCGGCGACTGCTCAGATCGACTTGTAGCGGACCTTCTGGCCGTCTTTGCCCATGGGCCTGTCATCGACCCGGGGCAGATTGCCGAGAGTGGCTTCGTCGTCACCAGAGTGATTACTGCGCGCCGGAGGCCGGTTGCGACGGTCTTCCGCCTCATTGACCTTCAGCTCGCGACCGCCGAGTCGTTTGTTGTTGAGCGCGGCGATGGCCGCCTCCCCTTTTTCCTGATCCACGAGGGTAACAAAGGCAAACCCGCGAGGCTTGCCGGTCTCCCGGTCATGAGGGCGATAGAATTCGAGAAGAGGCTCGAATTCAGCGAATGCCTCGCGAAGTTCATCTTCCGAGACGTCGTACGATAGATTTCCAACGAATAGCTTCATAGTGTCTTAGTGCGTTCACCACAGGTCCATCCCCGTGAAGCGAGCATCGCGCCTAAGCAAGCTATTCCAGAGGAATTAAGTACCTAACAAACGAGAAATGCCCCCGATGGGCTGATGGTGACCTGATTACTTTTCCTACGTAGTCCACTTTGCCGGGGATATCCAGACACATTTTCCAAAAGAACCTTACCCCTCCCGTTTCGGTTCCCCTGGGGTCCCTCGCCACTCTGCTGAAGGACGCCGCCTTTCAGGTTGAATCCAACGCTATGGGAAGCTCTCGAGCTCAAAACCCGGTCAAGTAACGTTCCGCATTAATTCTTTTAATTATTGTAATTATGATTATTATCTTATTTAGATCGCTCAATGCACTGTCCCCCTCCGTCACCCTCTCCCCGTATCCGCGGGCTCACCCTCATCGAGGTTACCCTCGTGGTGACGACCCTGTTGGGTCTTATTGCTGTGCTCTTCATTGGAGTCGGTTCTTACAAGGAAGGTGCCAACCGTGCGATCTGTGTCCAACAGGTCGCTACGATGCAGAAGGCGATACGCGCCTACTGCAACATGCACCAGATCGAACCCGGACAAACGGTCAGTAACATCAAGTCACGCATCATCAATCCGACCGGGTTCATCCGCCAGGAACCCTCCTGTCCGAGCGGCGGAACCTACACCTACGTCGAGGGAGCCATCCCGGCCATGGGCGTGCTCTACATGGCGTGCTCTATCCCGGAGCACCTGCCTTCGAGCATCACCGGTTGGTGAGGCGGGCCCGGCTGTAAGGGCGCCGTAAAGAGCGGAGCGGAGGTCGTGAGACCTTCGGGCGGTGGCCCTGTCCTCCAAAACTCTCACGAGTTTCACTACTTTCCGATGCAGCAGTCGTTACGAATGCGGCGGATCGGTGCGCTTTTTCTCCGTCGTCGGGGCGGCGGCGGCAGTGGTCTTACCTTCGTCGGAAGCGCTCGCCTTCTCAGCGGAGTTGCCTTTCGTCCCCGGCGCAGGAGGCGCGGAGTCGTCCGCACAGCCGATCGTGCCGAAGAGCGGCGCGGTCAACAAGGTGATCCCGGCGGCGGCAGCCGCTTTTTGAAGAAGAGAGAGCTTCTGCTTTTTCTCCGTCTCGCCAAAGCGGGCGCGACGGATCGTAAGGGAATTCGCGTCGTGGATGCGGTAGACGACGTTGCGGACTTCGTCGTCGCGGAAGAATTTGCCGCCGGCGAGGTGGACGCGATACCAGAGGTGATAATCGTCGGCCCCGAGACCGATGGCGCGCTCTTGGTAGTTGCCGGCCTTGCGGGCGATCGCGGCGCGGATGAGGACGGACGAATGCGGCAGCATGTTGTGATCCGAATTCCCCGTGAACATCGTCTCGACGCCTTTGTTGGGCCAGTGGAGACGCGGAGTGATCTCGCCGTTCTCGTGCGTGAGAAGGAGACAGCCGTAGACATCGACCTTCTTCAGCTCCATCATGTGAACGGCCCGCTCGAGGTAGGTCGGCATGAGCTGGTCGTCGTAGTCGAGCGGCTTGTAAAACTCGGTATCGCACTCGGCCACGGCCTGACGGTGAAGCCAACTGCAATGCTCGATATCGGGCTCGAGTCCGGTGCAGATGAGCGGCAGCCCGTAGCGTTTCGCAAGCGGTTCGGCAAAAGCCCAAGGCCCATCGACGAGGAGCTTCACCTTAAATTTCCGGTAGGTCTGCGAGGCGAGACTGGAGACGGCATCGTCGAGTTTGGCGAGGTCGGTGCCCTTGTGAATGCGGAGACCGACGGTGACGCGGGCTTCGGGGTGATGCAAGGCGGTGCCGGTCATCTCGGCGAGGAGATGGTGGTGAGCCGAGGCGTAGCTCGCCCCGAGCGAGAGATTCACGGCCGAGGCAAGGCAGTTGACCCCGGAAAGAGTTGCCGCCTTGAGGAGGGCGCGATGAGCGTCTTTGGCGAGCTTCTTCGGATTGGCGTTCCAGTCGATCACGTAGCCGTTGTAGCCGTTTTTGATGAGATCGGCGATGCCGCAGGTCTTCGTCACGACGACGGGTATACCGCAACTGAGAGCCTCGGCGGCGGTGAGCAGATACCCCTCTTTCTCACTGTTCCCGAGGAGGACGTGGCAGCCGTCGAGACGGTGGCGGTAGTGAAAGGGATTAAAATCGAGCGGGCGGATGTCGAGACGGTCGGCAACCCCGAGCTTCACAGCGAGCGCCTTGACCTTCGCGAGAGCCTCGGCCTGGGTGCGCTGGGTGAACTCAAGCCCGGCGGTCTCGGCTCCGGTCCAGGCGCGGATGACCATGCGGGGCTCGGCCTCGAGGAGATACGGCAGGCTCATGATCCCCTTGGACTCGAGCGGACGACCCATCCAGCCGACGACGAGGCGACCGGTGGTATCGTAGTCGCCTTTGACCGCGGCAAATTCGGAGACCGGCGGAGTCATCACCCCGAGGACACGGTGGCCTTTTTCTTTCGCCCACTCGGAATAACGGTCGAGAACCTTCTGCGAGACCCCGGCGACAGTCATGCCGCGGAGGTCGTCGTAGGCGCGATGGATGAAACGCCATCCGGCATCGTCCCACGAATGCAACACGAGCGAAGTGGGCCGCTGAGGCAGACCGGAGAGGTCGCCGTAGCTCAAAAACCAGGCCGAAGGATCGATCGGGGCCTCGCGTGTCACCTTGCCGCAGGAAAAGCCGCTTTTCTCCGCTGCGTCAAGCAGGGGCATGTCATCCGACTGCGAATACAGGGTCGTGCGCTCGCGAACCCAGTCCGGCAGCGCACTGATGTAGCGCAAGACCGCCGTTTGTGCGCCGCCCAAAGCAAGATTATGGGTAACAAAGCACGGATTGACGCGGGGAAGATGATAAGAACTGGCCATGGTTGTTAAGAATCGTCAGAGGGCTAGACTGGCAGTAATGAAACCTATTTCTGGCTGCCTGTCCAATTACTGGAACGTTTGAGACACCATAAACCTTAAGCCGATCCCGGGCTTTTCAAGTCACTCCATCAGGCCATACGCGAGCGCGGAGCCCCTTAGTTTCAGGGCCCGTTCGTCGCACCTATAGTCCCAGCTCGTTCTTCACTTCGTCCGTGCCCGACCTTTTCTTCGGGTTTGACCACGCCAGGTCGGTAGACTACGATTTACCCATGTCTGTTCGCGAACAGCTCCAACGCGAAGCCTCCCTGCTGCCAGAAGACGTAGTCCAGCGCTTACTCGACTACCTGCACAGCATACACGTCGGCGATGCGTCGCCTGTCACCCCAAATCCGCCGGGGGACTTTTTCGATACCTATTGGAGTCGCTGGTACGGCCGCTGCGAAGGTCAGGCCTGGGACGAACCTGCCGAGTTGCCGATGGAGACACGGGAGGCATGGTGATGCCTTGGCTGCTGGACACGAACCACTGGATACGGCTTCTGAAAGGACGTTGCCCGCCTCTCGCGGAAAGATTGAAAGCCTTGCCGCCGCAGGAAGTGTGGCTCTGCTCGGTAGTGAAGGAAGAGTTGCTGCACGGCGCGCTAGGATACGAGCGGCCAGAGGAGCGCTTGGCCTTGTTGGCGGATCTGTTCGCCCGGCATCCTTCCGCACCCTATGACGATTTGGCCGCCGAATCCGCCGCCCGCATCCGCCACGATCTCGAATCACGCGGCTGCGTCATCGGCCCGCATGATTTGCAGATCGCAGGAGTGGCCCAGAGTCGCGGATGGACACTGGCGACGAACAATACGAGGGAATTCAGCCGTGTTTCCGGCTTGGCATTGGAAGACTGGACCGCTCGGGCGTCCTGAATGGAATCGCCCGATCCGGGAAGATGTCGCTAATCGACAATTGGGAACTTGCCCGGCGCTACTGCGTCAAGCCCGCCAACGTCGCTAGTCGAAACGAGCGAGTTAAAAGAGCTCCCGTAAACGTTTCGGCGGGGTTTCTTTCAAAACCTCCCACCCAACCCGCGAGACGCCCCGCTTGATTTGCCCCTTCCTTCAGCGTAACTTATCTCAGGCATTTTTCACCCGCCGCGCTCTCCGGCGCACTCGCCGCGTATTCATCACCACGATCACGTGACACACATTTCTCGTCGGGAATGGTCAAAGCAGTGAGGGTTCTCCTCCCCGGCCGAAATGAGCCGATCTTTCCCATCCCATTTTCCAACCATGACGACTCCAACGCCCCGCTCCCTTCGCCGCGCCGAAGGCTTGGGCTTTGCGAGTCCGGGCCTGTGGTCTCTACTGATTTTCGCCTGCGTTTTTGCCTCACCGCTGCTGGCACAGGACCACTGGTCGCTGCGCCCGATCACTCGCCCGGCGGTGAGCGAGGGGGCCAATGCGGTCGATGCTTTCATCCAGGCGAAGCTTGCCGAAAAAAATCTCCTTCAAAATGAAGCGGCCGACCGCCACACCCTCCTGCGGCGGGCCACGCTTGATCTCACGGGGATGCCTCCGACACGGGAAGAGATCGCTGCATTTTTCGCCGATGATTCGCCGGATGCCTGGGCAAAGGTCATCGACCGCCTTCTCGCTTCGCCGCACTACGGGGAGCGCTGGGGCCGCCACTGGCTCGATGTGGCCCGCTATGTCCAGGGAACGGTGAAGGTCCCCGGCATAGACGAGATCGATCTCGCGGAACCGTATCGCGACTATGTCGTGAAGAGCTTCAACGCCGACAAGCCCTACGACCGCTTCCTCACCGAGCAGCTCGCGGGAGATCTTCTGCCCGGGAAAGACGACTTCGACCGGCTCACCGCTCCCGCTTTTCTCTCGATCGGGCAGTGGTTCGACGAGTGCACTGACCCGAACAAGCTGCGCCTCGACATCGTCGACGAACAGATCTCCACCGCGACGCGGGCCTTCCTCGCAATGGATTTTTCCTGCGCCCGCTGCCACGACCACAAGTTCGACCCGATCTCGATCCGTGATTATTACGCCCTCGCCGGGATCTTCCGCAGCACCGAGATCACTGAATACTTTTCCGAGGAATGGAAAGACGGACGTCCCCGGGCCGTTCGGGCACTCGCGCCGGAGGAGACCTTGGAAAAAGCGGCCTCGCTCGACGAAAAGAGAAAATCCCTCGTCGAGGCCCGCTTTGCGCTACTCGCGACGGCACGGGAGCGGGTCATAGCGGAAGAGACCTTCGGCGACGGCACCCTGCCCGCGACCGTGCTCGCCTTTGACGCCGAGAATTTCGACGGCCAGAAGGATCTCAAGACGATCCCGTTGGGCGACGGTGAAGCGATCGCCTCGCGTCGCCGCCTCGACCAGTGGGTGCGCTACCGCCTCACCATCCCCGAACCGGGGAACTACACCCTGCTCGTGCGCTATGCCTCGACCGAACCCGCCCCGGTCGAACTGGAGTTGAACAACGAAACCACCTCCGCCCGCATCCTCGGGCAGAGCACCTTCGGCGAGTCGCCCGACCACCTCCGCTGGGGTCCGGTCTCACTCCGCGATCTGAAAGCGGGGACGCTCTTTCTCCGTTTGAAAGTCGACCGCCACGAGCCTTTTCCCGTCCTCGACCGCTTTGTCCTGATCAAAGGCCCGCTCGGCCCGGTTGAGAAAGAGTGGCGCTCCACCCTCGGTCAGCCGACCGTCGCCGAGACCCGATCCTTACTCACCGCGGAAGAAAAAGCGGAGATCGAGTCCCTCGAAAAATCCATCGCCGCCCTTGACCAGAGTCGGCCCGACTTTCCTTTCACTCTCGCGGTTCGCGACGGAGATCAACTCGACCTCCCGATCCACCCGGGCGGCAGCCCTTACTCGTCGCAGGGAGATCCGGTCCCGAGGGGAAATCCCGGGCTCGCCGACCATCTCATCAAGGCGACTTTCCCCATCCCGCCGAACGAGAGCGGCCGCGTCCAGTTCGCCCAGTGGCTCGCCCATCCCGATCATCCCCTCACCGCCCGGGTCATGGCGAACCGGATCTGGCACTGGCATTTCGGGACCGGACTCGTCCGCACGACCGATGACTTCGGCAAGCAGGGCAGCCCGCCCTCCCATCCGGAGCTCCTCGACTGGCTTGCATCAGAACTGATCCAAGGCGGCTGGTCGATCAAGCATCTCCACCGTGTCATCATGCTCTCCGAGACCTACCTCGCCTCCTCGGTGAAGACGCCCGACAGCCTCGCCGGAGACGCCGACGGGCTGCTGCTCTCGCGCTTTCCCGCACGTCGCCTCGAGGTCGAGGCAATCTACGACAGCCTGCTCACGAGCATCGGGAAAGTGCCCCGCCAGACGGCCGGGGCCGCCCTCGAGACGGCGAAGTCCAAAGACCGCGCCCTTTACATCCTGACCTCGTCGCGGGCCCCGCTCGGGCTCGGCGTCGAGATCCGGAAAATGTTCCCGCTCTTCGGCTTTGACGACTCCGGCCGCCCCATGCACGACCGCGACGACAGCTCGAGCCCGGCCCAATCGCTCTGGTGGCTCAACAATCCCCTCCCCCGCCACTACGCCGGCAAGCTCGCCGAAGAGCTCATCGCCGCATACCCTGACAAACCCACCGAGCGCGCCCGGGCCCTCCACGAGATCGTCCTCGGGCGTCCGCCCTCGAGCGGAGCACAGGAGGCGATCGCTGATTACGTGGCCGACTCTATCGACACCGCCGGACTCACCGAAGCCGAGGCCTGGACGCGGGTTTGCCTCGGCCTCTTCTCCTCCCACACCTTCCGTCACCTTGAATAACTGCTGTCCAGATTCCTTCTCGCGACGTGACTGGCTGAGGAAAAGTTTCCTCGGTCTCGGCTCCGTCGCGGCGGCTGATCTGCTATCGCGTCAGGGACTGCTCCACGCGACTGGAGGCCCGCTGCAGACGCTCCATCATCGTCCGGCGGCGAAACGCATCATCTACATTTTCCTCGAAGGCGGGCTCTCCCAGCTCGATTCCTACGACCACAAACCGGCTCTCGCGAAATACGCCGGGCAGCCGCTCCCCGACTCGATCCGCCCGCCGAGCTTCACCTTTGCGAAGCAGGGTACTGTGATCCCCTCGCCTTTTGAATGGCGGCACTGGGGTAAAAGCGGCACCTATGCGAGCGATCTTTTTCCCGAGGTCAACCGGCGTTTCATCGACGAGCTCTGCTTCATCCACTCGCTCAATCACAAGAGCAACGACCACGTCACCGCCAAGCGCGTCCTGCATACGGGCGTGCCCATCGAGGTGCGTCCCACTCTCGGGAGCTGGCTCGTCTATGGGCTCGGGGCGATGAACGAGAACCTGCCAGCCTACATCGACATCACCCCGTCCGACCCGAACCGCCCGACCGGATTCCTCCCCGGGAAATTCGGCGGCACGGCGGTGGATCGGCCCGACAAAAAATCGTCGCGGCTCGCCTGGGAAAATCTTGAGCCGGGGTTCCGCGAGCAGAAACGCCACCTCGATTTCATCCGCGAGATCGAGCAAGCTCAGGGCGTCGATCCCCAGCTCGACGAGATGGAGTTGGCCTTCCGCATGCAGACCGAGGCCCCGGATCTCCTCCACCTCGAGAACGAGTCCGAGGCGACCCGCAAACTCTACGGGATCGACGAGGAGCACACCGACGAGTTCGGCCGCGCCTTGTTGCTCGCGCGCCGGTTCGCCGAGGCGGGGGTGCGCTACATCACCGTGAATCATGCCACGGCACGCTATGGCAACCTCTGGGATCAGCACTCAGAGCTGGAAAAAGGCCACCGCGGCAACGCCAACGCCGTCGACAAACCCATCGCGGGTCTCCTCCACGATCTCAAGGTGCGCGGTTTGCTCGATGATACCCTCGTCATTTGCGGCAGCGAATTCGGCCGCACCCCGACCTTTGAATTCTTCGACGGCATCACCGGACGCCACCAGAACGGACGCGACCACAATCCTCACGGCTTCACGACCTGGTTCGCCGGCGCCGGCGTGAAGGCTGGCCACCATCACGGCGCGACCGACGAGTTCGGCTACTACGCGGTGAAGGACAAAGTCGACATCCATGACTTTCACGCCACCCTGCTTCACCTCATGGGCGTCGATCACGAGGCGCTGACCTACTTCCACGGCGGCCGCGACTTCCGGCTCACCGATGTGTATGGGAATGTGGTTGAGGAGATTTTGAGCTGAGACTGGCGGAGCCGACGGGACGGCCATCTCCGCTGAAAAGCCGTTTGCGGGAGCTTGCCTCTTGAAGCTACTATTTGTCCACTTGGACACTGATCACATCTTTCACGAACTCTTCCGCGACCATCCCGAGTGGCTGCGCGAACTCACCGAGCTTCCGCTCCCGGTCGGCTGTCGCGGATCTTCGCACACGCTGAAACAGCTCGAACTTCGCTGCGACCTACTCCTCGAACCAGTCAATCCCGACGACCCCTGCTACCTCGTCGAATTCCAGCTCTACCACGACCATTCCATTTTCAACCGCATCGAGCTGGCTCGTCAGCTCCTCTGGAAGCATCTCAATCCGAAGCCCTACTGCCGACGACGCGACTTTCGCCCACGCGAGATCGAGACCGTGATTCTCTTCGGGTCGCGCTCCGAGCTACCCTCCAGCCACGAGCGATACCCGCTCACCCGCATCCTTTTCATCGACGAGTTGCTCGAAGCCCTCGCGGGCAAACACCCCGACTCTCCTCTCGTCGCGGCGCTCGCACCCCTGCGGAGCTCTTTGTCGGAGCTTGAAAAAACGGCCGAGGGGCTCTATGATCGTATTAGCTTCTGTGCCGATCTGCCGCCGGGGGACCGCGAGGTCCTAGGCGAGATCTTTCAGAACCTGCTCTTGCAACGCTTCCAATCCAAGACCCGAGAGGAAATCTTACAAATGATCGCCGAACTCACACCGTTACACAAAACCCACGCTGGAAAAGAATTGCTCGAAGAGGGCATTGAGAAGGGCATCGAGCAAGGGGCTTCCAAATTAGTCCATCGGATGATTTCGAAAGGGAAGTCGATCTTTGAAATTGCTGAACTTACTGATCTCCCCGAAGAAGAGATCTCAAGGCTCTTGGAGGTAGGCGAAGAGTGAGGTGGGGGCTTAGCTCGTAAATGGCAAGTCCCAGACCGTTGCGGCTTCTCTGGATTCTGCCCCGTCTCCCCTCGAATCACTTCGCTTTCGGCTTGTTCTTGGTGTCGCTCTTGGTTTTTCCCTTGGCCTCCCCTTTGCCCTGCCCTTTCCCTTTCGGGCCTTTCCAGAACTGCTCCGCGTCGGGCAGAGGACCGGCCATGGGTGGGGTTTCGAAAAACTTCCCGTCATCGATGAGCCGCGGATCGCCGGTGCGGGTGAGTTCTTCGAGAAGCCGTGCCTCGAGATCACTCTTGATCTCAGCGTAGTTGGGATCGTCGGCGAGATTGGTGGTTTCGTGAGGGTCCTTCGTCAGGTCGTAGAGTTCATACTTGGGACGTTTGCCGTAGACCCAGTCAAAGTGCGCCTTCCACTCGGGCGTGTCGCGCACCCCGACGAGCCAGGCTTTCGTCGGTCCGGCATCCTCGTCGGGCAGGGTAACGCGGGTCTCGTTTTCGAGTTCCCCGACCGAAGGGGTGCCGCTGCTGTCGAGCAGGTAATGGTCGCCGAGAGGATAGCGGTCGGGCCGGAAATTGATGATCAGGACGTGCTCTGGCGTGCGGATGGCGCGCTGCGGGTAGGGCGAAAAGTCTGACCGCGCGATCTCGACATGACGTTCGCGACCAGTGTAGACGACGGTGCGGGTGTCATCGACGAGACCTGTTTTTTCCGATTTCAGGACCGGCCAGAGACTGCGCCCGGTCATGACTTCAGGAACGGACAACCCGGCAGCCTCAAGAAAAGTCGGTGCCAGATCGGTGAGGCTCGCGAAGTCATCGACGACACGTCCGCCCTTCACCCCGGGGCCGGTCACGGAGAGTGCGACATTCGTCCCAAACCCGTAGAGATTGCATTTGCCGTGAGGAAAACCGGGGGCCCCGTGGTCGCCACTGATGACGATGAGGGTATTCTCCCGCTCGCCAGTTTTTTCCAACTCTTCAAGGAGGACGCCGATTCCGGCATCCCAGGCGGACACCTCACCGAAGTAATCCGCAAGATCCTCGCGCACTTCGGGCACATCGGGGAGATAGGGCGGCATCTTTCCCTTTAGCGTGTCGGGGTCTATCCCCCAGAGCGCTTTGCCGCTGCCCTTGGTCCACTTGCGATGCACGTTCGTCGGCCCAAACCAGTAGCACCACGGTTCGTCGCCTTCGCGCGCGGCGAGGAAGTCTTCGAAATTGCCGCGCGATTCCTCGATCAGCGCCACCTTTGCTTCTTCGGCCGATTGTCCCCCGGCGACAGCAGCAGTCACATTCTGGGAGAACTGGTTGAACTTGCCGCCCCGTTTCCCGTAGTTCTGCTCCTTCGTGAAGGGCGCATTGGCCGGCGTCCCAGGTCCCCATACCTTGTGGGTGTAGCCGATGTGGTAACCGGCATCCTGCAACAGCAGCGGATAGCTAGGAATTGACGCATCCCAGACCGCTCCGCGCAGGATCGCGCCCGTGTTGGTGCGCCAGAAATGTTGTCCTGTCAGGAGAGCGCTGCGGCAGGGCGTGCAGGAGGGAGCACTGACGTGGGCATTACGGAAGAGGACACCCTCTTTCGCGATGCTGTCGAAGTTCGGTGTCGAGACGACATCATTGATGCCTCCGGCCCCCTCAACCTCCGCATAGATCGAGGCATATTTCCCCCAGTCATCGGCAAAGAGGAAGAGGATGTTCGGCTTCTTCTCCGCCGCTGTGGAGAGAGAGAGGAGGAGCGAGAAGGCGAGAGTCAACAGGGTTCGGGTCTTCATTCAACAGGGTTGGGTCCGGGGGGGGTGCCCTTCTTTTTACCCTGATCAGGGCGGGAAGTTACGTTCGGTCTTTCTGAAAGGAAGGCGCGATCAAGTTCCGCCGGTCGGGCTCCCGCATACTGATCGAGGACTGCTTGCAACTTTTCTCTTTCCCCGGGGGCAGCGCCGGCGTCGAGGGGGGCTTTTTCAAAAGGATCGGCTTGGAGGTCGTAGAAGCGCCCGTCGCGATAGAGCTTGTGCCGCAGGTCAAAGGCATACTCCTTCACTGTGGGATCGTTCTTCTGGCGGGGCGAATACCAGATGTAAAGCGAGTCCCGCCACGTCCCCGCCCCGCCCCTGATCATAGGCAAAAAGCTGATCCCGTCCGTCCCGGGCGGCACAGAGATCCCGACTGCCTCGCAAAGGGTGGGGAGGAAGTCGACGACCCCGACAAGATCCTGACAAAGATGCCCTTTTCCCGTCACCGCCGGCCAGCTCGCGATGAAGGGCACATGGGTGCCGCGTGCCGTCGTGGTGCCCTTGCCCCCCTCGTAATCGCTCCCCTGAAAGCGACTCGTGACAGACGAATGGGTGCCATTGTCCCCGAGGAAGAGGAGAAGAGTATTCTCGCGTATGCCGAGTTCGTCGAGCTGCGCGTCGAGACGACCGATCATTTTATCCATGTAGGCAGTCATCTCGCCGAAGTGTTTGACGTCGCGATTCGCCCTCTCGCCCACGGCATCCGGATCCCAGTCAGGACTGTCGGGAGTGGGCTGAAAAGGATCGTGAGTGAGGATCATGGGGTAGTAGAGGAAGAAGGGCCCGTCGCGGTGCCGCGTCACAAAGTCGAGGGCGAAATCATTGATCAGAGTGGGCCCGTATTCCCCGTCGCGGTAGTCCTCCATTACCCCCTGACGCTCGAGCCCGGGATTGGCAAATCGGGGCGGGCGGCGGGTCTGCTGCCAGAGAAGCGACTCGTCGAATCCGAAATGCTGCGGCGAGTCGTCCTCTTTCCCGAGCTGCCACTTGCCGCAGATCCCGGTGGCGTAACCGGCTTCTTTGAGGAGATGGGCAAAAGTTCGCTCTGATCGCGGCAGGGTGCCGAAGTTGAGATAGTTCCGCACGTTGTGTTTGCCGGTCATCAGGGCGACGCGGGTCGGGGTGCAGAGCGGATACGAGTGGCAGTGCTCGAAGCGCACCCCTCCCGCAGCGAGCCGGTCGAGATGGGGCGTCGCATACGATTCCCCGCCATTGGCCCCGACACACTCGTAGCCGAAGTCGTCAGCCATAATGAGGATGATGTTCGGACGCTCCGCTGCGGCCACTCCCCCGGACAAGGCAAGCCCCCACCCTGTCGCGACCGTCAGGAAAGTCCGGCAAAAGACAGTGGCAGCTCGGATCGGGAAAAGCCCGGACTGGTGATTCGCTCGCATCTTCCTCATTCCCCCGACTCCCCTCGTATCGACCCGAGCAGCTTTGTGAGCCGGGCGACCACTTCTGGTTCCTCATCGTAGCGGTTTTTCGTCTCGGCGGGATCTTCGCCGAGATCGTAGAGCTGTCCGATCGGCCCGCCCTCGGTCGCCGGATCGAGATCGCGGGGCTGGGAAAAACCGCCCGATCCGCGATGATCAGGGATCAACTTCCAGTGACCCTGACGAATCGCAAAAACGCCGCGAAAGGAAAGATGCACGGTGTGCTCGCGGACTGGCTTTTCCGGCTTGGCCGAGAGCAGCGCGGGCAGCAGACTGACGCTGTCGGGTCCGGCCCCGGCGGGCAGATCGGCGCCGGTGATGTCGGCCATGGTCGCGAGCAAATCGGTGAGATCGACGAGTTCATCACTGACCGTCCCGGCGGGAGTTCGCGCGGGCCAGCGCACGAGGAAGGGGACGCGATGTCCGCCCTCCCAGATGTCGGCCTTGGTTCCGCGCATCCGGGCATTTCCCTGATGCCCGAACTCGCGCATCTCGGCCCCGCGACCGGCGACTTTGTAGTGAGCGAGGTCGTCGGTCTCCTTTGCCTCCCACCAGTGATAGAGCCCGCCATTGTCCGAGGTGTAGATCACGATAGTGTCCTCCGCGAGATCGAGGCGGTCGAGAGTCTCGAGAATGGCCCCGACAAAAGCATCGGTCTCGACGACAAAGTCACCGTAGAGACCGGCCTGACTTTTTCCGATATACTCCTGATTCGTCACCACGGGGAGATGCGGGGAAGGCAGCGGCGCATAGAGAAAGAAAGGCTTCCCGGGTGCCGTGGCGGCATGGTTCTCGATGAAGGAGAGCGCCTCGCCGATGAAGCGGGGCAGGACGCCGTAGTTCGTGAAGTCGGGCGAGCGCATCCCCTCGTCGGTGGCGAGAAACTGCGCGTCGCGGAGCCGCTCCTGCTTCAAGGTGGGGAGATGAACGACCCGCTCATTCTTGAGGTAGCAAAAGGGCGGCATATTGAGCGAGGCAGAGATCCCGAAGTAACGGTCAAAGCCAAGAGCAACGGGGCCGCCAGTGAAGCCTTTTGCATAATCGATGTCGTAGCCCGGGCGAACGCCCGTTTCGCCGCGGTCGAGGGATTCGGGAGCGCCATCGGCACGCGTCCACTGCAACCCGAGATGCCATTTGCCGATGCAGGCGGTGGCGTAGCCCTGCTCTTTCAGGAACGAGGCCACGGTAACGCGATTGGGTTCGATGAGCGGCGGACTGAAGCCGTCGAGGACGCCCTCTTTCAACCTCGAGCGCCAGTGGTAGCGACCGGTGAGGAGACTGTAGCGAGTGGGAGTGCAGACTGCCGAGGGCGAATGGGCGTCGGTGAAGCGCATCCCCTCGGCCGCGAGGCGGTCGGCGTGCGGCGTCGGGATCTTCGAGTCGGGATTGTTGCAGGCGAGATCGCCATAGCCGAGGTCATCGGCGAGGATGACAATGAGATTGGGCTTCGCGGACTGCGCCCGCAGATCGCTGTAAGCGGCGGCGAGAGATATATATACGATCAGGAAAATTCCCGGGATATAGCGGACGGACATCATGGAAGCAGCAGTGTAGGGGAGCATGAGAGGCGCGGTCAAGAAATGGATTGCGTCCCGCGAGGGACCGCGTGGCGGACAGCGTTTATTTTTCGTCCCCGCGCTGGATGCCCATGCGGACGTGCCGGTCCATCCGAAGAGTTCAGGATGTTTGGAAGGGCAAAGGAACTCGCGAAAGTTGCCGTCAGGGGAAGATCGGCCTATTGCCTCCGGTCACCGTCACTTCGTTTCCCTTCCGCTCCTCACTCATTTCCCTTCCCCTTGCCCTTCTTCCCGCTCTTCTTTTTCCCGTCGCTCTCGAGCTTCACGGCTCGGGGCATGCGATCCAGTGCTTTCATCTCGCTCGCCTGGCCTTCGTCGCCCTGCCCTTTCATCCACAAATTCAGCTCGGAACGGAGTTCCTCACGCACGGAGGCAAGCGCGGGATCGTCGATCAGATTCGTCCGGTTCCACGGATCCGCTTGGCAGTCGTAAAGCTCTTCCGCAGGGCGATGCTGATAGTCGTGGACGAGGCGCTTTGCCTTTTCATCGCCGTTGTCGGCAAAGCTTTTCCAGGTCTGAAAGGTGGGATCCTGCGTCGCGGCGTTCTCAAAGGTCATCTCGGGCGTGAAATTCACGACATAGCGATAGCGCTCGCCACGCACGCTGCGAATGCCGTAGTAGTCGCTCCCCTGATTGATCCCGCGCGTCGTCTGCAGACCGAAGACGTGCGTCTTGTGGCTGTCTCTCCCACCTTTCAAAACCGGGAGGAAACTGCGGCCGTCGAGTGAGGAGGGTCGCTCGAGACCGGCTGCCTCGAGCAGAGTGGGGACGACATCGACATACTCGATCATCGCATCACTGCGGCTCCCTCCTTTGATTTTTCCCGGCCAGCGGACGACGCAGGCACTCTGCAATCCGGCGTCGTAGCAGGTCCATTTGGCAAAAGGGAAGCTGTTGCCCTGCTCGCTCAGGACGATGACGACGGTGTTCTCCACGTGCGACGAATCGTCGAGCAGGCCCAGCAGCTCGCCGACCTGTGAGTCGAAATAGGTGATCTCGGCGAGATACTTCGAAAATCCCTCGCGGGTGTCGGGCGAATCAACGAGGACAGGCGGTAGCTCGATCGATGTGGGAGGATAGACGGACGCGTCGCCTTTGTTCCAGGGGGTGTGCGGCTCGTTCGAGGCGGCAATGAAGAGGAAAGGTTTTTCCTCCGCCGCGCTCGACGCGAGCACTTCCGCGAAGACCGCAGGATCAGGATTGTTCCTGCCGCTATATTCAAAAGGAAAGACGGAGTCAGGCTTGATGTGCCGCTTTCCCGAGAGGTGGGTCGTGTAACCGGAATCCTGCAGGTAATGAGCGATGCTCCTGACCCAGTCGTAGGCCATGGTGTGGTTCGGGTAGGCACCGGACTTCACCGGGTAAAGTCCGGTGTAGAGGCAGTCCCGCGTCGGCGAACACATCGATGCGGCCTGGAAGCAGCGGTCAAAGGTCATGCCCTCGGCCGCGAGGGCGAGGAGATGCGGCGTCTTCGCCTGGCCGCCGTAGAGCTCGAGATCGCGATAGGTGCAGTCATCGGCGATGATGAGGAGGAAGTTTGGACCCGTCTCCGCGGCCGACGCCGGCGGAGGGGAACCGAGATAGGCAAGAACGAGGAAAGGAACGAGATGTATGAGCTTCATGGCGTGGTTTTGTTAGAACTATTTTTCCCGAGTTGGAACGAGGGTGGTGGGAAATCCGGTGGATCGACTCGGACACTCTTGAACAAGTAGGTGAACGCCATGACCAATCCGGGCATTTCCTTTGCGGGGTCCCATGTCGGCCGAATCAGGGCTTCGGAACCGCCGATTTCTTTCCGCCTCCCGGTTTTGCCCTGCTCTCGGGATTGAGATATCGGCGGAACTCCCCGCGATCCTTCCACTCTTCGAGGAAGGGTTGATAGCGCTCCGTCTCATACCACGAGACCGGCTCCGGATCCGGCGGTGAGACCTTACCTTCGGGATAGTCTTTCCCCTCATAACTGGCATCCATCGTTTTGTCCCATACGAGAAACTGATCCTTCATCTGCGCCAGAATGGCCGGCTCGGACTCGGCGAGGCTGGTGGTTTCACCGGGGTCTTTAATCAGGTCATAGAGCTCGAATCCGCCCCCGCGAATGTTGGTCGTGAGGAGCTTGTAGCGGTCACCTATGAGGGCTCGCTGCTTCTGAAAGCGGAAGCCGATGGGAGCGTTGCGCTCTTTCGGCGCGTCGTCACCGCCTGCGAAGAGAGAACGCAGGCTGATGCCGTCGAGAGGCCGTATCACGGCTTCCTCCGGCAAGCCTAACAGATCCACCACAGTGGGGAAAAGATCCATGACGCAGGCGGGATATTCCGTGATCCCCGGCGTGATCGTGCCGGGCCATTCGAAGATCCCGGGAACGCGGAGCCCGCCCTCGTGGACACTGCCCTTGAAGCCGCGCAGCCCGCCGACGGTCCCGGGGGTGATCTTCGGCAGACCGCCATTGTCGCTGCAGAAGACGAGCAGGGTATCCTTTTCCATGCCGAACTCGCGCAGCTTCGCCCGCAGGGTGCCGATGCTGCGGTCCATCGCGACGAGCTCGCCGTAGTGGTCGGCGGACTCGGCATCGAGATGAGCGAAGGGCGTGCGATCCGCTTCGGTGGCCTCGAAGGGACTGTGCGGCGACCCATACCAGATCACCGCGAAGATCGGCTTGTCTCCACTGCAGTGCTGATCGAGAAACTTCACCGCCTCGTTCACCGCGATCTCGGAGGAGTCACCCGCAAATTCCTCGACCTCGCCCTTTCGGCTCATGAGCGGATCCCTGTCGTAAAAGTTCGTGACCGAGACCCATTCGTCGAAACCGAAGGCCCCGGGACCATGCGGGTCGTCGGCGAAGATGGGCGCACCGGGGCCGCGGTAGCCGTTGAGGTGCCACTTACCGAAATGACCGGTCACGTAACCCGCCGCCGCCAGGGCCCCGGTGATCGTTTTTTCCTGCGGGCGCAACGCATAGCCGTGCTGCAAGACGCCGGTCCGGTCATGGGAGCGCCCCGTCAGGACCGAGGCCCGCGTCGGCGAGCAGACCGGGCCCCCTGCGTAGAAGCGGTCAAAGCGCAACCCGTTCGCAGCCATGGCGTCGAGGTGCGGGGTCTTCAAGAGCGGATGCCCGCGATACCCCGTCTGCCCCCAGCCCATGTCGTCGGCCATCACGAAGACGAAGTTGGGTTCCTCTGAGGATTGGGCGGAGAGGGAAACGGCAGTGTGGACTATAGCCAGAAAGAGGCAGGTAAGAAGGGGTTTCATCACAGTCGTATTTTTCACTTCTTCGTCACAATGGTGTAGTAGGCCCCGATCTCGTTGCCCTGCGCATCGGTGAAGACGGGGGCGAGCTGGTGGGAGCCGATCGCCAACTCGAACTCGAAATCGACATGGGTGGCTCCCTCGTGGACGGGCAGGGTGCCGCGCTCTTTGTCATCGATTCGCAGGGTCGCGGTGACGGCCGCGATGGCGAGACCGGGCCGGGCACGGAAAGCCTTTGTGGCGCCGGGGACATCTTCGCCGGGAGGCAGGCCCGCCGCGATGGGATGATCGGCTTCGAGCGGCCAGCGGCGCAGGCTGAGGGTGTAGGTGCCTGCGGTGACGACCTTCACCGCCCAGTGGCCCTGATGGACGGACTTCGTCGGGGCCGTCGTAGGAGGCACTGCTTTCTTCCCTTTGGCGGCCTTCTTCGGAGCGAGGGCGTAGCCGTCGCCCTCTCGGATGTGTTGCTGATTCCAGGGCGGCAATTCCTCCTGGATCCAGTCGTGGCCGGTGAGGCTGACGACGGGGTGGTCGGGGTGGCCGAGGTAGATCTCGGTGGTGCGGGCGAAGGTCGGCTCGAGCTCGCTCCACCAGGCATCGTAAAAGGCGGTCATGGCCGCGACGCGCTCGCGGTGATCCGCGAAGAGATTACGCTCCTGCCCGGGATCGGTAGCGATGTCGTAGAGTTCCTTACCATTGACGAGCCGCCACTTCCCTGACATTACTGCCGTCTGCTTCCACTTGATGGGATCGCGGACGCGCTGGGAGTCGGTCACGATGATACGCTCACGAGGCAGGTCCACGCGGTCGCCGGCGGGGTCGAGGAGCGCGCGGATGGAGATGCCGTCGAACTTCACCCCATCGGGCTTTTTCGCACCGGTGATCTCCAGCAGAGTCGGCGCGATGTCGATGCCGTGGCAGAGCGTGTCGTCGATGTGCCGTCTATCCCAGCCCCCACCGGGCCAGTGGGCGAAGAAGGGGACGCGATGACCGCCCTCGTATTCGCTGCCCTTGGCCCCGCGCATCCCGGCATTGAAGACTTTCGCCCCGGAGGAGGTGCCATTGTCGGTCGTGAAAATAAAGAGGGTATTCTCCTCGATCCCGAGTTCTCGGAGCAGCTCGCGGGTGGTGCCGACATTGTCGTCGATGTTCGTTATCATGCCGTAGAAGGCGGCGATGACGGGGTCCTGCCCCTCGTAGATGTCGATATATTTTTGAGGTGCATGGTAGGGTCCGTGCGGGGCGTTCGTCGCGATCCAGGCGAAGAAGGGCTGCTTCTTTCCGGCCTGTTCGCGAATGAAACGCTGCGCCTGCTCGAAGAAGACATCAGTACAGAATCCCCGGGCCTCGACGATCTCGCCGTTGTGGAAATAGCGTCCGTCGAAGTAGGCATTGTCCCAGAGGTCGGGCGTCTGCCCCACCCCGCCGCCTCCGTGCCGGTAGACTTCGGTGAAACCTCTGTCCTCGGGCCGGTAGGGGAAATTGTCGCCGAGGTGCCACTTGCCGAACATGCCCGTGGCGTAGCCTGCCTCTTTGAGCATCTCCGCCACGGTGACCTCGTTCTCGCGCAGCATGGAGCGGCCGTTGACGGTGTGCCACACGCCGGTGCGATTGGTCCAGTGCCCTGTAATGAGAGCCGCCCGCGTCGGCGAACAGGTCGGGGCGACGTGGTAGTCGGTGAGGCTCGACGACTCGGCCGCCAGGGCATCGATGTGGGGCGTTCGGATGACGGTATTACCAGTGGACCCGAGATCCCCGTAGCCCTGATCGTCGGTGATGACGAAGACGATATTGGGCCGATCAAGGGCCTCGGCCTTGTACACTGACAAAGCGACAAAAAGAGCGAGGAGGAGATGTTTCATTCGGGCGATGGGTGCGCGCTGCCGGGGCGACGATCTCATTTCCAAACGCCGGGCGCGTCGGTCCACTCCGTCACTACCTGGCGCTTCACGACCGGCCACCAATCCTGAATCCGCGCGGCGAGGCGGGCAACAAGTTCGGAATTTTCGGAGGCGAGATTGTGTTCTTCGTGCGGGTCGGCGAGGAGATCGTAGAGCTGGGGACGTTTCTCTTCGCGCGGATGTGAACTCGCGTACCGCCCGAGCTTGCCGTCGTAAGTGAGGAGCAGCTTCCATTTTCCCTCTACAATCCAGCGGAAAAGGAGTGATGCCTCGGGATCGTCGATGTCGGCGACGTCGTGAGCGAAAGTCTCGCCGAAGACTTCTTTCCGGGGAGTCAGCTCTCCTGATTTCAGGATAGGGAGGAGATTGAGGCCGGGAAGGTTTGCGGGGATCCCGGCTCCCGCTGCGGCGAGAGCGGTCGGCACGAAGTCGATCGTGGAGCAGAGCTGCTCTTTGCGATCGCCCGGCTGGATTGTTCCAGGCCAGGAGAACATGAGCGGTTGACGTGTCCCGCCCTCGTTGGCGGATTGCTTCGATCTCGGCGCATAGCCCTGCGAATCGGGATCCTGGATCCAGCCGTTGTCAGAAGAATAGACGATGAGAGTGTTCTCAGTGAGCCCTTTTTCGTCCAGCTTGTCGAGGAGCTGCCCGACGGTCTCGTCGAACCACTCGACCATCGCGTAGTAGCGGGCGACGTGGTCG
The DNA here is from genome assembly GCA_041688355.1 of Verrucomicrobiales bacterium. Lineage (GTDB taxonomy): Bacteria > Verrucomicrobiota > Verrucomicrobiia > Verrucomicrobiales > DEV007 > Arctic95D-9. The sequence continues at coordinate 6,684 of JBDNIL010000485.1, read as the reverse complement.
GACTCGATGCCCTTGGCCTTGTATTTATCGAAGAGCCGCTGCGGCGGATTGTGCGGGGTGTGGGGAAGGAAGGGGAAGTACCAGAGTAAGAAGGGCTTCTCCTCCTCGACGGCGTGATCCATAAACTCGAAGACGGGCTCCATGCCCTCGCGGCCGATTTTCAACCCGTCGTCACCGTGGCGTCCGCCGGGATTGGGAAACCCGCGCGTCATGCCCTGGGTGAATCCGCCGCGCGCCGGAGGACCTTCCCACCATTTACCGGACTGGTGACTGAGATATCCTTTCTCGCCGAGCAGATCCATGATCGTCGGCGGAACGTCCATCTTCGCGATGAGCTTCTCGCGCAGGGCGGCGTAGTCGGGCGACTCGGGCTGTCCTTTGCCTTTGCCCTTCCCCTTCCCTTTTGCTGCCTCTTCGATCAGGGCGGGATCGTTCCCGGTAACGCCGTGCTGATGGGCATAAAGCCCGTTGGCGAAGGTCGCGAGAGCAGGACGGCAGAGGGCAGTAGGCACGTATCCCCGGGAGAAAAGGGCGCTGCGTGCCGCGAGCTTGTCGAGATGCGGGGTCTCGATCTGGGGATGCCCCATGAACCCGTAGTCGGTCCAGGCGTGGTCGTCGGAGATGAGGAAAACGATGTTCGGCGGGGTGTCGGCGGCACGGACTAGGGAGGCAGCACCGACGAGGGCGAGGACGATGGGGAGGAAGCGGGGTTTCTTCATGATGGCAAGCAAAGGGGTTTTCGGGGAGAAGGTCAATGTCGGGAATGGTAGAGGCTATTTCAGATGCGTCTCGTGGAGTTTGCGCAAACGCTCGACAACATCGGGATGGTCGGCTGTCCGGCTGGTGGTTTCGCCGGGATCTTCGGCGAGATTGAAAAGGACGTTCTCGAGCGGAATATTTTTCCCGCCTGTAGTCGTGTCGCGGGAGCGGCCGATCAGTTTCCAGTCGCCCTCGAGCACGGCCCAGTCAGCCTTTGGCCCGTCGCCAACCTGCCAGTGGAGAGCGCGTCCCTCGTGCGGCGAGGGCGCGGAGGGATCGCCGAGGACCTTCGCGAGGCTGAGTCCGTCGAGTGGTCCGTCAGGGAGAGGAACACCGCTGAGTTCCGCCAGCGTCGGCATCCAGTCGCAGGCGTGGGCGGTCTGGTCGCGAACTTCGCCCCCGGGGATGTGTCCCGGCCACGAGAGGATCGCGGGCAGACGGATGCCGCCGTCGAGCAGGCTGAACTTTGCCCCGCGATAGGGGCCCGCATCGCCGCCGGAGAAGTGGGCGCGCTCCTCGGTGGAGTGGCCGTTGTCACTCTGAAAGATGACGATGGTGTTTTCGCGCTGCCCGAGATCCTCGAGCTTCGCAAAGAGGGCGCCGAGCCGTTCATCCTGCGCGGCGACAAAGGCGGCATAGAGATTGCGCGGATAGGGCAAATCCTTAAAATGCTCGAGCCACTTCGCGTCGCCCTGATAGGGGTAGTGGGGCGAGTTCAGAGCGTAGTAGAGGAAGAACGGCTTTTCCCGGTTCGCGTCGAGGAATCGCGAGGCCTCGGTGACCATGAGGTCGGGGAAGAACTCGCCGTCGTGGAAGACTTCCTCGCCATTCCGCCAGAGGTCGTGGATGTTGGGACCGTTCCAGTAAAAGAAGTGCGAGTAGTTGTCGATGCACCCGCCCATGTGGCCAAAGGAATGGTCGAAGCCCTGCCGCAGCGGATGGGTCTCGGGGGTGTAGCCGAGATGCCACTTGCCGAGATGCGCGGTGGCGTAGCCGGCGGCCCTGAACATCTCGGCGAGGGTGATCTCCCCTGGCGGCAGCGCACCTTTTGCGCCCTGCTGGGAAGCGCAGTTCCCCGGCACCCCGGCACGGACGGGATAGCGCCCGGTCAGGGCTCCGGCCCGCGACGGGGAACAGACCGGCGCAGCGGAATAGAAGCGCGTGAAACGCACCCCGCGAGCGGCGAGGGCGTCAGTGTGCGGCGTCTTGAGATCGGTGGACCCGTAGCAACCCAGGTCGATGCTGCCCTGGTCGTCGGCGAGGATGAAGAGTACGTTCGGTCGGTCGGCGGCCAGGGATGGAAGCGAACAGATGAAGAGTATCGCCAGGATAAGCAAAGCGCCTTTGCCTGACTCCATGCATCTTCCCACGGGACATGGGCAGGATGCCCATGCTACTTTCAGGCCAAGCAAATTCGTCATTTCAAGTCCGGATAGACCGCCTCCAGATCGAGCGGATCTTCGAGCTCCACCTGCAACTCCCTCAGCTTTGCAAAGAGCGCCTTCTTCCGTTCGCCCATCGCCGGATCCGCGGCGAGGTCTTTCATTTCGAGGGGATCCCCGGCGACGTGGTAAAGCCGCGCCACTTTTGCCTTCGGGTAGAGGATCAGTTTCCAGCCCTCATCGATCACGGCTCGCTGCAGATTAAGGTAGGCACCGTAGACTGACTCGAGACCGGTTCCATTCCCTTCAAGGAGCGGACGCACACTCTGGAATTCGACTCCTTCCCGATCCGCTCCCGCCAGATCGAGGGCGGTGGCCATGGCACTCTGGAGGTAGATGGGAGCGTCGATCTTCGCCCCCGCCGCGACCCCGGGGCCGTTCACGACGAAGGGCACCCGCAGGCTGTGGTCGTACATGTTTTGTTTTCCGAAAAGACCGTGATGCCCGACCGCGAGCCCGTGATCGGCGGTGAAAAAGATCCAGGTGTTGTCCGCCTCGCCCGATTTTTCGAGGGCGTCGAGGATGCGCCCGATCTGCGCGTCCATGTGGGTAATGATCGCATAGTATTCCTGGCGATGCACTTTCACCGCGTGCTCGGTGCGGGGGAAAGGCCCGAGTTTCTCATCGCGCAAGCCCGGACCACAACCGATGGCGTCTTTGTAAGGATATTCAGGGAGGTAGCTCTCCGGGACGGCAATACGCTCGAGCGGATATTTGTCGACATACTCCTGCGGAGACTGCCGAGGATCATGGGGAGCATTGAAGGCGATGTACATGAAGAAAGGCTTCTCCGACTTCGCGGCCGCGCCGAGGAACCCGACGGTGTTGTCACCGACGACCTCGCTCCAGTGTTTGCCCCCCTGCCAGAATCCGCCGAACTTAGGATCGCCAGGGCTCCACGGATCGGGCTGCCCGGCGAGGGGACGGTTGTAGCCCGCAGGCACGTCCTTCGGCATCCCGCCGCGGATGTCTTTGGTGACATCGAAGGCCAGCTCAGCCTTTGCCTGGATGTGCCACTTCCCGGTAAAATAGGTCTCGTAGCCGGCCCGAGCCATCCTCTGCGGCCAGAGCCGTCCCGCCTCGCGCTCCTTGTCGGTCTCGTTGTAGATCGCATTTGCCCGCCACACGGTGCGCCCCGTAATGAGCATGGTGCGGCTCGCGACGCAGACCGCGCCACTCCACGATCCCATGTTGTAGGCATGAGTGAAAGTGGTGCCGCGCTGCACGAGCCGGTCGAGGTTGGGCGTGTCGATGTCAGTGTGGCCGAGGGCCGCGATCGTCTCGTAGCATTGATCGTCGGCGAAGAGGAAAAGGATATTGGGCTTCGACGACTCGGCAGCATGGATGAGCGGAGCGGCGGACAAAAGGAAAATCAGGAGTGAGCGTATCATAAGAAGTGTTTATTTTTTCGGATTGCGCTGCGCGGCCCGTCCATTGGGTTTCGAGGTGTCGTAGGCGGGATTGGGAATGGTCGATTTTGCCCCGACTTGCTTCTGCCAGGCGTGGAGCTCAGCCCGCAGTTTTTCGGCGAGGTCCGACTGCTCAGCCGCGAGGTCTTTCGTCTCGCCCGGATCGGTGGCGATATTGAACAATTCAACTCTATCATCCTCGAACCACTCGATCAGCTTGTGATCGCCGCGGCGTATCGCCGCACTGGGCGCCCCGCCCTGGTTTCCGTAGTGCGGATAGTGCCAGAAGAGCGCCCGCTCGGGGAGCGTGCCACCCTTCAGCACCGGCAGAAGACTGAGTCCGTCGAGGATCTGCCCGGGCGACGCCTCGACCCCGACCGCCTCCAGCAGGGTGGGGAAAAAATCGGGACTGCTCACCGGCACGCCCGAGACACTGCCCGGCGCAGCGACCCCGGGCCAGCGCACGATGAGCGGCTCGCGGATGCCGCCTTCATACATCCAGCCCTTGCCACCGCGAAGCGGAAGATTAGAGGTAGGCCAGCCCTCGCTGGTGGAGAGGCCGCCATTGTCGCTCGTGAAGATCACGATGGTTTTCTCGCGCAGGCCGAGTTCGTCGATCTTGTCTAACACTTTACCTACCGCCAGATCCATCGCCTCGACCATGGCGGCGTAGACGGCGTGCTCCTGCACGAGCCGCACATCGCGCTCCCCTTCCCTCCCCCAAGCCTCCTTGAGCCCGAGACGCTCGTGTTTTTCCTCATACTTTTTCTTCAGATCCTCGCGTGCAATCAGTGGGGTGTGTACATCGTAGAAAGAGTAGTAGGCGAAGAAGGGGCGGCCCCGGTTTGTCTCGATAAAGTTAGCCGTCTCCGTCGCGAGACGGTCAGGGAGATGCTCACCATCGGGACCGTCAGTGAGACGCGGATTACCGTAGGGTGAGAAATACTTTTTGCCGCCATAGGGTCCGCCCCGGTCGATGCCGCCCTTGTTTACATCGAATCCCTGATTCTCGGGCCACCAGCCTTCGGGCCCGAGGTGCCACTTGCCCGCAAAGAAGGTCGCGTAACCGGCCCCCTTCATCGCCTTCGCCAGCGTCGGCGCATCGAGCGCAAGTCGGTCGGTGTAGGGAGCGGGCAGGAGCTTCGTATTGCGCTTCCATTTCTCCGGCTCGGTCGGGGCGCCGATGTAGTCAGTGATCCCGGTGCGCTGCGGCCACTGCCCCGTGAGGATACTCGCGCGGGTCGGTGAACAGACCGGACAGGCGGCGTAGGCATCGGTGAAAAGCATCCCGTCCCGCGCGAGCTGATCAAGATGCGGTGTCTCGTAGAAGGTGCTCCCGTAGGCACCCAGATCGCGCTGCCCGAGATCGTCGGCGAGGAAAAAGACGATGTTCGGCTTCTCCGCAGCAGGCAGTGAAGCGGAGAAAAAGAGGAGTGTCAGGAAAAGTCGCATGGGGATTTAGTTTTCAGCTATTCAAAAAATAGGCTTCATTTGCCTTCACGAATCCACCGTCTGTAGATCTCTGCATTGGTGGAAAAAGTCGTGTATCGCGGCGTGCCGGACTTGATCACCGCAAGCTCATCTGCGATCTCCTGGTCGTAGACGGCGGGCGATTCGTCACCGGGATCGCCGCTTTCGCTGATCCATTCATCGAGCATGCGCGAGAGCTTCTTCACCGTTCCCGCTGCCGCAGGATCAGTAGCAAGGTTCACGGTCTGCCAGCGATCGCGGGTCCATTCGTAAAGCTCCTCAGACGGACGGGTCGGGGCAAAAAGGAGATCATGGGAGAGCCTGCTCAGCGCCCCCGCCGCCTCGAGTTCCCGCAGGCGCTGAATGATGACCTTGCTATCCTTGTAGTCGTTCGGCATCAGATGAGGCCGCTGCGGATGAAAATTGCGAATGTAAAGATGCGTCGCGGTCCTCATCGAGCGGATGCGGTCTGCCGCCTCGCCGCAGCGGTCGCGGGCGGCGTAGACCGCCTCACGAGCCTGGTAATCGGGCGACAGGACATCGCGACCCTGCATCCAGTCAGGAACTTCCAGCCCCGCCGCCGCGAGAGAGATCGCCGCCATGTCGATGTGCTCGATGAGATCGTGGCGCACCGTGCCCGCTTCGATTCCGGGACCGCGAATGAGGAAGGGAATGTGGGCACCCTCGTCGTATAGAAACTGCTTGCCGCGGGCGTGGCTGATCCCGTGATCGGTCATGAAAATGACGAGCGTATTCTCCAGAATCCCCTCTTTCTCCAGTCGCGCCATGACCTGTCCGACATGCCAGTCGGTCAGGCGGACGCTGTCGAGGTAAGCGGCCCAGTCTCTTCGCATCAACGGATCGTCAGGGTAGTGGGGTGGCAGAGTGACCTTGTCCGGATCGACCTTGTCGCCGAACCGCTCCATTGCCTGCTTCTCTAGCACGGCGTAGGCTTTCTCACTGTCGCCACGCAGTTTTCCCCCGTGCAGTTGGACCTGCATAAAGAAGGCCTGATCTTGCCTCCGCCCGGCCCAGTCGTCACTGTCATACATGGACGTATCCCAGTCGAAGTTGTAATCCGTCTTTCCCGGGCGCGATTTCTTCACGGGCGAGCTGCGATGATCGAGTCCGGGCAGACCGCTGCCGTTGCAGGTGTAGTACCCCGCCCGCTGCAAGAGCGCAGGCACAGGCTTTACGCCCCCGGGAAGTGCGATGCGGTGCTCCCCCCGACCGCTGCGGTGATGATGCCCGCCGATTGTCGTCTGATACATCCCCGTAATCATCGCCGAGCGGCTGCTCGAACACACCGGCGCAGTCACGAAGGCGTTCGTGAATTTCACCCCGCCCGCCGCGAGCGCATCGACGTGCGGCGTGTCGATGAGCGTCTCGCCGTAGCAGGAAAAATCCGCCGACATGTCATCGACGACGAACCAGAGCAGGTTCGGGCGATCCGCTGCAGCGGCATGGCGAATCCCCCCCGGGAGGGTGCAGCTGAGCAAAAAAATCGCGCGAAAGACGAGAGGGGGAAACATAGGGAGGTCGAGGGTAACAGGAACCCCGGACTCTGTAAACTGTCTTAGCCTGATCGCGGCGCGTTTGCGGCG
>JBDNIL010000484.1:0-8888 GCA_041688355.1 Verrucomicrobiales bacterium | reverse complement strand
TCGCCTGTCGCCTGTCGCCTGTCGCCTGTCGCCTGTCGCCTGTCGCCTGTCGCTTGAACCTTTGACCGTTAAACCTTCAAATTGCCTGTCCCTTGAACTCTTCTGCCGCGTCTCGCGACGAAAGGGCATGAAAAACGGGGGGTGGCTTCGTAAAGAAATTCGACGGATCACTACTTGACCTGCACCCACACGGGGCTGCTCCACGCCATGTTGCCATCACTCTGTTCGACGCGGAGGTAGTAGCGGTTCTCTCCCTCTGCGGGCGATTCATCCGTGAAGAGTTGTTCGAAGGTTTTCGCATTGGGTTCCCACTGCTGGTAGTCCTGCTCGTTGCGGATCAAGGTAACACGTTTGATCGAAGCGGTGCCGTCGATGGCGAACTTTAAAACCGGTTTCCCGGTCACGATGACCTCGGTACCGAGGAGGTTGTCGTTGCAACTGAAGTCGATGAAAATCTTGTCTGTCGCGGCAATGGTGCGACGGGCGTTGAGGCCTTCGATGATGCCCTCGCGGGTGAACTCTTTCACATAAACGCCACCGTAGCTCGTGTGAGTGCTGATGTGGTCGCTATCGGCCCACACGCCGAGCTTGTGGCCGACCTTGAGAGCGTGCTGATAAACGCCGTTATCGTACCCTTTATAGGTCGCGATCGGCCGCCCGAGCGGGGCAATGTATTTCCCTCCCTTGCGCATGCCGACGGTCGGTTGCGGCGCTCCTTTTCCCTCGTAGCTGACCCGTGCGCCCTGATAGATCTCGATGATGTTTTCCACCCGATGATCGATCGTATTGATGAGGTCCCAGTCCGTGCCGCCCACCGCGGCACCGGTGTGGCTGATCACGCTGACCGGCTTCCCATACCGCACGAGAACGTCCCATAGTTCTTGAGGGGTCAATTCGATGCCGCCTTCCGTGGCGATCGGGAAGGTCGCCTGCCAAGGAGATTCGAGGTAGTTTTGGCGCTGGATATAAACGACGGGGCCTCCGCGCTGGGCGAAAATCACGTTGCGATGGCCATGCGGCCAAGCCTGCTCCCGCTCGTAGGCATACATGCCGAGAAAAAATCCGGGCGCGTGAAAGACATCGACCATCTTTTGGTTCAGCCACCATTCGTAGGGCGTGTAGATCTTCGCGATGTCAGTGTGGTCGCTGATGCCGAGGGAGTCGAGTTTCCCCATGTCGAGGGCGTAGCGATATTGCTCCTGCACGCAGCCGTCATTCGCGGTGACACAATTGGAGACGTCCGTGTGGCGATGGTAGTCGGCCCAATAGAGGTGGTAAGTGATCCCCTCGTGAGTCAGGGTGTGGCGCTCCTCACGATCGCGCTCCGGGGTCACTTCATTGACATAGGCGGCGAAGGGCTCGCGAACATTCGCTGGAGGTGCGACGATGAGCGGCACCTCCACATCGGTGGCGACCTTGGCGAGGTGAATACCTGAGTTTTTTTGCAGCTTTGACGTGCGCAGGTCACTCGGCCAGGTGATCCACAAGCTGCCATCAGGGGCGAGCGCGTGGCTCGTCTGCCGGTCCTGCGAATAGGTGCTCTCGGGGACAACAACTGGCTCCGTCCAGCTCTGTGTGGCCGCGTCATAGCGGGTGAGCGCCAGCGTCCAGCAGTACGATTTGAAATAGCGTACGATGAGCCAGGGACGACCGGCGGCGTCGAGCATGAGATGCGGCAGATTGAGCGCCCCGAGATCGTTTGGTGCCAGCAGTCCCTTTTTTCTGGCGTTCTCGGTCAGTCCCTTAAGACGTGCTTCAGCCCGGGCTTTTGCTTTTTCGACGGCCTTCGGATCGTCGCTGCGCAGCTCCGGCACGTAAGGCGGCGGCGGCGGAAGATCCGCGAAGAGTCCATCGGGAGTTGGCAGTTCCTCCACGACATCGGAGGCGAGATCCCAATAGACGAAGACCGTGTCCTTGCGGCCATTTAGACCCATGGGATGCGATTCGGCGCGCGTGTCGAGCCCCCATTGCTGATTGCCCCGCTCGCACGCGACCCAGATGCCTTTACCATCCGACGCCCCAATGGCGCTGACACGGCCTTCGTAGCGGTCCGTCGCGATCAACGATTTCGTCTCGCCCACCTTCAAGGCTGCGTCGATGGGAGTGGCGCAAATGTTGAACTCATTGCCGAGCGAACTATCGAACAAGATCCACGCGGCGCCTTCTGCGAAGACGACACATGGCTCCCACTGACCGCCCGCGTCCGCGGTGACCTGAATCTCCGCTGACCACTCTCTCGTGGCGGGATCAAAGACGCGGCAAAAGATATCGCTCAAGCCTCCGCGCATCCCTTGCCAGACGACCCACACCTTGCCAGCCGCATCAGTGGCTGCTTTGGCGAAGACATTCCCCCCCTTCGGCGAACGGGCAAGCGTCATCACCTCCGCCTTGCCATCGAGGACCTGCGCGGTGTGGAGATCCATCACATTGTCCTCGTTCACCTGCGACCATACGACATGCAATGTCCCGCTGCCATCCGTTGCCAGAGCGGGCTGATGAATGATGCCCGGCTCACCGATCGTGAGTTCATCGGTCAAAAATCCGCCGCTGAGTTTCGCGACGTGCAAGGTGTCTTGCTGAGTGTCCCACTCTACATAAGCCACATGCGGTGTGCCCTCGGCATCGACCGCCAGCGTCGGGAAGTCGGCTTGCCTGTCGTCAGCCCTCAGGACATGGGTCTCGGAGAGCAGGCTTTGGGAGACGGCAGTTGCGGTCGATCCCCCGAGGAGAAGAAAAGCGGAGATGAGGTGTCGTGATTTCATTTTCCGTTCATCAGATGGAAGAAATTCCGAGCCGATTGCGATCCCGGGTAGGAAGACCGCTCGGAAGAAGGGCCCAGGGTAGGTGAAATGGTTTTCGTTTACAATGATTTTGTCCTCCCTGCTCCCGCCTTTCTTCAAGGAGCCGGTAACTTCAGGGGCGGGGTCATGCGACATTTCGTGACAAACAAGCCGGGCGACCGAGGCAGGACACGCGACCAGAAAACCGCCCCCGACATCTCCCTCCAAAAAAACCCGCAAGCCCACCCCTTCAAAACGCAAACACACCACACCGCGAATCTCCCCGCCGAATCACCCAAACCTCTCCCCACCCCCACTCAACAGGGTCTGAGTCCAAGCCTGATTCCTCGAAACCTGGATCCCCATCCTCTTTCCCGATCGCCCGGCGATCAGCGAGCGCCCCACCGTGCGGCCGGACTGGATCGCCAAGCACCTCAACCTCAAGAGCGCCAGCAAGGTGAGCCGGAGGGTCCGGCAATTCCGCTCGAGGCCCGATGAAGAGGAGTCGAAGCTGGAACGGAAGCGGGAGAAGTAGTGGTGGAATTTCTAAAATCGGGGATCAAACTCCTTCATCGCCGTGGGATCAGCGTTCCGGCGGATGAATTCCTCTACGTCCAAGCCGTCGATGGTGGGTGGGCGGCGGACGCGAACTTGTTTGCCGTTCATGAAGACGATCATGAAATCCCTTTTGCGCTGCTTTTTGGCCGCACGCTGGGCGGAGGTGAGTTTCTTCTTTGCTTTGGCCATGGTGATCATTCCTCCTCATTTTCATCCCAGTCCTCCACTGCGAGCATGGCTCCGAGTTCATTGCCAAGGCCGAGGTCAATCTGGGCCTGGAGCACGGTGACGAGGAAGCTGCGGTCTGGCGAGTCCTTCTCCAGTTCCAAAAGCAGGTTGGCGGTGGGTTCGTCGGGATCTTCGTTTCCCCAATACTCGGAAAGAAATTCGACGGCGGCGATTCGTTCCTCGATGGATGCCCGCTTATCAGCCGCGACTTTGCAGGAGTGAGCGAGATGTTCCGGGCGGCGGAGGACTTCGGAAATATCTTTTAGCGATTCCCAAGCCAAGGCTCTCAGTTCCCCGGCGTGCCGCGACCGGACCGGGGGGCCCTGGGTGCGGGAAAAGAGATGGTCGGCGAGGGTTGCGAGACAATCGATCACGTCCTGCGCGGATGATGGGACCCCGGCTTCCTTGATAAACAGATCGGGCGTGCTTTCCGATGGGCGCAGCCGCTCTTTCAAAGGGTCAATGAGATGGCTGATCGAACGCGCGAACTGATTGGTCGCCATCTGCGATCCCTTGCCGCGGAAGGCCTCTATCTCGGGTGCAAACGCCAGGAGCGCTTCGATGGACTCCAGATTTGCCGTAATTTTGTCCGGGTTCTGAAACAGTTTATCAACGGCGCGATACAGTGCAAGCTGGCCTCTTTCACCGGGGTCGGGAGCGGTCATCACCCTGCGGGCGGCTTGGATCGATTTCTGGATGGATGGTGCGACAGGCATTCGGGCGTAAAATAGGGGAGTCCGTTGGGTGTGGCCAGCAACGTTTCATCATTCTCGCAGGAGAGCGAGGGCCGAACGCGGACGCCCCGGCGGTGCGTCCCTACCGGAACAATCTGGTCGGCAACGATTTTTGGCGAGGGGTCTGCCCCTTCAATCAGAGTCCGCCTTCGAGCAAAAAGGGCTCCCTGGCCAGTATCCATTCGGAAGACTGCTTCAACACGTCGCCTTTGCCCTTGTGTTTTTCCGCCAGCTTCGTGCCCTGGTCCTGATTCAGTTGATAGATCGCGACGAGGGCATCTCCGCGGAACCAATCCTCCTCACCTTCTTCCTCGACGATCGCCCTGAGTGGCGCGATGGCGCTTTCGTCCTTCAGATGCCCCAGTGCCGAAATCGCGTAGCGACGCATCTTCATGTCAGGATGACCGATGGCCTCCAGAATCGCGGGCACCATGGACGGTCCCGCTTTCATCAATGGTTCCGGCAGCTCGGGCTCGTGATCACCGGCATAGAAGTTCTTCCCCGTCGCCGCCCATTTCTCCCCTCCCGGCGCATACTCCACCTCCCGGGCAACCCCGATTGAGGTGAAAAGTCAGGACAAAACGACGACCAACAATAATTTTGATTTCATAACTCGCTTTGAAAATTCAACGCGCCGTCGCTCCGAAGGACACGATTCGACGCGCTTCGTTTGGATTCCAATTCACGAAGTTAAAGGTCGGACGAATCGAATTCAATCCCGTTTCTCCTCCATTTACCGGAACCAGTGAAACTGGTAACAGAAAACGAATCCCGGTTACAAACATTCAATTGTTTTCCCGGGTCGCCCAGGACTTGACCCCTACTCCCCTACTCCCCTACTCCCCTACTCCCCCTCGATCCGGTAGAGGTGATGCCGCGTGCGGAGGAAGATCGCCTTTCCGACCACGGCGGGAGAAGCCATGAATCCGGGACCACGCCGGGGATCGTCGAGGGGTGCGTTGTCGGCGAGGCGGTTGGTGGCGAGGACCTTGAACTCGCGGCCGGGCTCGAGCACGTTGGTCTCGCCTTCGAGACTGAAGAAGAAGAGTTTTCCATCCGCATAAATCGGACAGGCGCGGAACTTGCCGTTGAGTCGCCCCCGCCAGACCTCCTTTCCGGTCTTTGCCTCGACGCAGACCACGAAGCTGTCGTCCATCGCGAAGTAGACCAGGTCACCGACGACGATGGGGGAGGAATACTTCGGGAAGGGCTTATCGATCTTCCACTCGACATGAGTGTCGGTGACCACGCCGCTGCCGCCGGCCCTCACGGAGATCATTTCCGCGCCCTGGCTGAACCCGGTGACGATGATGAAACGTCCGTCGTGGTAGACCGGCCGCGCCGCGGCGGAGTAGGCCGGATGATCCACCCGCCAGAGTTCCTTGCCGGTGCGGGGATCATAGCCGTAGGCGGCCTTCGCGCCGACGCTGCACATGACCGGGTTCCCATCGGTGGTGACGATCAAGGGGGTGCCGTGCGCCTTGCGCCAGTCGCCTTCCCTGACCATCTCCTTGTCGATGTGTTCGTCGTTCCAAACCGCGGAGCGGTCGGTTTTCCAGACGGTCTTGCCGGTGCTCTTGTCGAGAGCGACGACATACTGCAGGTCCGCCCCGTCGAAGGTGAGGATCACGAGATTTTCGAAGAGCACGGGGGAGGAGGAAGCGCCGCGGTAATGCCAGCACTTCAAGTCGTCGCGCTTCCAGAGGACTTCCCGGGTGGCGGTGTCGAGACAGGCGGTTCCAAAACTGCCGTAATGAACGTAGACGCGTCCGGGTTCGATGACCGCCGAGGGCGTGGCGTAGCTGTTGTCCTGTGCTCCGTTGCCCATGGATTGGGGATCGTCGCTGTGGAAGAGCTTTTCGTTGGCGATGATTTCACCGGTAATCGCATTCACGCAGAGCGCATAAAAATCGCGGCCGTCCTCCGTCGCCGTGGTCAGCCAGATTTGATTGTCCAACACGATCGGCGAGGAAAGGCCGAGGAAAGGAATCTCGGTCTTCCACTTCACATTTTCAGATTCGCTCCACTGCAACGGCAATCCGGCGGTACCCGCATGGCCGTCCTGGCCAGGGCCTCGATAGTCCGGCCAACTGTCCGAGGCGGTAAGCGAAAGCGGTAAAGCAACGCCAAGGAATGTAACGGCGTAGAAATACCGAAGCAATGGAAGGGGGAATGTCATGGCTCGATGCTGCCGTGCCGGCAGGAAACTGTCAACACCAGGAGTGGGGTCCGGGGAAGCGCTTGTTTGGGATCTGTCCTGGAATTTAGAGTTTGCACACGGCCTTCCCTGCAATGCTGGAGTCCAATGGAGAGTAGTTGAGGCGGGAACGAAAGAGGGAGAGCAATTGGGAAACTTCCAAGTTCCCGCAGAGGCGAATTGCAATAAGGAGACGGAAAAATTGGGCGTATTGCAGCTTCCCGGGAGCATTTTCCTTTTCCCACGTCGCCCCAAAAACCCATAAGTCGTTCATTTTCAACATGATTATTTTCCTGGCATCGCTTCTGCGAAGAGAAGTTTCGGTCTTAAACCGATTTTTAAAACACCACCCCCTACTAAAACTACTCCATGAAAATACAATCCCTCTTCGGAGGGTCGCTTCTTGCCTCCGCGATCGTCCTCTCGGCCACTCCGGCGACACAAGCCGACGATATCGAGGCCAGCCTCCGCTTCCGCGGAACGGTCGTGAATAATGCGACCCAACAATCTTTGCAGGGTCGCCTCAGAGGGTCGGGGAAATACGAGCCCATCGACGACACCGCCACGATACGCGCCACGGTCAGAACCCTCACGGGACGAACCGTCCAGCCTACCGTTCTCGGCGAATACCCCACACTGCTCAAATTCCGCGCCCGGAGGGGAGACGAGACCGAGACTGGCAACTTCAAAGCCAATGCCGAACTCCGTCGTCGCGCGATCGTCTTTCCCGGCTACGGAAAGATCGTCCTCAATCGTCCCGTCAATCCCCAAAGACCCGGCCGTCAGATCCTGAGAGGCAAAGGGCGGTTCGAATTCAACGAGTGAACGAAGGGTGCGGGGGGTCCCGGGAACGGGGATCCGCAGCCAGAAGCCCCGGACAAACCCAAGGGCTAACTGCAACCTTTTTTGGCCGAGCGCGATTTAAGTATCGCGTCGGCTCGCTTGGCCGATCAGTCACGGGACTTGGCGCGGTCTGCCGTCACTGTCGTTCGGGCCCTCCGGGCTGCCTTTTTCAGGCAAAGAGTTCACCTCCTCTCGATCAGTCCCGGTTCGGACCAGCGACAGCTCCGTCGCCCAAACGGCGAAACCCGAAGGGCGATCGGAGCAAGGTGGCGATTGCCTGACCGGCCAGGCTGCGCGCCACTTACGGCGAGGTTGGATCGCGCGCACCTCTTTACCCGGCCGAAAAGTGTCCAGGATGCGGGAGGGTTGAGAAAGCGATTTCCCGGGAATCAAACCGGAGGCCCGGCTAGTTTTGCGGGTTGGCCTTGGCCTCTTTGATCGATTTCACCAGAATGATGCGGCGTTCCGCCACCTCCACGCCGGGGTGGACTTCCACGGTGCCCTGGACTGTCACGGTTTTACCCTTATATTTGTCGGTGGAATCCCGCTTTTTGCCGAGGCCCAGCTCGTAGCGATCTCCTTCTCCGGTGGTGAGGACCACACCGGTGGTTTCCCCGCCTATCGCGACCTTGCTCTTTTCGACAGCCCCGGTCCAGACGGATATTTTTGCCTTCCGGGGATTTTCCTCTTTGTCTGCGGTGTGGGCGGTAAAAGCAGAGCAGGCGAGAGTTGAGAGCGCGGCCAGCATTCTGACCTTCTCACGCGATGAGTTGATGACATGGCGCATGCGGGGGATTCCACCGTTTTATGCGGGGTCGTTATACCGCTTACCTTGTTTGGTGAGCCCCTCCCGCACGGGGGACCGGGGAAGCGAAATACTTGTTCGTTAAAGTCGTTCGTCCGTCACGGAGACTGAATCCGCAGGGGTGACGACGTTGGAGGTCCGCGTGGTGCGGCGTACCAGGCGGGACGGGCCAGTCCGGGCAGCACCCATGATTCCAAATCCAAGGACGACGAGACAGGCGATCCCCACCCAAAGTGTGGGCAGTCCCAACAACATGATGGCTGCGTAAGCAAGCGCCCCTGTGACAATAAGAGTTCCGATGATGTAAATTAGCATTCTCATGCCAATGAAGAGGCGCAGGAAATGAGCCAGGCTTCCGAACCGGCGAAAGGCCCAAGCTGTCTGGGCTCTTCCGGAAACACAGAGGCGGAAGAAATAGAATTTTGCGTCACCGTCGTGCAATTTACCTCGTTCTCCGCGACCAGATCGCCGAACTCGTTATTCCTCCCGTTAGCATCGCTCGATGGACAAATGGGATGATAATCATCGGTGTAGAAAACTCCTCTTCAAAAAACCGCGTAGACACGCCGTAGCCGGTCCACCGCCGCCTCCCACGAAGTCTCGCGGTAGACGAAGTTCCGCAACCAGCGAATGAATTTCAAGGTCCTCACGGTGAAGCGCTGGAGCGCGGTGACGATATAATTCGCGCCGTTTTTCTCCGCCGTCTTCTTCCGCCCGGCTTTGCGTTTGCGCTCGGGCGCATT
>JBDNIL010000483.1:0-11263 GCA_041688355.1 Verrucomicrobiales bacterium | reverse complement strand
TCGGCCTGAACGGCAGACTCGGGTTGCGCGGCTCTTACAGACAAAGATTTACACTACCCCTGCCCGTTCAGAGTTGAAGGCGTTATGATCGCTGGTACATCAAACATTGATTCGGACGTGCGCTCCCGGCAGGCGGTCGGTCACACTGTACGATAGGCAGGGGATTTCCCGGACCAGCTCAATGGACTCCCGCCCGATGCCCCTCGACTTTCGCCCACGGCAGGCCCGTTCCTTCATCCGCCCTTTCTTCGGCCCGATCCGACGACCGGTCTTCCGCCGATTCCCCGAACCGCACCGCTGCAACTCGACAAGCTCGCCACCCCCCACGCGTCCCCACCGCTACTCGGGCTTCGGCCATCCGGGAACTGCCAGACCAACGGCCGCCTATCAAGTCGGCACGCTCAACCCGATACCCGCACTGAGTCGCTTGACTTTCCTGGCTTGATTCCTTACCCTGCAACCGTGGCCGCGCCCCCGGTACCGGGCCGA
This sequence comes from Verrucomicrobiales bacterium, assembly GCA_041688355.1. Lineage (GTDB taxonomy): Bacteria > Verrucomicrobiota > Verrucomicrobiia > Verrucomicrobiales > DEV007 > Arctic95D-9. Next base: position 10,774 of record JBDNIL010000483.1, on the reverse strand, counting down.
GCGGCCTTTACGCTCGGCTAGGAATCCTTCATCCAGAATCAATGCCAGTAAAAATCACAATTCGATACCCCAAGGAATCACCCAGGCTCTCCGGCGAAACGCTCTCGATCCTTAAAAAATTCGAGCAAGCCCTATGCAGCGAGATGGTTCAGGTCATGTGTAGCACTGCGGATTATCACTGGCGGCACGAACCGGATCTTGAGAGCGACGTCTACTTTACCCTAGTCAAGAATCATAAATCGATAGCAGTCGTGACCGTGGGGCTTCGATCCTTGTCCAACATGAGTCCAGATGAATTGATTGAGAAGATTAGGACTGAACAGATTTTCCCAGATTCCAAGCCCTCCCCATGAAGCGCCTTCTGGATTTCATCAAGCAGCGAAGGGCGGCAAGCAAGCGAGCTTCGGAAGAGGCTGCCAGAGCGGCAGAATCAGTCACAACTTTCACCGGATCCAATATTCCGGGACATCGCATCCAAGTCTTGGGAGTAGTTTCGTTCCGGAAGAAGCTCGATCCCGATTATACTAGACAACAGGTGAAGGTGCTCGCCAACAAGCTTGGCGCGAACTACATTATCAATTACAGGGAAGAGGAGAGTCGAGACCTAGTAGACACCATTCTCTGTAGCGGCGACGCGGTCCGCGCAGTTCCCCACAACGAAGCCGAACAAGACGTCGATCCTAACGCCTGACTCGCTACGAGTTCAGCCTGTCATGGCCATTCAACCATCAAACCAGAAGTCGGAGCGCGCCCTCGGTCAGGCGTAGGATGACTCAAACGTTGCAAGAAAATATCATGCACACCTCAATCAAGATTCTCTCAATTCCGCTCCTCGCTATTGCACTGAGTTCATGCACCTCGGTTCAAAGCAACGTGACCCGATTTCACACTCTCCCTCCGCAGGGTAGTAGTCAGACCTTCGAGATTCGATCAGCTTCCAGCGTTTCCGGCATCGAGTTCGGAACCTACGCTTCCCGTGTTGCGTCGCACCTCCAAACTTACGGTTGGACTCAAGCAGGCACAGGGAACGCCGATTACACAGTGCTGCTCGATTACCAGATGGGCGGTAGCCATGAGCGTCAGGGGTCTACGCCGATTACAGGCCAGACTGGAGGTGGCACGACCTATCACAGCGGATCAGTGAATTCCTACGGGAACTACGGTTCGACTTCTGGCGCCTACTCCGGGACATCGTATACTCCAGCGACGTATGGGGTCGTTGGATCGGTTCCATATAGCGTTACGGTTCATGATCGATACCTAGATATGAAGATTCGAGATCGTGGCGAGCGTTCTGTATTCGAAGGGCGAGTATCAAGCACCGGGCGAAGCTCCGATATTGCCGCCGTTTTGCCCCAAATGATCGATTCCTTATTCACTAATTTTCCCGGTGAGAGCGGCAAGACGAAGATGATCGAGAAGGCGTCTCAGTAGTTACACACATTCATGGCAAGCCCGCTACTAGATCTCAAGCGTGAGTTGTTCACCCTTCAACAGAAGGGGCGCAAGTTCCTAGCAATCGAGAAGCTAGTTCAGTATTGCGACATCGCCGACGAAGGACCGAGTGGCGATCAGCGCACCGAGGCCGAGGATCGGAACTACAAGCATCGGATGGACGTTTGGCGCGTCGAGATAGAGTCAGGCCCCCAAGGAACGCAGTTCGTCAATGACTTCTGCATTCCAAGCACTAAAGACCTTGGTCCTTCTCGCCGGTGGTTCATCCGCAACGGTGTTGGCTTTTCTTGGTGCAGTTTGGGCAGGTGTGACACCCGCTATCCGAGACGGGCTGGCCCGCCGGACTCGGATACTTCGGATCGGCGGTCATTGGCGCAGCGTTCTCCTACGGTCTAACCTTTCTCACATTGCTTTCTTTCTTCGAGTATCGCGCGCAGAAGACTGGCTGACTTCCTCCGGATTTTGACAATCGCCCTTGTGGTCGCCTGATATATTGCAATGCGTCTCGGACTCCTCGAATGCTACAAATCCATAACAAGATAAGATAAGCCGAACAAGACGAAGCACAGCAACCGCCACTAGCCGCCCTGTCAAAAACATCAGCCGTATCATGAACCTTAACTCCCGTCCCAACGTGCGCTCCCGCTAGTGGCGGTGCGTGCTCTTGGACGTTGGCCGTAAAAAAATGGAGGAAGACCCCGAAAGCGAACACTGCAAAACTGTTTACGCCCATGCTGGGCTGGCGCTTTACTTGTCACAGTGCTTCGAGAAAGGAATCGAGAATTTTCTCATGCTCAACTCTCGTGTGACCGGGCAGTGTATTACACTCGAACAACTTGACGCTTTTGAGGAGTCAATCGAGAAGCGAACACTTGGGCGCCTTCTTAGAGACCTCAAAGAGCACGTGGATCTCAAGGAAGGTGGTGCTGACACTCTGGCAGAAGCACTACAACGGAGGAATTTTTTAGCGCATCGATTTTTTAAGGAACGAGCTGAGGAGTTTTTCTCGGAAGCAGGGAGAGATCGAATGGTCTCCGAACTCGAAAAAGATCAGGAACTGCTCCGCGAAGCAGATCTGAAGGTTTCATTGATCTGTAAAGCGCTTTTCAGGTTTCTCGGAATTTCCGAAGAGGCCATCGAAGAAGAGTATCGCGAGATAAAAGAAAAAGCGGAGGCCAACACGGCATCGTAGCCAATCCACACCCGCTGCGAGTCGATAGTTTCAAATGGTTTCAAACCTCAATCTCGTTTCGAACTGGCGATCCCCGGTGAGGATCGGCTTGATTAGGACGTAAAAAAAGTAATCGCCTCCCCCCTCACCTTCCCATCTCCCCCACCGCCCGCAGCACCTCGACTGCGGTCTCCTCCAACACCTTCTTCGTCTCCTTCACCTCAATGCCTTCCATCCCGACAGCGGCGGCCTGGAGTTCACGGAAGAGACCCGGATACAGATCTGATCCCAGGTAAGCCTTGCGTTACCACTCATTAAGCACGTCGATCTTCTCCTGCTCCGCACCCGTCCGCTTCTCGGCCGGAATACGGTTGAGTCGGGAACGCAGTGAAGAACTAAGACCTAAGACCTAAGACCTAAGAACTAAGACCTAAGACCTAAGACCTAAGACCTAAGACCTAAGACCTAAGACCTAAGACCTAAGACCTAAGACCTAAAACCTAAAACCTAAAACCTAAAACCTAAGACCCAAGAACCAACGCCCCGCCCTCACAGTACTTCGCATTCCCGAAGTTGCTGATCCCGTGGCCCATGGACTGGGCGACGGAGAGCCAGAGGCGGTTGTGGGAGACTCCGCCGAGATTGAGGGCGCGGTCGGTTTTGATGCCGTGGGCTTTGCCTCCGATGAGGACGAAGGGGATGTCGTCGAGGGTGTGGCTGTTGCCTTTGCCGAGTTCGTTGAGCCAGACGATGAGGGTGTTGTCGAGCATGCTGCCGTCGCCGCCGGGCTCGGGGGTGTCGGCGAGGCGTTTCGTGAGGTAGGCGAGTTCGCCGGCGAACCACTCGTTGATCTTGGTGAGGTTCTCGACGGCGTCCTTGTTCTCGTCGGATTCGTGGGAGAGGGAGTGGTGTCCGTCGTTGATCCCGAGCCAGTTCATGCGGGCCTGACCGACGGAGCGCATGAACTGCAGGGTGGCGACACGGGTCATGTCGTTGGCCATGGAGTTGACGAGCAGGTCGATCTGCATGCGGCTGAGGCGCGGGGTGTTGTCATTGACGAGTTCGACGTCGGGATCGATTTCGGGCACGGGATGGGTGAGCTCGAGGTCTTCGTCTCCGCGTTGCAGTTCGGCCTCCATCTCGCGGACGAGGGTGAGGTGCTCTTCGAGACGGACGCGGTCCTCGGCCCCGAGGTTCTTCGAGATGCGGGAAAGGTCGTCGCGGACATCGTCGACGATGGAGAGGAGGCTGTCTTTGTCCTTGATGCGGCCGTAGAGCTTGCCGAGCATCTGCTCGGGGTCGTCGATGGGGGCGATGGGCTGGTTGGCCCCGGCGTAGGACATGCGGGTCCACGGGTCGGCACGATTCGGCACGGCGACGCCGAACTCGAGCGAGCCGAAGCGGGTGCGAGTCTCGTCTTTGCTCTGGAGGAAGTTTTTGATCTCCTGATCGATCGAGATGCCGCTGGCCCAGCCGGCGGGAGTGTCGGATCCACCCTGGATGTTGCCGGGGAGCAGTTCGGTCCCGGTGAGGAGGCAGCTCATCCCGCGCATGTGGCGGTCGCCGTCGCCGCCGACTTTGTTATGAACGCCGCGCAGGGTCACGAGACGGTCTTTGAAAGGCTCGAGCGGCTTGAGGATGCGCTTGAAGGGGAGGGGCGAACCCTCGGCCTCGTCGGGCCAGAACTCCCACGGGACGGTGCCGTTGGGGGAGAACATGATGATGAGACGCTTGCCCTTTTTCCCTTCGGCGGCATTGAGACCGGGCAGTCCGGAGAGGAAGGGAAGGGCGGCGGAGGAAACGCCGAGATGGCGCAGGAAGTCGCGTCGGGTGGTCATTTCAGGGAGGGGATGGTGTCTTGGGAAAGGGTTACTTCGCGGCGAAGCCGGCGGCGAGGGTGTTGCTGTCGTAGGTTACGGTCGTGAGGGCGATGTGCTTCATGAGATTGGGGATCTGGAGCCCGCCCTGATCGAAGGCGGTGCGCAGTTTTTCCATCTCGTCGTTGCCATAGGCGCGGACGGGCTGTTTGACGAGGTGGTGGAAGAGCTGCTCGACAAAGGTGCGGTGAGCGGACGGAGCGTTCGCGGCGAACTCGGCGACGTCGCGGGCTCCGGTGAGGGTGAGGGTGCCGCCGTCTCCGTTGCGGAATTCACTTTTCGCGTCGACCGGCTTGCCGCGATCCTGCTCGCGCCAGCGGCCGATGCCGTCGTACTGCTCGAGGCTGAAGCCGAGGGGATTGATCGTGACGTGGCAGCCCATGCACTCTTTCGACTTGGTCATCTCGGTGACTTTCTGCCGCATCGTGAGGGAGGGATCAAACTTGCCGTCCTTGAAGACGTTGGCCATCGGGGGCGACTTCAGGGGCATGCCGACGATGTTGCGGGTGAGAAAGACGCCGCGATGAATGGGGGAAGTGTTGTCGTGGTAGGCGAGGGAGGAAAGGAGGAAGGGATGGGTGATGATCCCGGCCCGTTTTCCCCCGTCGAGGGCGACGGGCTGGAAGTCGCCTTTCACGCCGGCTCCGTAGACTTTGCCGAGGCGCTCGTTGAGGGGGACTTCGGTGGAGAGGAGCAGCTCGCGGTAGCCGCCTTTTTTCCCCCAGGTCGCTTCGTCGAGGAAGAGGTAGAGGGAGGTCCGCAGGTCGGCGGCGACGGCGGGATCGAAGTCGGCGTAGGTGGCCTCGTCTTTGACGAGTTCGTCTGCACGCTCCATCTCGAGCCAGTGGTGGTAAAAACCGTGCATCTTCGCCCGGGTGCGCCAGTTCCAGACGACTTCGTTGGTGATGCCGTCGAGTTTCTCCGGCTTGTCGAGTTCGCCTTTGTTGGCGAGGTCGAGGAGTCGTTCGTTGGGCACGGAATCCCAGAGGAAGAGGGCGAGACGCGAGGCGAGAGTCCAGCGATCGGGCTTGCCGGGGCTGCCGAGGTCGGGGTAGAGGAATCGGGGCGAGGAGAGGGTCTCGAGGACGAGACGCTTGATGGACTGCTCGGGGGTGAGACCCTCTTTGAAATGGGCCCTGACAAAACGCGATTTATCCTCCTCGCCGAGAGGGCGGCGGAAGGCGCGGGCGACGAAAGAGGAGGCGAAGTCCTCGATCTTCTGACGGCGCTCGGGCTGGTCGGCTTTGGTCTTGGCGAGTTCGTTGAGGTGCTCGACGACGTAGTCCGAGGCGATCACGGCTCCGGCGGTGACGGCGTCGAGCCAGGCTTTGGAAACCATCGTGCCGCGTTCGTAACCGACGCTGCGGTCGTCGGCGGGGAAGGGGACATCGACGAGGAGTGACTCGTGCGACCACTCGGGGGTGAGGCTGCGCCGGGGGATGGTCTCGAGGACGCCGTGGGGAGTCTTCCACTTCAGCTCGATCGAGGCGGCCTTTTCTTTCCAGGTGAAAAAGTCGAGGCGGAGGGGATAGGGGCGACCGCCGATGAGGAAGATGCTGCCACTCTCTTCGCGTTCCTCGTTGTTCGGGGCGACCCAGCCGTCGATGACTTTTTTGCCGGACTCTTCGCCGTGCTGGTGTTCGTTGACCCAGAGGGTGACGCCGTTGCGGGTCTTGATGACGAATTCATAGACGCCGGTCTCCTCGGGCAGGATGGTGCCATTCCAGCGGATCGAGAAGCCCTCGGGGGAAAATTCTTTGGCCTCCTCATGTTTGGGAATGCCCTCGCCGAAGTCAAAGCGGACGGTGTCGTCGATGCGCTCGAATTTGTCGGGCTTTTTCTGCTCGGTGAATTCCTTCCGCTCGTTGAAACGCTCGCTCCCGAAGTAGCTCGCCTTGAGCCCGCGGGTCTCGGGGATCCGATTGTCGCCGCGGAAGCTGAGGACGAGATCGGCGACGGAGTTGCGGTATTGAGGAACGGTGAGCCGGGTCAGGTCGATGCGGGCGGGGGTGTTGCGGGCGCGGGCCTCGACGGAATAAAAAGCATCGTAGACGTAGGCGGCGACGGATTTGGCCTCATCGCCGACGCAGAGGTGGGCCTCGTCTTCGGGCATGGTGCGGGCGATCCGGTCGGCGAGGGACTCGAGGGTGCGACTGCCCTCAAGGGGATCGTCGGCTTTGTCTTTGACGCCTTTGCCATCGGGACCGTGGCAGTCGAGGCAGAGCTTCTGGTAAATGGCTTTACCGGGATGGTGTTCGAGACCGGTCGTGCCCTCTGCAGACGCCTGCGCGCCACCGAGAAGGAGCAGGGTGGTGAGGTAGGGGAGGAAGGAGTTGGGGAGGGGTCTGAGCATCTCGCAAGGATACGATACTAGCAGAAATCGGGCGCGTCAGGGTACGTATTTTCGATTGCGCCCGTACTCGAAAGGGAGGGGAAAATCCGGGATCGTTTGGAGTTAACACGGTCAGGTCAGTTGTGTCACCCTGTCTGATGGCCTTTTGACGGGGCGGCTTTCGTGGACGAAGATCGCCACCATTATGGCAGGACTCGTTATCAAACCCCGCTCGCGCATTTTTCACGGCCACGACTGGATCTATTCCAGCGAGGTGCAGAAGATCTTCGGCGATCCCAAACCGGGCGATGTGATCACGCTCAAGGACTTCCGTGACCGCCCGCTCGGGTCGGCGATTTACAATCCGGACTCGCAGATCGTGGCCCGCCGCATCTCGCGCCGGAAGCAGGATCTCGATGCCGACTTTTTCGACCGTCGTCTGCGTCGGGCTCTCAATCTGCGTGAATCGATGGGCTTCGCCGATCCGATCTATCGCGTCGTCTGGAGCGAGGCCGACGGGCTCCCGGGGATCGTGATCGACCGCTATGGCGACGCCTTTACCCTGCAAACGCTCACCCTGGCGATGGATCAGCGAAAGGGGCTCATCGTCGAGGCGATGCAGCGGCTCTTCGGCGAGGGCATCACGGTGATCGAGCGCAATGATTCGTCGATCCGCAAGGCGGAGGGCCTCGAGCCTGTCGTCGGTCTCCTCGCGGGGACGTGGAATGGACCGATCACGATCACGGTGAACGGCTTGATCCAGGAGGTCGATCTGCTCGAAGGGCAAAAAACCGGGATTTACCTCGATCAGCTCGATGCCTACGCGGCGGTGGCGGCGCTCTCGGCGGGAAAAAATGTCCTCGATTGTTTCTGCAATCAGGGGGGATTCGCCCTCCACGCGGCGAAGGCGGGGGCGGCCTCGGTCCTCGCGATCGACATCAGCGAGTCAGCGGTCGCGGCGACGCGGGCCAATGCGGAGCGCAACGGGCTGACGCTGGAGGCGCTCGAGGCGAATGTCTTCGACTTCCTCAAAGAAGCCGAGACGGCGGAGCGGAAATTCGATCTCATCATCCTCGATCCACCCTCGTTCACGAAGAGCCGCAAGGCGGTGAGCGGAGCGATGCGGGGTTATAAAGAGATTCATCTGCGGGCGCTCAAGCTGCTGACGCCGGACGGGATCCTCTCGACTTATTGCTGTAGCCATCACGTCAGCGAGCAGGAGTTTTTCGACGTCATCGTCGATGCCTCGGTCGATGCGAAGCGCAATCTGCGGTTGCTCGCGGCGCACTCGCAGCGGCGCGATCATCCCGTCATCGTGACCCTGCCCGAGACGAAGTATCTGAAGGGATTCACGCTTCAGTGCGTCGCTGGATTTTGAGAGGGGTCGAAGGCTGAGTGAAAAGTAGAACGGGTCTCCCGGCCCGTTCCTCTTCGTAGGTTCGCGATTGGCCCTCGGAACGGGCCTTGATGCCCGTTCTACGGCAGGATCCGCCGGTGGATCACTGACCCGCGCCGAATTTCCCTTTCAGCTCGGGACTGAGGTTCGACTTGCTGACCCATTGCCTCGCGGCGTTCCCATCCATCGCGACCCACTCTTCGAGGAGTGTAGCGATATTCTGATCGCGCTTGGCGGGGTCGGAAATGGTGGACGCCCAGGTCACCGCCGCTTCGGGATCGAGGTCGATGATGGCGCTACTGAAGGTGGAGAGCACTTCGTCGTTCTGCGGGCTCTTGGGCTGACCCTTGAGCCACTCGGCGGCGGAACTCGGGTCGCTACTGCTCCAGTCGAGCATGACGTCTTCGATGATACGCTGGCGTGTTTCCGGATTGGTCACGGTGCCCACGGCCCACGCCAGCGAAGCGCCGGGATCGTGCTCGGACCAGCCGAGGGCGACACCGAGGGAGGCGTAGAGTTTGTCCTCTTCGGACTCGAGCGAGGCGATCCAGGCGGTCGCCTTGGTCGGTTCGGCCATGGCCCATTCGGTGCCGACCTCGAGCAGGGAGATGGCGCGGGCGTCAGAGTTCGTCAGCGTCGTGGCCCATTTCGAGGCGGCGTCGGGGTCGGTGCTGGCCCACTGACCAGCCACGTTCATGAGGAATTCGTCGCCGAAGTCGAACTCGAGGAGGCCCTCCCCGGCCTTGGCCGCGCCGACCGGGTCGTTGGCGGCCCAGCCTTCAGCGAGGGAGTCCATCACACCGGAGCGGGTGTAGTCGTCGAGGCCTTCGGCCCAGGTGAGCGCTTTCTCTGGAGCTTTGCGCCCCCATGCCTCGAGGATCTCGTAGATGGCGTCCTCGCGATTGACGCCGCTGGTATTTTCATCAAACCAGAGCGCGGCGGCCTCGGGATCGGTCTCGGCCCAGCCGTCGGCGATATTATAAAGGGCGTCGGATTTCTCGACTCCTTTGAGATTCGCCATGACCCAGGCGGCTGCCTCGGGGCCATTCTTTTCGCCCCAGGCGGTGTAGACGGACTCGGTGTAGACGTAGCGGTTGTCACGGCCGGGGATGTCCTTGGCGGCGGCGAGGGCGGCGAGGGGATCCTGGCTGCCGCGCTGGTAGCCGGACTGCTCCAGGCTCACGGCGCTGAGATTTTTCGCGTCGGCCCCGGAGCCGCCCGCAGCGGATGGATCGCCGGTGAACGTCGTCGCGCCGGCTGCGGTGGAGTTGGCGTCCCCGCTCGAAGGGGACTTTGGCAACACGCCGGAAAAATAAACGGCCGCTGCCCCGACCGCGAGGGTGCCAAGGTGGGAGAGGATCAAAGCTGGTTTTATCATACTATTCTGACTTTATGGGTAGATCGTGCGGAAATCGAGTGCAAATGATTCCTTTTCCTGACGGATCGGGCCCGGGGTGAGAGACGATCGACACTGCGCCGGTTTTCCCATTTGGCGAACTCGCGCGGGTGACAATGCCGACACGGGCGATAATATACCTCATGAATCGCCCTGCCTTTATCGGAGCCCTCATCGTTTTGCCCTTCTCCATCCTCGCCGATGAAACGGTCGGCCACGAAACGCACTTCATCGAAGGGTGGACGGTTCAGGTGGATCGGCGCCTCCTCGAAGGCGAAGGCGAAGGGGGCGAAACGGGAGAAAGGGCTCTCGCGCTCCTGCGGGCCCGACTGGTGGATATCACTGTCGTGGTCCCGGCGGACAAGGTCGCGCGGCTCCGGGAAGTGCCGATCTGGCTCGATCTCAACCATGGGAAGCTCACCTCGATGCAATATCATCCCTCGGCCGACTGGTTGAAGAACAATGGATACTCTCCCGACATGGCCAAGGCGGTGCACATCCCCGTCGCGGCCGGGTTCCTCGCTGCCCGGCATCAGCACGTGCAGCCCTGGTGTGTCCTCCACGAGCTCGCCCATGCCTATCACGACCGCGTCATCGGCTTCGATGATGCCCGGGTCATGGCGGTGTGGGAAAAATATGTCGCCTCGGGAAAGGGCGCTTTTGCCCTGCATATCAGCGGTAAATCGGTGCCCCATTACGGATTGACCAATCAGAAGGAGTTCTTCGCCGAGATGACCGAAGCGTATTTCGGACGCAATGATTTTGCCCCCTTCGTCTACGGTCAACTGAAGCGGGACGAACCCGGGACCCTCGCTCTCCTGCGCGAGATCTGGGGTCCGACGGTGTTGGAGTAGCTTTACAATCCGGGTCGCCGATTGTAATCGACCGATCGGGTGGTATGCGGATAGCATGGCGACACTGCGAGAAAAGAGCCGAATTACGACCGGTCTCTCTTGACTCGCGGGGCGCGGACGGCTCATCATTAGCCGCCTTTTCCAGAGAAACCGACATGAACGCCGTCTTAGAAGAAGCCATCAGCGCCAACAATCTGCCCCTCACGATCCTTCTTGGTCTGGTGGCGCTCTATTGGATCGCCACGCTCATCGGGCTGATGGACTTCGATGCGCTCGATGGATTCCTCGGGCTC
>JBDNIL010000482.1:0-1913 GCA_041688355.1 Verrucomicrobiales bacterium | reverse complement strand
TGCAGATGCCTGCCTCTTCACCGCTTTTTTCCTTCAAAAACAGGCGGGGTCAGGTTCGCCGCGATCAAATCGTCACGCCAGTGCTATTTTCAGTGCCTCTTTGGTCACCTCGGTGGTTTTTTCGATATCCCCGGGACCGTGAGCCAGAGAAATGAAGCCGGCCTCATACTGCGAAGGGGCAAAATACACGCCCCGATCGAGCGCCGCCCAGAAGAATTTCCGGAAAGCCTCGAAGTCGGATTTTTTCACATCGTCGACGTTATCAATCGCGTCCTCGGTGAAAAAGAGACAGAACATCGAGCCGATCCGGTTCAGGGTGAGGTCGCGTCCGAGCTCGTGCAGGGTCTCGCGCACCCCGTCTTCGAAGAGCTGGCCGATCTCCTCGAGCCGGTTCCAGCCATCGAGCCGCTCCATTTCCCTAAGCTGGGTGAGCCCGGCCGCGAGGGCGAGCGGATTCCCCGAGAGCGTGCCCGCCTGGTAGACCGGCCCGTCGGGCGCGAGCATGTCCATGATCTCCGCCTTCCCGCCGAACGCGCCGACAGGCAACCCGCCGCCGATGACCTTGCCCATCGCAGTGATGTCGGGGGTGATCCCGACCCGCTCCTGCACCCCGCCACGGGCGAGGCGGAAGCCGGTCATCACTTCGTCAAAAATGAGGACGGTTCCGTGCTTCGTCGTGAGGTCGCGGAGCAACTGGAGAAAGCCCTCTTTCGGAAAAATCAGACCGGCATTGGCAGGGATGGGTTCGACAATGAGTGCCGCGATTTCGTGCCCGTATTTGGCGAAGACCTCCTCGATGATCTCGGGACGGTTGAAGGGAACCGCGATGGTGAGTTTGGCGAGATCGGCCGGCACCCCGGCGCTGTCGGGCTGGCCGAAGGTGAGCGCGCCGCTCCCTGCCGCGACGAGGAGAGAATCGACGTGACCATGGTAACAGCCCTCGAATTTCACGATCTTGTCCCGTCCCGTGTAACCCCGCGCAAGGCGGATCGCGCTCATCGTCGCCTCGGTGCCGCTGTTGACCATGCGGACCTTTTCCACCGAGGGCACGTAGTCGCGGATCATGCGGGCCATCTCGACCTCGTGGCAGTTGGGGATGCCGAAGCTGAGCCCTTCCTTCGAGGCGCGGTGGACCGCCTCGATCACCGCCGAGGGAGCATGACCGAGGATAGCGGGCCCCCACGTGCCGACGTAGTCGATCAACTCATTGCCATCGACGTCCCAGATGCGGCAGCCGCGGGCGCGCTGCACGAAGAAAGGGTCACCATCCACATTGCGGAAGGCCCGCACCGGAGAATTGACGCCCCCGGGGATGACTTCTTTGGCGGCTTTGAAGAGTTTGGCGGAAAGTTGTCGATCTGGCATGTGTCGCTCAATGAATCGCCGCTCTCCCCTCCCGTCAACCGGCACGAGGCCCGTGAAGATGATTTGACGTGCGGATCCGGAACCGGCTCTCCGGGGTGGGTCGCCCTACCTCGCGAGGCGTCTCCGGGTAGGGCGAGGCGTCCCCGCCGAGCCGCGAGCGTCGTTTGACGTCCGCACCCCGTAGAACGGGTCTCCAGGCCCGTTTCCGCAAAAGGCCGGGGTTGCGAGGAACGGGCCTGGAGACCCGTTCTACATTCGGAGGCTCCGCCCATTGCGTCGCTAGCAGCCTGTCGGACTTGGAGCGTCTGCGCGAGGGAATTGGGGTTCGAGTCAGAATTTTCATGAGTTTGAGGAGTTTGTGTGAACACAAATGACGAAAACGAAGGGAAATTCGGGCCGAATCCCCGATTTCCGCAGCCGGGCGGGATAAGTCCGACAGGCTGCTAGGCCCCCCGAAGACACAGAAGGGAGAGCTTGCTTAGGGAAGCGCTGCGGGTTACGATTTGGTGTGGCGATGAATTCCATCCTCGACAGTAGCGAAGTGCGGG
>JBDNIL010000101.1:0-17863 GCA_041688355.1 Verrucomicrobiales bacterium | reverse complement strand
GCTTCCTGCTTCACTCCTTTGACCCCGTTGATGACGCCACCTTTCGGCTCGTCCGCGCCAAACGCCGAGCTCGCGAGGCAGAGGGCCGCCAGCAGGATCCGGTTTGTTATTGTTAGGTTCGTCGTCTTCATCGTTCGATCGTTTTTGCCAGTTCCGCCGCGACCCGGTCTTCGTAGCGGGCGAGGGCACCCGGTTCCTGGTGTTCGGCGAGGAAGCGGAAGAGTTGGCGGGTCCGCTCGGCGTAGGGACGCCATTCCTCCTCGGCCGCCCCGTTCGTTTTCAAAAGATAAGTGGCGTAGTAGTTCGCCTTGCCGAGCATCTCGCGGGTAGCCCGGGTAATCGCCGCGTCTTCTCCGTGCGCCCGGGCCGTTTCGCGCAGCAGTTCGGTCAGGTCGTCGATCGCTCCGGCGACATCGAGCAGTTCCAACTTAGCCTTCGATTGGGCCAGCCGGATCTGATGGAGGACGAGCGGCTCCACGTCCCCCGGCAGCTCCTTGCCGAGCTTGCCATACTCCTCGACGATGGTGGCCCAGTCGGACTCTGGGACGCGCTCCAGCTTGCGGATCGCCTCGACGTGGCGGCGCGCCTGCACCCGGGTTAGTTGGTCCTGGCCTTCATTGTAATGATAGTAGAACGCCGCCACCGGGCAGAGCAGCCAGAGCAGGGTGAAAAAATTTCTCATCCCGCCAGCGCCCTCCTATTCCTGACAGCAAAGCGGACCTTCCAATCCGTGCCGTAAAACTCCAGGGCGACCGGCACCAGGGCGAGGGTGCCCGCTCCCGCTACCATCGCCAGCACCGCCAATTGCGCCAGAGTCAAACCCCGTTGCGGCGGCGCGAGCGGCACCACCAGATCGCCCAGCGACTCGGTCGCGAGATGCTTTTCGTTCACATCCTCGTAGATGCCTCCCAGGGAACTTGCCAAACGCCGCAGCGTGTCCGCCTCCTGCCTCGATTGATGACCGTCGATGTAGCTGCCCTTGAGAGGATTGCCGACCCCGAGCACGAGCAGTTCCTCCACCGACGCGGGCCGGGAGCGAATAGTTGCCAGATCCACTGAATCACCGTCCGAAAAGAGGATCACGCGGGTGCTGCCTTTCGGAAAATCGGCGACCAAGTCCAGCGCCTCGTTCATCGCCTCCCCGAGATCGGTTTGGCCCGTCGGCATCGCGTAGGTGATGGGCAGACCATTGAAAACATTACGGACCAACTCCGGATCGCGGGCCTCCATCACCACGGGCAGAGATTCCGTATAAAAGCCGATCACTCCGAAGCGGAGATTGCCGCTGACCCGTTGCAGGATGGCCTCGACCACCTCGCGCATCCGGGCGTGCCGGGTCAGGATCCCGTCCGGTCCCGCGTCCGGCAGAAACATGCTCGGCGACAGGTCCGCGACAAACACCAAACGCGTCGCTTCCCCATCACCACGCTCCCTCGAGGCAGGATCGGACGCACCTCGATCCAGAATAATGAGCGCCGCCAAGCCCCAGGCGAAAGCCGTCAGCCCGGCCATCCGCAGCGCCGGCACTGCGCGGGTCCATCTTCGGGCCGCGCCCACCGGACCAAACGCCAGACGGGCCGCGACACGGATGCGACGCGTGTGTAGCCATTCCGCCAAAGAAACGAGCACCAGGACAGCGACGGCGGAGATCAGCGGAATCATGAGGTGGGCGGCAAACGCAGAGCGTAGAGAGATCCTCGCAACGAGCAAGCTCCGTATCAGCGTATTCGGGCTCTCGTCGCCTCCCCGCCACCGGCCGCGGTAGACCACCGTGAACGAACGAAAATCAAAACGTCCCCGACAGGAATCGAACCTGTATCTAAGGTTTAGGAAACCCTTGTTCTATCCGTTGAACTACGGGGACCGGAAGATTCCCAGAATACACGCGAAGCGGCTGGGCTCAAGTTTCAGTTTCCCGAGATCCCGAGAATGCGCCCGTATTCCATGGTTGCCATGAAATTGCATTTCCGATACATTCCCGTCTATGAAACCCGTCCGCCTGCTGCTCTTGCCTCTCCTGCTCTCGGTCTCGATCCTTCAGGGTCAGGACGCTGAGCCGACCAATGTCCCGCCCGATCCCTTCGGTGACCTCGCGCTCGAGGAAACGGCACCCGACTTTACCATGGAGGTGGACCGCACCCGCGGGGCTTTCACGCTCGATGCGAAGGACGGCACCTACATCCCGGGCAGTCACTTCGCGAACTGGCACTGGAACATGAAACTGGAGCGCTGGGGCCATTACTACGCCGGTCTCATCTACGACTCGGCCCGCCCGAAGCTCGGGGTTCAGCTGAAGGTCGGGGCGGAAGGTGTCCTCAAAAGCTACGCCCCGCGCACCAACTCGCTGAGCAACGAAGAACCTCTCATCCTCGGTGTCCTCTACCTCAAGGACGGCGAGCATCCGGTCATGCTCCTCACGGGTGATCAGTCGAATGTCCCGGCTTTCCAGGTGAAAGGGATCCACTTCAGCCCCGCGCCGGAGTCGGAACCCCTCGGCCAGTCGATTGACGGCACGATTCATCTCGAGGCCAAAACCGCGACGACGTATGCGAAGGAGATGCGCTACGAGCCCAAGCCCGAAAAAAACTGCCTCGGTTACTGGAAGCACAAGGAGGACTGGGCTGAGTGGGTCTTCGACGTGAGCGATCCCGGTGAGTTTGACCTTACTCTCCACTACGGATGCGGTCCCGGGAACGAGGGAAGCAAGGTGGCCGTGCTGCTCAATGACCAGACGCTGGAGTTCTCGGTCGAAGACACCGGCGGTTTTCAAAACTGGCGCGAGCTGAATCTCGGCAAGGTCGTGCTCAACGTGAAGGGCGAAAACAAGCTCGCGATCGTGCCGCTCGATAAGAAGGGTGCGGCCGTGATGGATGTGCAGAAAGTGGTGCTCAACCCTGTTCAATGAGCCATTCAACAGGGTCACGTGCCGGTATCGACGTGGTCCTGTCTGTTTCGGAATTCCCCGACTGGTTTAGTCCGATCTTTGTCAGGGATCTGCGGCAGGGGCTGCGGGCCTCGTTTTTTGTGTGGGCGTTTGTTCTGCTCCAGAGTCTCGCACTTGTCGCGGCGATGGCAGAATGGGCGATGGCGCAGCTATTCAGCGCCAGCGGACCGATTTTTGCGGGGGCGTTCCCGGTCGTGACCGCTCTCATCTTCGGCTTCTTCCTGCCGTTCTCGCTTTTCAATTCCCTGCAGGCGGAGCTGGGCCGGGGGCGCAATGCCGAGCTGCTCCTCACTTCCCGACTGACCCGCTGGCAGATTGTGAGGGGAAAGCTGCTCGTCGCCACGACGCTGAGCGCGCTGCTCCTCGTCTCCCTTTTTCCCTACTTCCTGATTCGCTATTTTCTCGGCGGGGTCGAGCTGATCGGGCTCATCGCCGAAATGCTGACTCTCCTCATCGCCAACGCGACGATGAACGCGATCGTGATCGGGGCCTCGGCTTTCAGCAGCCACATCGTCCGCTTTGTCGTGATTTTTTTGTTGATGAGTTTTCACTCCATGACGGCGGCGGCGTATGCGCTGCGGTGGGGGTTTGCCGGGGCGATCCCCGGCGGTTCCATCCTCACTGATTTCGCGGCGCAGGGGCTGGCCTCGGCGCTCTTTGTCATCCTCTGCCTGCAACTCGGGCGGGCGCGGCTGCAATCGACCCGCCAGATCGTCGATCCGGTGGCGAAGGTCCTTGTCTTTGCCTTTCTCGCCCCCATCGCGCACGGGATCATCGTCGCGCACGGCGGCCCGCTCCCGGCGATCCTGCTGCTCTGCCTGATGCTGGCCGGCGCGCTGCTCTTCGACCGGGATCGTCCCGTGAAAAAAGAGTTGAAGCTGTCACCGGAACAGCCTCCTTACTGAACTGCCCATGGTCTACTCTGAACTTTACTCCACCGTTCTCGCCGCTTTCACCGAAGCTGGTTGGGCTTTTACCGAAGTGGAGGGAAGAGAAGTGCTCCGCGCCGGGTTCGAAGCCCACCACGCTCGCGTCGATCTGCACGTGCAGGTCTTCGCGCCGCTCGCCGCTGTCTCGGTCGTCTCGGAGTCTCCCCGGCAAGCCCCCGATCCTCTTCACCGCGACCGACTCGCAGAGTTGGCGATGCGGGTGAACCAGACTCTCACAGTGGGGAATTTCGAAATGGACTGGGAGGCCGGTCGGCTCATCTTCCGCATCACAAATCTCTTCGCCACCCCCCGGGGCGATGCCTCGATCATTCAGGGGCTCATCCACACGACGGTAGGGGAGATGGACCGCATCGCGCCGCTCGAGGCCATTCTCCTGCGGGCGGATGGCCCGGCTCTCGCCGGGCTGGATATCGCCGCTCTACTGGAGCGGGAGGACTTACTGCCCGAGATCCCGCCGGCACCCGCCACTGCTCCGTGATGGACGAGACCTATCCAATCGAAGAAGCCGTCTTCGTTCTCAAGCAGGGGAGAAAGCTGGGGCCATTCGACATTGAGACTCTCTTCGACGGACTCGAGGAAGGAGAGTTCACCTACGACGACATCTGTCTACGCGAGGGTGCCACAGAGTGCGAGCGACTAAAGGACATCCTCGACTGGGAGAGTGCGAGCCACGTCGATGGGGCACGCGTCAGACGCCAGGCGCGGCCGTTCATCAAAAGGGTCGCCGAAGAAGAGGAGGAGAGAGACGACGAGGAGGAGGAAGAGCCCTTCATTGATGGCGAACGGCTCCTCTATTCCGGCCATCCCTCGATCGCAAACAGCCCGCTCGCGCTATTCTTTGTCGTCGGTGGGATCACTGGTGGTATCTGGCTCTACGCTCTCGATCTGGTCTTTACGGCTGGCGGTTTCGGACTCGCCTTCCTCGGACTGGCCTACCTCAGTTTCATGCGCTTCACCCAGGACTATCGCATTACTCCGCGCCGTATTGAGGTGATCACGGGGTTCCTCGCCCGCAGCTCCAATGAAGTGCGAATCGAGGACATCCGCGCGATCAACGTCACCTGCCGGGGGCTCACCGGGATCATCGGCATCGGAACGGTCGATTTTTTCACCTCGGGCGACGCAGCCGAGGTCAGCTTCCGGCAGATCTGGGCCGCGACGAAGGTCAAGGCACTCGTCCGCCGTTTGCAGGACGTTCGCTAGGGCTGCGTTCAGGTCACGGGAGCCGAAACCGCCATGATGATGCGGACCGTGATCCAGAGGATAGGTCCCGCCATGAGCCCCGCGTAGACCCAGTTCACCACTTTCGCGAGATGCGAGCGCTGCATCTGCCGACGGTAGCGTTCCGAGATCCAAATGAAAGTGACGAGGATGGGAAGGAAGAGCGAGGTTGTCATCGCGCTGTAGGGAATAATGGGATTCCCCATGCCCGTGTAAAACAGGGTCACTCCGACGACCGCCCCGAGAAAAAGCAGCATCCAGCGGGCGCTTGTGCCCCGCACCTCCCAGACCTCATCGTTCTGATGAGAGGCGGCCCACCGGTGGATGCCGGCAATGATCAGAAATACAAAAAAGCCATAGATCAGGATCCACCCGCCGCGACCGAGCACACTCGAGGTCACCTGGGCGAGGGCGCCTTCCCAGCTGCGCTTCCCGAGCGAGGCCCAGCCATTTTCCTTCACATAGCGAACTGGTCCCGGACGCTCCTCTAGAGTAAGCATGGAGAGCTCTGCCTTGCCCGGGTATGCCTGCTGAAACCGCACCGCATCCTCGGGCGTGTCGAACCAGACGAAATACTTCTGATAGTTATGAAAAGGGTCACCGAAGGCCGCGTTGGCATAGCTGAGTCGCGGACCGGTCACGAGGAGGAAGGCCGCGATCATCATCGCGAATCCGACGAGTTGATTCGAGGGGCTCCAGAGGCCGTCACTACCCCGGTTTTTGCGGGAAGCGAATGCGATCCAGATAGAGCGCAGGATCGATACGGTCACAAAGCCCGCCACGATGGGCCAGACGAGAGGCTTGGCGAGGTAACTCAGCCCGAGGAGCAAGCCGAAAACGCCGTATAGCCAGAGCAAATTCTGCCGGATGAGACTGAGGGCGCAAAGCCAGGTGAGGACGAGGAGTAAATAATAGAGTGCATCGGGGCTGAAATAGGCGGACCGCTCGAGGATAATGCCGAACCCTCCCATTAGCATAATCGCGGCTGCTCCGGAAAAGGAGAATGCCTTCGCCGCTGCGAGCCCGAAGAGGATGAGGAGGCTGCCGGAAAGGATGAGATTCATCCATTTGCCCCGCTCGAAAACGACATCGGGCTCATGAGACGAGGAGCCTCTCATGAGCCAGGGGAAGAGCGGATCGACAATCCCGTCGGTATATTGCGGGAAAGCCCTCGTAAAAGCGGAAGAGATCGAAGTCTCACCGGCATTGCGCCCGCTGCTGATCGAAGCGGACTGATAGACCGCGTCAATGAACCCCGCCTGCGGTTGCCCTGTCCTCACCGTATTTTTTTCGAGGATGAGAATCGCCCCGAGGTAGCTATAGGCCCAGGTGTAGAAGACCAGCACCGAGAGGAAGGCAAGCCAGAGCACAGGGGACTTGCGCGAAAACTCGAAGTGAAAATTCTGACGCTTCCTCATGATTGCTCTCGAAGCCGGTTCAGTCGCTCTTCAGACTCGGCAACGAAGGCCTCGGACTGCTTGAAACGGATCAGGTCAGCCACCTTTCGGGCCTCGCCGACAGAGGCAGGGATCACCTGCAGCTCGACCAGACCGACCTTGGAACCGGGAAAACTATCGAGCTTTTCCGGGGACCGGGTCTGGAAAATGAGGACGCGCGGCCGGAACCACCGCACCAGCAACTGCACCTGCTCGACCTCGGAGTAGAGAAACCGCACCGTCGTGCTCTCGTTCTTACGGAAGGCCCGGTCTTTCACTTTGAACTGCAACTCCACCGCGTCACGTCCACAGTAGAGTTTGCCCGCCACATGACCATGGCCGAGCGGATCAGTCGCGGGATTTTCAAAGGATACTGAGAGTTCGTCGTACACGGAGCCGCTTTTCCGGGGTTACTCAGTGGGAACGATGGGCGGGATTCACCGCCTCTGCAAGCGCCTTCGTCCAGGTCTCGACCTCGTCATAGTCGAGTGGCTCGCGAAGGGAAAAACCGGCAAAGAGCTCGTCTGCAGCACCGGCGATGAGACAACGCCACGCCCCATTCCCGTCAGCCACCTGCGTCGCCGTCGCCCCCTCCAGCCCGAGGAGGCGCGTAACCTTGTCCGCCACCGCAACCAGCAGCGCCGCCTCTAGTGCGCCCTCACCCGGCGACGCGGCAGACCGATACAGAAAAAGCCCGTCCCTGTCGCATACCCCCACTTCACGGGCGCCCAGTTCCCGCAGGGCGCACTCACCGTATTGGGTAATGCGTTCATGAAGAGCGCCCGAAGGTTGAAAAACAAAGGTAGAAATGACTGGAACAGGGTCGGGAAGAAAGTCCCCACTCGGATCATTTCCCTCATCGTCCCCGTCGGGAATGAGCGATTCCGATTCCCATTCAAAAATCGCCGGTAGCTGAAGTAACCTCTCCGGCTCCGGCTCCGGCTCGGGCTCCGGCTCCGGCTCTGGCTCTGGCTCCGGCTCTGGCTCTGGCTCTGGCTCTGGCTCTGGCTCTGGCTCTGGCTCTGGCTCCGGCTCTGGCTCTGGCTCTGGCTCCGGCTCCGGCTCTGGCTCTGGCTCTGATTGCACCTCTAGTCGTATCTCAATCACCGGATCAGAGAGCGCTTCCTCAATCGGGCAAACTTCAGAAAGAGGAGCTCTCATCAACTGGCTCTGGTCCACCTTGGCCCGCGCTTCAGCGAGTGCAATCAGAGCGCGATCCGCATCGCGCTCGGAGACAGATTGCAACCGCCATTCCGGCCCATTGAAATCGTCATCAAGAAAAAACGGAACTCTCTGAGTGATCGCCTCACGACCCGGCGGGTCTTCCACCACGAGATTCTCCACTGTCTCCATTCCAGGCGATTCGATGACGATGGGTGCCTCGATAACCGGCCCGGAGACAAGGGGCGGCGGGTATTCGTCGTAAACATCGACTGACGCATTCTCCGATGGATCATCCTCGTCCTCGAAGACCTCAAAAACAGATTCCTGATCGTCGAGTTCAAAGAGGGAGCCGCCCCGCTCAGCCTCCACTGAAACCTCCCCGGACGGGACCGGAAACTCCCACATCAAGGGCGGAGGCAGATCAATTCCAAGCGCTTCCTTGACCGGATCACGAATGATCGTTTCGAGCTGCGCGGTAAACACCGCCCTGCTTTCCTTAACGACCATCTCTATGGTCTGAGGAACCTCATCCGAAAGTGGGTGGTCCATCGACATCTCCGGGAAAGCCGATTCCGGCTTGGGCGCAGCCGATTCGGCCGTCAATCCAACCTCCGGAGCAGTCCTCTTTCCTACCTCGCCAGGGCGCGCTTTTTTCCGGGGCGTAGCGGATACGCGCCGTCGCGAGCCCTTTTTGGGAGGGGCGAAAGATCCGACCAGTTCCTCGAATTCCTCCTTATCAATCCACGAGTCTCGCATAATCGTCCTGATCCTGGATGGGGTTCTCTTCGTCTTCGTAGAGGCTGAGTCGCACTTCCAGTTCGGCCGCCAGCTGATCAAAAATCAGAGCGGAAGCCGAAGGTCGCTCCCGCATCATCGCGACCGGGACACCCATCCGACTCGCTTCACGAAAGTCCCGATGCACCGGCACGACCGTTTCCATGACGAGTTCAATTGGAAGAAGATCACGAAATTCCCGCTGATCAATCAAATTCGAAGGATCATCCGGATCCGTCATCGAAAGAACAAAGCCGGCGAGGCGCGGTCTCTCCTCCCCGGGGTTTGCCGAGCGGGCCGCCGCGACCATCCTCAGAATCTGTGGGAGACTGCGAAGGCAAAGCGGCCCGGGTTGCTCGGGAACGAGCAGCGAATCTACTACCCTTGAGATACCAGTCGAGACACTCGTGATGCCGGTGGGGGTATCGTAAATCACCAGATCGTAGTCGAGTTCCGAGAGCAACTCATCGAGAGCACGGATTTTTTCGAAGGGAGCAAAATGATCACCCTCAGCCGAGAGGAGGCAGTCCAACGAGGCGCGAGTGCCCCTCGTCAGCAGGGACAGGCCGGGAAGACGTGTCCGTATCAGGATCGCCTCAAGCCTCCCGGTATCAAGTGGCTCCAGACCGGTGAGAAAATCGTAATAACCGATAGCGTCCTTTGATTTTTCCGTAAGGGAAAAACCCACCCCCCCCTGCATGTCAGCATCCACGAGTAAAACCCGCCAACCGCGTTTCGCAAGTGAGTAACTCACATTGACCGCGATGGTAGTTTTCCCGACTCCACCTTTTTGACTGATCAAAGATAACGTTGCCACGATAGATTTGTTGAATGACCAAACATACCTCAATCTCAGGCGCTAACGACAAGAATTGTTCCATCCCGACCGCTTTTCGCCCCAAAAGCATTGTGCCCCGATGGCAGACCCTGTATGCTTCGGGTTCACCAAAATTGATTATTGCATGAACACGAGAAACCTCTCCTCGCTCCCACTCCTCGGACTTTCCCTCCTCCTCCCGCTCTCGCTTCTGCGGGCAGACGAAGTGAAACTGAAATCGGGCCAATCCATTACTGGGCGCATCACCTACGAAGCCGACGATATCATAAAGATCGAAGTCCCGGTCAGCGCATCGATCAAGGAAACCAAAGTGATCGGGCGGGCTGACATCGCCGAGATTCTCAAAGATGCCCCCGACGACGTCGAGTTCAATCGCATCCAGGGACTCGTCCCGACCGCTTCGCTCATGCCCGCAAGCGCTTATCGGCAAATCATTGAGACCGGGCCCGATTCCTTTCTCAAAGCATTTCCCCAAAGTGCCCATGTCCCCAAGGTGCAGGAGATCCGCAAGACCCTCGCCGAAGAACTGGACAAGGTCGAAAGAGGCTTCCTCAAGATCGAAGGCGAATGGCTCACCCCCCAGGACAAAATCGATTTCAAAGAGCTTATCGAATCCAGAATTCGCTTCCTCAGCATGTCGAATCTTGCCCAATCGGGAAATCTGAACGGGCTCATCGGCGCGATGCGCGAGTTCGAGAACATCGAGAAAAATTACTACGGCTCTCCCGCCTTCCCCAAAGCGGTCGATCTGGCCCGTCAGGTCATCCCCAACCTCGGACGCCTGCTGCAAACCATGCAACGCGATGTCGACTTCCGAAATGCGGAGTACGAGAAAGCTCTCGCCAACTCCAAACCTGAAGCCCGCGATCAGCTCACCAAGGTTCGCGCAAGAGAGGAAAAAGCCTATCAGGACAGCGTCGCAGCCGACAAAAAATCCGGTATAAAGTGGGTCCAGCTGAATCCGCGCGTCAAAGCATCGATCGAAGCCTATCTCAAACTGGCAAGCTCGGAACTCGCCCGGGTCAACGAATTCGACGTGGCCATCCTCACCCAACAGGCCGAAAAGCTTGTCGAAGCTGACAAGTTAATAGCCGAGGGCAACATCGAAGGGGCTCGCTCAAAAATCAGTGAAGCGGCAGCATTGACCGGTCAAAAGACCGCTACCGCCACGAAGAGCAAATCAGGCTCCAAGTCCAATACGAAAGGTGCAGCCAAGGGAGGCTCATATCTGGCTACCCTTAGTGCCAAAGTGGCCGAGCGGACAGCCGATGAAAAGGCTAAGGCCGAGGCGCGCAAAGCAGCCGCCGAATCCGAGGCTCTCACCGCCAACCTGAATAAAACCGCCGGAGCCACCGCCGAAGGTACTCCTGCCGGGACGACAGCCGAGGGGGAACCCCCGACTGCGGCGGACGGCACCGCCGCCGAAACCGAGGCCGCCGCCCCCGCGGTCGATGATTTTGCCGCCCTCGCCAGCTCGAAAAAGGGAGTATCCAAAGAAGCCGAGCAGAAGAAACCTGCCGCCAAGAAGAGCAAATCCAAGAACGAGGATGAATCCGACGAGGAGGAGGGAGAGGATGAGCCGAAATCGAGGCCTGCCGTCGTTGAGGAAGAGGGAGGATTCCCTTTCGGACTTATCGTCCCCATCATCACAGTCCTCCTTATCGTGACCGTAGTCCTTCTCAAAGTCTTCGGAATCGGCGGTAAGAAAACGGAAGAGTGAACACCAAGGCGACACGCTGCACCCGGAAACGAATGCGGCAGATCTTTCCGAACCGGGATTCGCCCCCGGTTCGGAGGAGGGGCCCTCAGGAAAGTCCGAAAGCCTCATCCATAGCTTGGGAGACCCCCTGCAGATGGGCCAGGTCACCGCTCTCGACCTCGGCAGCACACCAGCCGTGATAATTAATTTCGAGCAGCGCCTTTCTCACGTCGGCATAATCGATATCTCCGGCGTCGATGGGAGTAAATTTGTTCTCTTCTCGCGAGAACCCTTTCACATCGAGTTTGATAATGCGCCGCCCCAGCTGCCTGATCCAGTCACCCGTCGCGCCAAATTTCCAGTGATTCCCGATATCAAATTGCATTCCCACCCAGGGTGAATTGAAGGCATCGATGTAGCGGGCATAGGCCTCGGCAGTCTGCTCGCTCCCCGCGTCAGGATCGTAACCGAATTCGTTCCAGACATTTTCCACAGCGATGGCGACGCCAAGACGTGAGGCCAGAGGGATTGCCTTCGAAATATTCTCCACAGTCCGCCCCCAGACATCTGATTCACTCCCGTCCTTTCCGTGACCGACAACGAGGAGAACAGTGTGAGCCCCAACCGCGTGAGTGTCCTCGAGCGCTCTCAAGAGAGTGTCGAGCGCCGTCTTTCTCACTGCCGCATCCGGATCCGAATGCCGGACAGACCAATGATCCGCGCAAACGGTGCCATCGATCGGAATCCCGGCATCTTTTGCCGCCTTGCGGGCCTCTTCGATATCATAGCCGGGCGCGTTCAGCTCAATTCCATCAAATCCGGCATCGCGAACAATCGCAAACTTTTCAGACAGATTGACGCCCTCTTTCACCATTCCTATCTTCAGCGTCTTGTAAAAACGACCGGCGAGAGTGCCGCCCACGGTCGCTTCCGCTGCCCGCGCGCGAAGAGATGAGACGGGAAAGGTGAGTGCAGCTGGGAGAATCGCACCTGTACTGAGAAAATGTCGACGAGAAGTTTTTGTCATACCGCAATCTGAAGCGGATGCCCTCCGCAAGTCAAGTCCGACGCCATACGCGATAAGTCCAGAGCGCAGAAAACTACGAGCGTGAAAACCCAGAGCCCGACAACCGAACAGAACACTCCCTGAGCGTCGGACACGGATCCGGCAACTCGGAGGCACACTATCCTGGATACAGCGTATTTCCCCACCGCTTCCATTTTCCCTCAAGTGAACCCCTACCATGGGCGGGCGGGACGATTTCACAGCCCTCCAAGCCGGCACCCCCGTCAAAATCGTCCGAAAACTCGAATTACCCGAACCATCCGGGCACAAAAAAACCGCCCTGCGAACAGGGCGGTTAATTTATAACCTGGCAGCGACCTACTCTCACATGGCCTTTCGCCACACTACCATCGGCGCTACAGCGTTTCACTTCCGGGTTCGGAATGGAGCCGGGTGGTTCCGCTATGCTATGACCACCAGAATCTTAAACTCGGCCGGAGCCGAGCCCAAACTTCTGAGGGCGTCAATGCCTATTCGATGAAGAACAGATCTCTGACAACTGTATAAAAGGAAAATGATTACTACATGCTCTAAAGAAAGAAGCTGGAACAAGCCAAACGGATGATTAGTACTGCTCGGCTAAATCTATTACTACACTTATACCTACAGCCTATCGACGTGGTAGTCTTCCACGATCCTTCAGGGAGAATTAATCTTGGGAATAGCTTGACGCTTAGATGCTTTCAGCGCTTATCTAGTCCGCACTTAGCTACCCAGCCGTGCCCTTGACAGAACAACTGGTACACCAGAGGTGCGTCAAACCCGGTCCTCTCGTACTAGGGTTTGAACCCCTCAATTCTCCTACGCCCACAGAGGATAGAGGACCGAACTGTCTCGCGACGTTCTGAACCCAGCTCGCGTACCGCTTTAATTGGCGAACAGCCAAACCCTTGGGACCTTCTCCAGCCCCAGGATGCGATGAGCCGACATCGAGGTGCCAAACCGCGCCGTCGATATGAACTCTTGGGCGCGATCAGCCTGTTATCCCTAGAGTACCTTTTATCCGTTGAGCGATAGCAATTCCACATTCAACTACCGGATCACTTAGGCCTACTTTCGTATCTGCTCGACATGTCCGTCTCACAGTTAGTCTGGCTTATGCCTATACACTCGAAACGTGATTACCAACCACGCTGAGCCAAACTTCGCGCTCCTCCGTTACACTTTGGGAGGATACCGCCCCAGTAAAACTGACCGGCTGCCATTGTCCTTCCGCCCGATTCAGGGCAGGATGTTAGATTCTCCAAATTCAAAGGGTGGTGTCTCATTGATGACTCTGCAGCCCCCTGAAAGGCCGCTTCAAAGTCTCCCACTTACTCTGAGCATTGAAACCGAAAAACCAGTGACAGCTTACAGTTAAGGTTCATAGGGTCTTTCCGTCCTTCTGCGGGTAGCCGGCATCTTCACCGGCACTACAACTTCACTGAGCTCCTGGTTGAGACAGCGATCAACTCGTTGCACGATTCGTGCAGGTCGGAACTTACCCGACAAGGAATTTCGCTACCTTAGGACCGTTATAGTTACGGCCGACATTCACCGGGACTTGAGTTCAGAGCTTCGCTTGCGCTAACCCCTTGCCTTAATCTTTCGGCATTGGTCACGTGTCACATCCTATACTTCGACTTACGTCTTGGCAGAATGCTGTGTTTTTGCTAAACAGTCGGTTGATCCATTTCACTGCGGCCTGCCGAAGCAGGCACCCCTTATTCCGAAGTTACGGGGCTATTTTGCCGAGTTCCTTAACCAGGTTTCACTCTTACGCCTTGGTATATTCTACCCACCCACCTGTGTTGGTTTGCGGTACGGGCTCCTTTAGCACGACACATCAGCTTTTCTTGACAGTCCTTCAAACAATACGGATTGGCCGTAGCCGCACCTCGGAATTCAATTACCTAGTTGTCATTCAGCCTGTGTCCCTGATGCTTTGGGTTCAGGAGGTGCAGGAATATTAACCTGCTATCCATCGCCTACGCCTATCGGCCTCGGCTTAGGTCCCGACTAACCCTGGGATGATGAACATTGCCCAGGAAACCTCGGGTTTACGGCGGAGAGGAATTTCACCTCTCTTATCGTTACTCATGTCTGCATTCTCTCTTCTCAGAACTCCACCTTCAGTCGCCATCCGGCTTCGACGCTCTGAGAATGCTCCTCTACCACACACAGTAAACTGTGTATCCAGAGCTTCGGTATACCGCTTATCGCCAATCATTTTAGGCGCAGGATCACTCGATGAGTAAGCTATTACGCACTTTTTAAATGGTGGCTGCTTCTAAGCCAACATCCTCACTGTCTAAGTAATCCCACCTCCTTTCCACTTAGCGGTATTTTGGCACCTTAGCTGCTGATCTGGGCTGTTTCCCTTTTGAGTATGAAGCTTATCCCCCATAATCTCACTGCCGTACTACACCTGTTGGTATTCGGAGTTTGGTTGAAGTCGGTACCCGGGTATGGGCCCTAGTTCATTCAGTGCTCTACCCCCAACAGTCAGCATACGACGCTGTACCTAAATACATTTCGAGGAGAACCAGCTATCACGGGGTTTGATTAGCCTTTCACTCCTACCAAC
Organism: Verrucomicrobiales bacterium; assembly: GCA_041688355.1. Lineage (GTDB taxonomy): Bacteria > Verrucomicrobiota > Verrucomicrobiia > Verrucomicrobiales > DEV007 > Arctic95D-9. The sequence continues at coordinate 3,205 of JBDNIL010000101.1, read as the reverse complement.
AGCTCATCCGAGAACTTTTCAACGTTCACCGGTTCGGTCCTCCACGAGATATTACTCACGCTTCAACCTGGCCATAGGTAGGTCACCTCCGCTTCGGGTCTAGCACCTGCAACTAAATCGCCCTATTCGGACTCGCTTTCGCTACGCCTGCGTCCCAGAAGGACTTAAGCTTGCTACAAACACTAACTCGCAGACTCATTAAGCAAAAGGCACGCCATCACCCCAGAAGGGCTTTGACACCTTGTAAGCATATGGTTTCAGGTTCTATTTCACTCCGCTCACAGCGGTACTTTTCACCTTTCCCTCGCGGTACTGGTTCACTATCGGTCGCTAACTAGTATTTAGCCTTATGCGGTGGTCCGCACAGCTTCATGCAACGTTTCACGTGTGCCGCACTACTCAGGGACATCCTAAGGCTGACTCAGCTTTCGATCACAGGCCTTTCACCTTCTCTGGAGTGCTTTTCCACACACTTAATCTAGCGTCGTCAGTCCCATATTGGAGCCCTACAACCCCGGAACCAATGGCTCCGGTTTGGGCTCTTCCGCTTTCGCTCGCCACTACTTACGGAATCGATTCTCTTTCTTTTCCTCCGGTTACTGAGATGTTTCACTTCACCGGGTATCGCGAACTCACTCCTATGTATTCAGAGTGAGACGACTGAGTATTACCCCAGCCAGGTTACCCCATTCGGAAATCTCCGGGTCAAAGCGTATTTGCCGCTATCCGAAGCTTATCGCAGCTTATCACGTCCTTCATCGCCTGTTAGCACCAAGGCATCCACCATATGCTCTTAACAGCTTGTTCCAGACTTTCATTAAATCGAAAGTTATCGGAAGGGTTTTGCTTAGTTCCCTCCACTGTTAGATTCTTTTCTTACTAAAACTGAACAAAGTTCAGTAAAATTGTAGTAATACATTTTCCTATATACAGTTGTCAAAGATCTGATCGGGCAAAAAGGGGGAGACTCAGAGGTAGTGGGTCTGACTGGATTCGAACCAGTGACCCCACGCTTATCAAGCGTGTGCTCTAACCAACTGAGCTACAGACCCATAATTGCCCGTAACGCGTTCCTGCCCACACATTCGTGAGAAGTGGAGGCAAGGAGATTCGAACTCCTGACATCCTGCTTGCAAAGCAGGCGCTCTACCAACTGAGCTATGCCCCCTAAAATTCAAAACCCGCGTGTTCTTTCAATCATCGAAAAAGGCTAAGGCTAAATTGTGCACTGCACATAAAACGTAACGTACCCTAATAACATTTGAGTGATGCGCGTTTCCGCAACACCTGTCTTTCGGTCAGTTAATCCAACCGGTAAGACATCGACCTATTCACCTTAAATTGAGCACATGTGAGATGATACTCCGGTGAAATTACTCCATAGAAAGGAGGTGATCCAGCCGCAGGTTCCCCTACGGCTACCTTGTTACGACTTCATCCCAGTTACCACCTACACCTTAGGACCTCCTTGGTGGAGATACTTCGGGTGCGAGCGGCTTCCATGATGTGACGGGCGGTGTGTACAAGACCCGGGAACGTATTCACGGTACCGTAGCTGATGTACCATTACTAGCGATTCCAACTTCATGCAGGCGAGTTGCAGCCTGCAATCCGAACTGAGCCCAGTTTTATAGATTTCCTCCACCTCGCGGTCTCGGTTCACATTGTACTGGACATTGTAGCACGTGTGCAGCCCTGGGCGTAAGGGCCATACTGACTTGACGTCATCCCCTCCTTCCTCCCAGTTAATCTGGGCAGTCTGAACAGAGTCCCCGGCATTACCCGCTGGCAACAGTTCATAGGGGTTGCGCTCGTTACGGGACTTAACCCAACATCTCACGACACGAGCTGACGACAGCCATGCAGCACCTGTGATAGTCCACCCGAAGTGACGACAAGCTTTCACAAGTCTACGACTAACATGTCAAGCCCAGGTAAGGTTCTTCGCGTTGCATCGAATTAAGCCACATGCTCCACCGCTTGTGCGGGTCCCCGTCAATTTCTTTGAGTTTTAATCTTGCGACCGTACTTCCCAGGCGGCACGTTTAACGCGTTAGCTCCGGCGCGGACGCGGTCGATTGCGCCCACACCAAACGTGCACCGTTTACTGCTAGGACTACCGGGGTATCTAATCCCGTTCGCTACCCTAGCCTTCGTGCCTCAGTGTCAGTAACTGCCCAGTGACCTGCCTTCGCCGTTGGTATTCCTCTCGATATCTACGCATTTCACTGCTACACCGAGAATTCTAGTCACCTCTTCAGTACTCTAGCATAGCAGTATCGGATGCAATTCCGGGGTTGAGCCCCGGGCTTTCACATCTGACTTACCACGCCACCTACGCACCCTTTACGCCCAGTGATTCCGAACAACGCTTGAGACCTCTGTATTACCGCGGCTGCTGGCACAGAGTTAGCCGTCTCTTCCTCTTGCGGTACCATCAATTTGCCAAGTTATTAACTCGGCAACCTTGTTCGCGCATGACAGGAGTTTACAATCCGAAGACCTTATCCTCCACGCGGCGTCGCTCCATCAGGGTTGCCCCCATTGTGAAAGATTCTCGACTGCTGCCACCCGTAGGTGTCTGGACCGTGTCTCAGTTCCAGTGTGGCTGGTCGTCCTCTAAGACCAGCTACCCGTCGTAGCCTTGGTGGGCTGTTACCCCGCCAACTAGCTGATAGGCCGCGGACCAATCGGGAAGTGACAGGCCTTGCGGTCCCCGTCTTTGATCTTTCGATCACATGCGGTATTAATCCAAGTTTCCCTGGGCTATCCCCCGCTTCCCGGAATGTATCCACGTGTTACGCACCCGTTCGCCACTAGACCACCGTTGTATTGCTACTCCGATGATCCCGTTCGACTTGCATGTCTTATCCACGCCGCCAGCGTTCGTTCTGAGCCAGAATCAAACTCTCCAAAAATATTTGCCAGCTCGTTAGAGCCAGCGATTGACTGTGCCTGTTTAAACCACAGGCACCTGCGCACTTTTGCGCGCAGCGCACAATTTAGCCTTTTGTTTTTTCGTGGCTTCACGCGGTTTTAACACCTCGCTTACCACTTCTGTTTTCTGAAAGATCAATTCTGAATTTCGGGAAATATAAGCCGCTTTGCGCCGCTCCTACCTCTTTGTTTCAGCCGCTGTTTTTCGCTAGCGGGCAAACAGATTAGAGCACTTCCGTTCCCCTGCAACTCCCTTTTGATGTTTTTT
>JBDNIL010000481.1:0-21720 GCA_041688355.1 Verrucomicrobiales bacterium | reverse complement strand
CGAGAGTCTCACGGGGCGGATTCATGAGGCCGAGCATCGGGTCTATGCGGAGGTGATTGCGGAGAGGTTGGGGGGCGGGTAGGATCTAGGGTCTGGAAAGGCGCTTGATGTTATTACAAGTGTGGCTACATTAAACTCATGAACGTTGATCTCAAAATTCGTAAGGTGGGCAATTCACTGGGAATCGTTCTGCCAAAAGAGGTGCTCGCTCATCTCAATGTGGAAGAGGGTGACACAATGACGTTAACCGAGTCACAGGATGGCGTCCGGTTGACGGCCAGCAACCCGGAATTCGCCAAGTCGATGGCGGTGTTTGAGTCGCTAAATCGCCGATACCGCAACGCCCTTCGTGAATTGGCGAAATGACAGAGCCTTACTGGTTCGCACGGGAGGAATGCCTCGCGCTGCACGATATGATGCTCACGCATTACGGAGGAGTAGCGGGCCTGCGTGATGAGAATCTGCTTGAATCTGCCTTGGTGCGCCCCCAACAACTCTTTCATTACGGTAAACCCACGATGACAGACCTGGCTGCGTCCTACGCCACGGGCATTGTAAAGAACCATCCCTTCCTCGATGGCAACAAGCGCACAGGATTCATGCTCGGGGCGGGCTTTCTTGAACGCAACGGGTTTGAGTTTCAAGCCACGGAAGCGGAAGCTGTCGTGCGCACCCTCGCGCTCGCTGCCGGTGAAATGTCGGAGTCGGAATACGCGAAGTGGCTGAAGGCGAATTCGAAGAGTTGCTGAAATGGCGAGGATTCCTGAAGCCTGATGCTCCAGAATCGAATCTTGACGAGGGGAGTAAGCCGGATCGCTGGAAGGCCATCGGAGATGAACTGGTCTTTGTTTCCGAAATCGAGCGGATGGACGGAATTCCGACCCTGCTTCGTGCGCTCCGCTCTGCGGTGAATCGGTGGAATCGAGGGTACGAAGATTCCCGAGTACTCGTGAAGGGGGGCGCTTGGCTCGCTGGATTCCCAGTGATGAATTCCATCATCCCCGGTGAAGCCAAAGGAAGGCACGACTACATCGGATCATCGATCGACACCGGATTCCGGCTCTGTCGTTTCGCCTCGCCCCGTCAATTGGTGATCGGAATCGAAGTAGCGTATGTAATTGCTCGTTTGGACGACTCGCTAGTCGAGGAACTTCACTTTCACGGGCGTCACGAGATCCGGGGCGTATTGAAAGATCAGCCCTACCCGATCTTCCGCCTCGATTGTTTTGCCGCTTCTTCCGAACTTCCGAAGATTTCGGACGTGGCGAAGCGGGAAGACGAGGTGGTGAAGCGGGAAGCTGAGATCACCGGCCGTTACGTGAAAAAGCTCGCGGCAGCGAGCGGCCTTTCGTTCATCGCTGCCTGGGTTGATTCCACCTCTGGCGAGGTTCAGTTGCCTTTCCCGCCGAATCAGGAAGATTCGAAGTTCCATGCTCCACCCCACTACGAGAAACGCGAGCTAAAGAAACGGGAGGAATTCGAACGCGTGTATTTGCCGAAGGATAATCTTGAAGAGAGCGACGGTAATATGGCACCCGCGGAGGATATGGAATCGCTGATTGCCAAGTTAAAAAACCGACCACTGCCGTGAAATGTAGGTCTACGTCTTACCCACTCCCTCACCTCAAATCTCCAGCGCAAACGTCTCTCCGGCCTTCACCGACTGCACAAACAGTGTCATCAGCTCGATCACCTTCTCCACATCCGCGAAATCCGCCATCTCGACGATGGAGTGCATGTAGCGCAGGGGCAGGGAAATGAGGGCGCAGGGGATGCCGCCGCGGACGTGGTAGATCGAGTCGGTGTCGGTCCCGGTGAAGCGCGACGAGGACTCGTGCTGCAGGGGGATGCCGTTTTCTCCCGCCAACTCAATGAGGCGCTGGATCATGAGCGGGTGATTGGCGGTGCCGTGAGTGATCGAGGGACCGCCGCCGAGCGTCACTTTGCCGTGTTGCTGGTGCTTGATGTCTGGGCTGTCGGTCGCGTGAGTGACATCGAGGACGAGGCAGAAGTCGGGCTTGAGATGGTAGGCAGCCATCGTCGCGCCGTAGCCGCCGATCTCTTCCTGAACCGCATTGAGAGCGAGGCAGGTGGCGGCGGGGCGGGCGTCATTTTCGGCGAGACGACGGGTCACTTCGGAGATGATGAATCCGCCAATGCGGTTGTCGAGAGCACGACCGACAATGCGGTTTTTCCCGAAGGGCACGGCTCCGTCGGCATAGACGGCGGGATGCCCGACGCGGATGCCCATCTCCGCGACCTCGGCCGCACTCGAGGCGCCGATGTCGACGAAGAGCTCGTGGACCTCGGGCGCCTTTTCACCGTCCTTGCGGTCGCGGATGTGGATTGCGGTGTTCCCGACGATGCCGAGGATCTCGCCCTTGTCGCTGAATACGGTGAGGCGACGTCCCCGCGCGTTCGCCCAGTCTGATCCGCCAATGCGGTCGACGCGGAGAAAGCCGTCATCGCTGATGTATTTCACGATGAAACCGATCTCGTCCGCATGGGCCTCGATCATGACACGCGGAGCATCCGGATCGGTTCCCTTCACTGTGGCCCAGGCATTGCCGTAGGCATCACTCTCGACCGAGTCGGCAAAGGTACGACATCGCTTCGCCCAAACCCGCTGTCCGCGGACTTCGAAGCCGGTCGGACTCGGGGTGTTGAGGAGTTCGTAGAGGAAGGTGGTGGATGCAGGGGTCATGGGGGGCGTCAAGGGTACGGGTTTTGAAAGGAATATTTACGCTTCCCGTTCGTTTCTCGCAACAGAGAGCTGTGTCGTGCCGCTGTAAATCAGAGGGAAGCGGAGGATTGCCCAGAATTCTGGACCGACAATCATTCATTCTCTGTTTGCAAACAAGCCGCGAACATGGCGAAAATTTTCTCCCCACTTCTACGCGCCAGCAATCATATCGTTTTTGTCGATCCATATTTCGATCCATCTCACCGGAAGTGGCAACGCCCATTGCGGGAGTTCATTCGAACCACTACAGACGGTAACGGGCGGTGCCCAAAGTTTGAGCTACATTTCTCGTTGCAGGGGAAAGACCCCAATTTCTCGCCAGGCGAACTCGTTGCCGAATGTGAAAAGCAATTCGCCTTCGAGCTTCCCAAGAGAACCTCGATGAAATGTGTTGTTTGGGACAGGATTCCCGATGAGCAACGCTTTCACGCACGTTTTATTCTGACAGATCTGGCAGGTGTCGCTTCAGAACATGGCCTCGACGAAGCAGGACCGGATGAGGAATTTGAATTCTTTCTAATGGCCGACGGGCATTGCCAGGCAGCAATCGCACGATTTCTGGAAGGCGGAAATGGAACCTACAAACTCCTCGCCGAACTTCTGATTGATGGGAGGCGAGACGCCGCTGTTTAATGACCGAAGAAGCACACCCCAAACAATGATCGAAGAACTCAAACACATCGCCGCCGACCTCGAAACCCGTCTCACCGGCGCCCGCGATTCCATCGCCGAGGCGGCGATGGCCGGCGACTGGGACAAGGCCCAGATGATCACTGCCGCCGCCAAACGCCTCGAAGAGGTGCGGCATCAGATCGACACCCTGAGCAAGGAAATCCGCCGGGCCATTACCGACTTCGACGCCGCGACCCGCAGCCACTCGAAAGCGAAGCACTCGAAGCTCCTCTTCAAGATTCGCTGGACCCTCGCCGGCGAGAGCCTGCCCGACCAGCTCATCGATGACGACAACGCCGCCGACGCCCTCGCCAGTTTCGTCGAGGCGCTCGTCTCGGTGCAGGGCACCTCCATCCTGCCCGAACTTCGAAAAATCCGGGTCGGTAACAGCGGCCTCGTCTCGACCGAGCCGGAACGGGAGTTCCGCAATCCCAACAACAACGAGCCCTGCGGGTACCGCCCGATCGGAACCACCGGCTGGTCGGTCAAGACTCACAGCTCGACCGCCCAAAAGCTGGAGCAAATCCACCAGATCAAAACCATGCTCGGTCTTCCGCGCGAAGCCATCGAAGTCGAGTCCGTGGAGAAATAGCGAGTCTGCGACGTCCGCGAAAAGAAGGAGCGGACTCCGGTAGGGCCGCGAACCTACGAAGCACTGGCCGCCCGCCAAAGGGAGCGCTGTTACGACTCGGGGAGGAGAGCGGGTGTAGGATCGGTGCCGCCTGGCACTCCGTCGATAGATGAGACCAATCGGGGATTGACGGACTGACGCAGGCGAATCCCGGCAAAGAACGATTCGAGATCGCCACCGTGCTCGGTGACAATCGCCCGCTTGATGGCCCGCACCTCGGTGATTACCGGGTCGGCTTTTTCTGTAACCGGATCAATCGTCTCCATCTCGCAACAATTCCTCTGGTGTACACAATACGGGCAAAACGTATCCGAGGGAAGCAACTTCCATTCGTAGTCTCTGTCGAATGTGTGGATTCACGATGTGTTTGAAGTTCCATGTCACGAGGAAATCGACACCATGAACGCTCGCGGTCGCAATGTGCAGTGCGTCTGAGGCCACACCGGCAGGGATGAGCGATACCTCGAGCAGCCTGCGCGTGAGTTGCTCCACCGGCGGCGTGACCTCAAGCACTGGAATCTCGTTCAACAGCCCGAGACGCTGCGATGCCTGTCCAGGATCACCCCGCCCGGCTTCATCAAGGGTCTCTTGTGAAGTGAACAAATCGAAACCCGAGCACCCGCCATCCCACCAGCGCCTTGTGGCAGACTGCCTTGCGATCTGAACGACGTCGCGAGCTGGCCGGGATACGTAGTAGCTTGGGATCGTGGTTTCGATGCAGGCCGTTGGCATCACTGGCACCTATTGGAGAACATCGCATTCCGATCACTTCTCCTCATCCTCCTCTTCATCCCCGTCTTCAATGACGTCGTCCTCATCCACTTCTTCTTCAAGGTCATCGATGATTTCCTCCTCGATTTCGGCAGGATCCGTCTCCGGCAGGGCGGCGACTTCGACTTCTTCTTCGTCGTCATTGACGACGAGGGCGATGTCCTGGATCACTTCACCTGTTTTGAGGTTCATCAGCTTCACGCCGGAGGCATTGCGGCCGGTGATGCGGATGTCGGCGACGCGGATACGGACGGATTGACCGGTGTTGGTCATCAGCATGAGCTCGTCGGTCTCGGCGACGCGGAGCGCGGCGGTGACGGCTCCGGTTTTCTCGGTGACGCGCATCGTGATGACGCCTTTGCCGCCCCGGCCTTTGGTCGGGTAGTCTTCAAACGGCGTGCGTTTCCCGAGTCCGTTGGCACTGACGACGAGGAAGTGGGTGGTATCGTCGACGACGGTGAGGCCGACGAGGTAATCTCCCGGCCGCGGGCGGATCCCGCGAACCCCGGCGGAGCCGCGTCCCATCGGGCGTATCGTGCTCTCGTTGCAGCGGACCGCGTAGCCGCGATTCGTGACCATGGAGATGTCGTCGCTGCCGTTGGTGAGGACGACGTGGGTGAGGGAGTTGCCCTCCTCGATGCGGATTGCGATGGTGCCATCCTTGCGATAGTTGCGGAAGTCGGAGAGCTTCGTCTTTTTGACCTTGCCGGAGCGGGTCGCAAAGAGAACGAATTTGTCCTCCACAAAAGTCGCGCTCTTGTCCTCGTTTCCTACCGCTTCGATCCGCAGAACGGAGGCAATCTTTTCCTCGGGTCTTAGGTTGAGCAGGTTCTTGATGGAGCGCCCCTTCGCGGTGCGGCTGCCTTCGGGGATCTGGTAGACACGCTCGACGTAGAGGCGGCCGGTGTCGGTGAAGAACATCAGGTAGTCATGTGCGGTCGCGGTGAAGAGGTGCTCGACGAAGTCGTTCTCGGTGTCCTTGTCGACCGCTTCACGCGTCTCCATGCCCTTGAGCCCCTTGCCGCCGCGGGCCTGGGTGCGGAACTCGATCGCGGGGGTTCGCTTGATGTAGCCGCGATGGGAAATGGTGATGATGTTAGAGTCGTTCGCGATGAGATCGACCACGGCGATGTCGCCTTCGTCCATGCCGAAGTCGGTCTTGCGCGGGGTCGCGTAGCGCTCTTTGATGTCGAGCAGCTCGTCCTTGATGATCTGGAGGACTCGTTCTTCGCGGGCGAGGATGTCGAGGAGATCGCGGATTTTCTCGAGGAGTTCGTCGTATTCGTTTTTCACCTTGTCGCGCTCGAGGCCGACGAGTTGGTAAAGGCGGAGTTCAAGGATGTGATCGACCTGCTTGTCGGAGAAGACATACTGCCCGGGGATGGTCTTGAGACTGGCCTGGCCGCGAATGAGAATGCCGATGGCCTCGGCCGCTTCGGCGGAGAACTTATACGCTTTGATCTTTTCGCGCGCTTCGTCCCGGGTCTTCGAGTCCCGGATCATGCGGATGAAGTCATCGAGATTGCCGAGCGCAATGAGGAAGGCCTCAAGTTTTTCAGCATGTTCTTCGGCCTTGCCGAGGAGGTAGCGGGTGCGGCGCAGGATGACTTCGCGACGGTGCTCGATGTAGCAGACCATCGCATCCTTGAGATTGAGGAGGCGGGGGCGGCGCTGATCGATCGCGAGCATGTTGACCGAGAAGGTCGACTCGAGCGCGGTGTGTTTGTAGAGGTTGTTGAGGACGACTTGCGAGCGTGAGTCGCGCTTGAGATCAACGACGACGCGGGTGTTTTCATCCGACTCGTCGCGTACCGCGCTGATCTCGGGAAGGATCTTCGCATTGGCCAGTTCCGCGATGCGTTCGACGAGGCGGGCTCGGTTCACGGCAAAGGGAATCTCGGTGATGATGATCTGCTCGCGTCCCTTCGCGTCTTCGACGATACCGGCGCGTCCGCGCACTTTGATGCTGCCCCGTCCGGTGCGGGTATAATCGTAAATGCCGCGATTCCCGAGAATGGTACATCCGGTAGGGAAGTCGGGGCCCTTCACATAGGTGAGGAGCTGCTCGATCGTGATCTCGGGATTGTCGATCGTGGCACAGATGCCGTCGATGATCTCGCCGAGGTTGTGGGGCGGCAAGTTGGTCGCCATGCCGACGGCGATCCCGGTACCGCCGTTGACGAGCAGGTTCGGGAAAGCGGCTGGGAAGACAACGGGCTCGCGCTGGGTCTCGTCGTAGTTGGCGACGTAGTCGACGGTGTCTTTCTCCATGTCGGCCATGAGGACATGGCCGAGGTGGGTGAGACGGGCCTCGGTATATCGCATCGCCGCCGGCGGGTCGCCTTCGACCGAACCAAAGTTCCCCTGGCCGTCGATGAGGGTGTCGCGCATCGTCCAGGGCTGCGCCATGTTGACGAGAGTCGGGTAGATCGTGGCCTCACCGTGGGGGTGGTAGTTACCCGAGGTATCCCCGCAAATCTTGGCGCACTTCCGGTAGTTCTTGCCGGGGGCCAGATTGAGGTCGTTCATCGCCAGGAGGATTCGTCGCTGCGAGGGCTTGAGCCCGTCTCTCACATCGGGCAGGGCCCGGGAGATGATGACGGACATCGAGTAATCGAGGAACGAATTCGACATCTCCACAGCCACGCTGATGGGTTCGATGCTGCCGCCGGAGGCGGGAGGGGGCGGAATAGGTGTTTCGTCAGGCATAGGAGAATGTGTTAAGAGGTCTGGCGATCAATCGACAAAAAGACGGCGAATTCTCGCCCGACGTCTTTCGACGTTGATAGTGATGATCGCACCGCTATTGAGCGGCTCGGAAGCGGAATGAAGGATGGAGACGACGAGTTCCCCGGTCCCTTTGTCGAAAAGGGCATCACCGGTGCGGAGCTGCACCAGGCTCGGTTTGGCGAGCCCGTGCCACGCGAGCAAATTGCTGAAGTCGAGGTCTCGGGTGAGGATAACATGATTGTTTTGTTCGGCCCATTCGAGGATGGCCAGGTCTTCTACTCCACGTTCGCCAATGTTCAGCCAGTAGGTTGCCTCGAAGCCCTGTTCCCTGAGAAATCCTTCCCAGGTCGGTGCAAGGCACTCGTCGATGATGATTTTCAAGCGGGGATCAGTTCGTATTCCTCACCGCGCACTTTCAGCGCGGCGAAATGCAGAGCTTGCTCGATGTCTTGGGCTTGCAGGTCGGGGTAGTGGGCGAGCAGCTCCCGGGCGGTGCGTCCGGCAGCGATCGTATCGACTATGGTTGCCACGGTGACGCGACTCCCTTTGATGCAGGCCTGGCCTTGCATGACTCCAGGGGTGAATGTGATGCGATCGAGCCCTTCGACGTGTGTCATGGTTTTCGTAGATGAGGTTTGGATCGGGTCGGTCTATCAAATGTCCAGATTGCGGACGCTGAGTGCATTGTCTTCGATGAAGCGGCGGCGGGGTTCGACGACGTCGCCCATGAGGATGGTGAAGATGCGGTCGGCTTCAACCTGGTTTTCCTCGTCCATCTTCACCCGCAGCAGTTTGCGGGCAGAGGGATCCATCGTCGTGGTGAAGAGCTCTTTGGCGTTCATTTCCCCGAGACCTTTGAAGCGCTGCACCTGCATGCCGCGGCGACCGATCTGCACGACGGTGTCGAGGATCTGGGTGACTTTGAAGATGGGATGCACCTTGGCATGCTCGCTCTCGCCTTCCACGATCTCGAAGATGGGCCTGTCCTCGTCTTCGAACTTCTCCATGCTCACTCCTTTCTCGCCGAGCGCGATGATGAGCTTGGAGATGGAGCGGGCTTCGTGAATCTCGATGAGGCGTCCGCGACGGGTCGGGCCCTCGATTCGCGCTGCCGCGACGACTTCGACGACTTCGACTACTTCGACGGCGGTCCCAACCTCGGAGACCTCGGGAGACTCAATCACCTCGGGGGCGCTTGCGCGTCCGAAAAGGGCGAGGTCCGGATTCGCCGCCGCGTAGTCGCGGAGATCGGATTCATCGACGAAGTACTTCACAAAAACCTCGTTGCCCTCGCGGATCTGGACGAGGTATTCCGGAAGGTGTCCTTCGCGACCGTGGGCGAGGTATTCCTGGAAGTCACCGGCGTTCCGCGCGATGGCGTCGCTGTAGCGATTGAGCTTCTCCAGCATCTCGAGGATCTCCTTGAGACCTTCGGAGCTGATCTTCTCGTTTTTGCCGCCCTGGAGATTGCGGAGGAAAACGTCGTCGGCCCCGAGCGAGATGAGGATCTGGCTGAGCTCGCGGTCATCCTGCACATACTGCTCTTTCTTCCGACGGGTGATCTTGTAGAGGGGCGGCTGCGCGATGTAGACGTAGCCGCGCTTCACGAGCTCGAGCATCTGACGGCAGAAGAAGGTCAAAAGCAGCGTCCGGATGTGCGAGCCATCGACGTCCGCATCGGTCATGATGATGATCTTGTGGTAGCGGACTTTTTCGATTCTGAAGGCCCCTTCCTGATCGCCGTCGCCGATCCCGGCACCGATCGCGGTGATCATGGTCTGGATTTCCTTATTCTGGAGAACCTTGTCGAGGCGGGCCTTTTCGACGTTGATGAGCTTACCCCGGATCGGGAGGATCGCCTGGGTGCGACGGTCACGGCCCTGCTTGGCGGAGCCACCGGCGGAGTCACCCTCGACGATGTAGAGTTCGCTCTCGGCGGGGTCGCGGGACGAGCAGTCGGCCAGCTTGCCGGGCAGACCACCGCCGGACATCGCCGACTTGCGCACGGTGTCGCGGGCGCGGCGGGCGGCCTCGCGGGCTCGGGCAGCGTTGAGGACCTTGTCGATCATCTTCTTGGCGAGAGCTGGGTTTTCGTCGAAAAACTCCGAGAGGCCTTCGTAGACGATCGAGCTCACTACACCCTCGACCTCGTTGTTGACGAGTTTCTCTTTCGTCTGCGAGCTGAAGCGCGGGTTCGGGTGCTTCACAGAAATGACCGCGACGATGCCCTCGCGGCAGTCTTCCCCGGTGATGGCGGGATCTTTGTCCTTGAGCAGCTTGTTGGCCTTCGCATAGTTGTTGAAGGCCCGCGTCAGCGCCGCCCGGAAGCCGGAGAGGTGGGCCCCGCCGTCCCCGTTCGGGATGGAGTTGGCGAAACAGAGCACGTTCTCGTGGTAGTCACCGGTGTATTGCAGGACGACGTCCGCGTAACATTCGTCTTCGGCGGTCTTGCCGTTGTCGTCGATCTCGACCATGCGTTTGCCACTGAGGCTGACGGGCTTGTCATGGACGAGCTCCTTGTTCTCGCCGAGTTGGCGGACGAATTCGATGATGCCGTCTTCGTAGTAAAACTCCTTCTTCTTCCGCGAATCCTCCCGCTCATCGATCAGGACGATGCGGACGCCGGGATTGAGGAAGGCGAGCTCGCGCATCCGGTTAGAGAGGTAGTCGAACTTGAACTCGATCCCGGCGGTGAAAATGGTCGTGTCAGGGAAGAAGGAGATCTTCGTCCCGGTGCGGCTCGGGTCGGCGAGGTCACCGATGACGGCGAGCGGCTTGGTCGTGACGCCGCGCTCGAAGGCAATGTGGTAAATTTTACCGTTCCGATAGACATCGGCGGTGAACCAGTCGCTGAGGGCGTTCACGCACTTCGCCCCGACCCCGTGGAGACCGCCCGAGAACTTGTAGGCGCCCTGACCGAACTTGCCGCCGGCGTGGAGGTTTGTCAGGACGAGCTCGACTGCGGGCATGCCGAACTTCGGATGCATGTCGACCGGGATGCCACGTCCGTTGTCCTCCACCGAAATCGATCCGTCGCCATGAATCGTGATCGTGATGAGTGAGCAATGGCCTGCGAGATGCTCATCGATCGAGTTGTCGAGCACTTCGAAAACGGTGTGGTGGAGACCTCGCTCCGTAGCCGGATCGCCGATATACATCCCGGGCCGTTTCCGCACGGCTTCGAGGCCCTCGAGTTTGTCAATTTGACCGGCATCGTAATTTCCCGTGGGCTTGGGAGGCGTATTATCGTGGGCAGCGTCTGACATAGGATGAATCGAGGGTAGGGCGCGAAAATCGCCCGTCGGCAGGGGGCACTCCAAGCTCCGCCGGAAGGGGCTATTTTTCGCTCCTCTCCACTACGCTAGGAACCGCGAAAGATCAACGATTTGCACAGTTTTTAGGCCGAAAAATGCCCCTTTTTTACTTTCAAAAGCGGCATTCCGGGGAAACGGGCGAAATTGGGCGAATGTCGGGCAACAATCAGGGTCGGGAGGGTGAGCGGACCCTGTTCAATTCGCCTTCAGATAGGCCACGAGATCGGCGACATCCTGGGCGGTCAGGCCTTGTTGGGCGGCGCTGAGCATCATGGAGCGGGTCATTTTCTTTTTGGCTTCGATTTTACCCCGGGGGATCATCTGGGTGATGCCGCCCATGCTGGTGATGATGGCGGGGTTGCCGTCCTGGATGAGCAGACCGTGGATCGTCTTGGCGTCTTTGGTGACGAGCTCGGTGCCGTCGAATCCGTGGGAGATATCCGCGCTGGGGTCGATGATGCTGCGGGCGATGACTTCGTGGGTCTGGCTCTTGCCCCATCCATCGAGGGGCGGGCCGAACTGCACGCCGATGCCGCCGACTTCGTGACACATGATGCAGCGTGCGGCGGTCGCTTTGCCGCGATCCGCATCACCGGTGAGGGCGAGAACGCTCTCGACGGTGAGGGCTGATTTTTGCGCTTCGTCAGGCTCGGGGAGGAGGACTTCCTGGATGACCACTTTGCCCGGGTCGTAGATCCCGCGGGTCTTCAGTTCGGTCATGAGGTCGTAGTCCTTCCAGTCATTGTTCATCCGGTTCATCAGCCACCAGACGGCGTTGCTCTTCAGCGGGGTGTCGAGCTGGGCGATCGTGAGCATGGCGGTGGCGGCACTGCGGGTGTGGATGAAGGCGATCGCATCGAGCGCCTGCTGGCGCTGCGCTTTTGTCAGGATCCCGCTCTGGGCGCGGACCGAGAGATCATCGACGGCCGAGGGCGGATGGAGGCGCCAGGCGATCCCGGCGAAGGTGTCGCTCCAGCGGCGCGAATCATCGTCGGCGATGGCGTCTTTGACGGCGGCGTAGACGGCGGCTTCTTTTCCGCTCGCGCCGGTGCCGAAGGCCTCGAGGTAGCTGCGGTCTTTGCCGTCGTAGCCTTTGGCAATGGAGACGAGGATCTCTTTGGAATGGTCAAAGGACTCGTTTCGCATCGCGAGGGCGACTTCGCGGCGGACGGCGGGGCTCTCGTCTTCAGCGAGACCGGCGGCGGCCCCGCTGATGTCGAGTCCGGCCCGGCGCATCGCGCGAAAGGCGGCGATCTTCATCTCGGGCGAGGTCTGATCGGCGGGGTAGCCGGCGACGCGCGGGCCGCTGATGCCGAGCTGATAGAGGAGGTGGATGGCCCGTCCGCGGATGTAGGGATTGGGATCCTGCAGGAGCGCGGCGACGGGGTCGAGGGCGGCCCGGCCCCGGGCCTTGAGGCCTTCGAATCCGATCGCGCGGACGTTGATGGCAGGGGACTTGAGTGCTTCGATCTGGCCTTCGACGGTGGTGATGTCGATCTTGGGCACGACGGATTGGAAGCCCTTCGGCGCGATACGGTAGATCGCGCCCGAGCAGGTACCATCGAGATCCTGGTGACCGCCGACGCGGGCGTCGTACCAGTCCGAGACATAGAGGGCACCGTCAGGGCCCACGGCGATGTCCGAGGGGCGGAAGAGGGTGCGGGTCTCATTGTTGACGCTGTCATTGCCACCGAGGAAGTCGGAACCGGCAAACTCGCCGCTCGGGTTCGTCGTCGCGAAGTCGTGGCGCTCGAGCTTGAAACCCGCGCCTTCGAGTTCGGGCTGGTAGGAGAAGACGACATTCCGCCCCGGTTCGCAGGCGAAAAAGGTGCCGCTCCAATCGTTTCCGAGGGCGCCGTTCTCGTAGTAGACGTTTCCAGTGGGCGAGCCGCCTCCGTAGACATCGCCGGCGGGGGTGATGCCGGGATCTTCCTGTCGCCATTCGGCGACGGGGATGGTCTGACCGGGGCGCTTGTCGACGCGCCAGCTGCGCTGTCCGTCATTTGAGCTGAAGCCGAAATTCGCATACTCCATCACCCACGAGACACGGCAGGCGGGCGGGTCGTCGTTGTCATTCTGGAAGATGTCGCCGAGGGAGTTGATCGATTGCTCGTAGGAGTTGCGGTAGTTGTGCCCGATGATCTCGGCGTGGGTGCCGTCGGGATTCATGCGCACGGTGAAGCCGCCGACGTAGACGTGGCCGTCGTCGCTCGGAGTGCCCGCGAGGACTTCGGGATTGTGGGGGAACTCAAAGGGTCCGATCGGCTTGGGCCGGTAGTCGCCATAGACGGTGAAGGTTTTCCCCGATTTGTCGGTGAACTGCCCGCCGCAGTTGCCGGAGTTGAAATACCATTTCCCGTCGGGTCCGACGGTGACGGAGTGGAGCGAGTGGTCGTGGTTCTGCCCGCTGAAGCCGGTGAGGAGGATCTCACGTTTGTCCTTCGTCGCGTCGAATTTGAGATCCCGATCCACGTCGGTGTAGACGAGGAGGTGGGGCGGCTGGGAGACGACGATCTTGTTGTCGATCACGGCGATGCCGAGCGGGGCGATGAGGAGGGGCTCCTGGACAAAGGTGTGGCTCGAGTCGGCTTTTCCGTCGCCGTCGGTGTCCTGCAGCACGACGATGCGGTCGCCTTCGGGTTGACGGTCGAAGTTTTTCCGATAGCGCACGCCTTCGGCGACCCAGATGCGACCCTCGAGATCGATGTCGATGTTGGTCGGGTTGAAAAGCAGCGGTGAGGTGGCCCAGAGGGTGACTTCGAGTCCTTCGGGGACGACAAAGAGATCGCCGGCGACCTGCTCGGCGGGCGCGTCGGGATAGGTCTTCGCCGCGTCCTGAGCGGTGACGGCGGTGGAGAGGAGAGGGATCGCGAAGAGGATCGCGGTCAGGGGTGATTGGGGGCGAATCATGGTCGTAGTCTGGAAGCTGCCTATTTTCGGCCATTGAAGACGGTTGCACAAGCGCCGGTCAAGACCCGATTGCGTCTCGGTGAGTCTTCTTTCGCGCATTTTGCGTAACCGCAGAGTGATTGATCATTTGCCAAACGGGCCCCCGTTCGGAATCTGTGCTCCTTTTTATGACTGCTGGAAGCTCCAAACCCCTCCTAATTTTCGATTTTGACGGCACTCTTGCCAACACGATCGAGACGGGCATTCAAATCTACAACGAACTCGCGGCGGGCTACGGCCTGCGCTCCGTCACGGTAGCCGAGGTGCGGGAATTGCGGAAGCTGAATACCCGCGCTCTCCTCGACGAACTCGGTATCTCCCGGCTCATGGCGGCGAAGCTCGGGGCGCACATCCGCAAGGTTCTCCATGATCGCATGGACGAGGTGGACATGATCCGGGGCACCCGCGAGGCGGTGCAGGCTCTGCATCGGGAGGGTTTCCGGCTCGGCATCATCAGCTCGAACTCGGCGGAGAATGTGCGCCTGATCATGAAACGCTTTGACCTGCTCGAGTGTTTCGCCTTCATCGAGGCGGGAGTGAGTCTTTTCGGCAAACCCCATCGCATCGCCAATGTCCTGAAGAAAACCGGGATCGCTCCCTCGCTCGCGATGTATGTGGGCGACGAGACCCGCGACATGGAGGCGGCGCGAAAAACCCACGTCAGTGGCGTCGCGGTCTGCTGGGGCGCGAACGGTCGCGAAGCGATGGAGACCGAGGGCCCCGATTTCTGCATCGACGACCCGTCCGAGCTGATTTCCTGCGCGCGGACCTTTGCCTCGGGAAAATAAGCGTCACGTTTTCCCTTACGAAACAAGAGAGGGTATATGAAATCCCCTCTTTTGGTTATTGTCGCGTCCGCTCTCGTCTTCCTCGTCTCCGGCTCTGGCAGCAGCGCCCGTGCCACCTCAGTGCCCGTCCCTAGTAGTCCCCGGCTCTCGGTCGGTGACACCTGGACCTATGACAGCGGACTGAAGATCACTTTCCTCCAGGTTATCGCGGACACGCGGAAGGTCACCACTTCCGGCCTCGAGAAGGGGAATGCGGTGATCCTGCTGCGCCTCGAGGCCGGCAATCAGGAGCCGAAAACGGTGCGCCTGCGAACCCGCCTCGGTCGTGACTTCGTCGTGATCGCAGCCAATGAATTTCCCGAGGGTGTCGTTGGAATTCCCAAGTCCTACGTCATCCGTGTCGCCTCGCTCACCCCCGGCGGGAGCAAACGCGGAGGTCTTCGCCCGATGCGGGCCTATGCCCTGCGCCTCGCGGTCGAGGTGGCTCTGTGAGGGGTCCCAATCCTAGCTCTCGGGCGTGTCGAGCGAGAGGAGTCGGCGGCATTCCTCGAGCAGCCATTCCGGTTGCATGAAGGGATCGTAGCCGATCTCCTGCCAGCGGATGTGCCCGCTGCGATCGATCAGATAGGTTCCGTGGAGCGGCTGCTTCTCGAAGTCGTCGTAGGCGCGGTAGTCTTTGAAGGCGGCGAGTGAGGGATCCGAGAGCAGGGGAAAAGGGAAGGGCGCGCTCTTTTCCCCCTCGCCGGCGAGCGTCTCTTTGAGCTCGGCGACGGGGTTCGTGCTGATCGCGACGAGATCGATCCCGGCCTCGGCGTATATCTTCTGCATGGGGGCGAAGGCGTTGAGCTGCTCCATGCAGTGGATGCAGCCTTTCCCGAGAAAGAAGATCGCCACGACGGGCCGGGCCCGCAGGGTGGAAAGAGTCGTCTCTTTGCCTTCGGCATCGCTCAGGGTGAAGTCGGGCGCGGTCGGCGGGCTCCAGCGGAAGGGGCCGAGGCTATCGAGGGCGGGACGCGGTCCGAGATCTGTCGCGGGAGCGGCGGGTTGCTGCCACTTTTCGGGAAATCCGAACTCTTTCGCGACGGCGGCGAGCGGGACGAAGATCGCGAGACCGGCATCGGCGTGACCGGCCACGGTACGCAGGCTGGTGAAGGCAGCTTTCGCCTTTTCCTTCTCCCCGTTTTCGGAGAGCAGGCGGACCTGTGTCGCGAGCGGGAGGACTTCGTTCTTCTCTGATTTCACCGCTTCTTCGGCGAGTTTCATCGCCTCCTTGCCGTTGCCGGCGCGCTGCCAGAGGGCGGCGTGACGCCATTTCGCGAGGTCTTTGAGATCGGGCAGGAGCGCGAGCGCTGCGGTCTTGTCTGCCGGAGAGGCGGTGAGATGGCGATAGACGTTGAGCTCCTTCACCGGATTCTCCAGCTCTTTGACCGCTTTTTCAAAATTCTTCGCGGCGGCGTCAGTGGCTTCCTTGATGCCCTTTTCGTCTTTCTTTGCGGTCGTGGCTTTGGCCTTCGCATCGGCGACAGCCTTATCCTGCCCGGTCTTTTTGCCCGCGAGACGCTTTTCGAGATCCGTGAGATGGACCATTCCGCCGGAGTGATCGCCGCTCTCGAACTTCGCGATGCCGACGTAGCGATGAAAATCCGTCTCCGTGATGGACTTGCCGTCCGGCGCGAGGAGGGCCTCGCTCTTTTCGCTTCCATCGCCGGAGAGTCGGATGAGTTCCTCCCACTGCCCGAAGCGGACGAGCGTGTCACGGAGACGCTGGCGACCATACTGCCAACTGCTGCCGTCGGGATCGTAGATCGACTTATCGCCCTCTTTTTTGAACTTCGGGAGACGCGGCAGCGAGATCATGTTCAGTGCGAGATCGACCGAGCGATCAAGCTGCCCGAGGCTGTTGAAGTTGCGGATGAGCCACTCGTTGTTGTGGGCGAAATTGTGGATCTGATCGGGGACGATGCGGTAGCGCATCATGTGCGCGTGGTCGACGCGGGCCGAGGCCTCCTGCTGCCAGGCGGCGTCGGTGTAGCGGTGGAGTTTCGAATAGATGTGGCCGGGCATGTGCCACATGTGGGCGATCCCGGGAGCGGCAGGCCCGCAGTTCGCCGCCGCCTTGAGAGCCTGCGAGGCATCGTCTTTGTCCCAGAGATGGATCTGGAAATGATTCGCCGGGTGATTCGGTGCTTTTGTCAGGATCTCTTCCGCGAGCAGGTTCATCGCATAAAAGCTCGAGATGGGCAGTTCCTTGCCGCTGTTGTAAAAGACCTGGTGCAGGAGCACGGCCTTCGCCTCGAGATCATCGGGATAGGCCATGACGATCTTCTCAAGGGAGCGGGTGTAGCTCGTGAGCCGCTTTTTCATGTCCACCTTGGGATCTTTGAAATAGGCGGCGAGACCGTCGATCCAGAGCTTTTCACGGGCATCGGCTTTGTCCTTTCGCTCGACCGCTTCGTCGATGAACTTTTTGCCGCGGGTGTCGTTTTTGAAATTCGCCATCGCCATGCCCCAGTAGGCCATCGCGCAATCGGGATCGAGTGCGGCGACCTGGCGGAAGCTGCGCTCGGCCTCGAAGAACCAGTAGCCGTGGAGCTGCCCGACCCCCTGATTGAAAAAGCGTCGTGCTTCGTCCGAGGCGGTCGTCACCGCGAAGTCCACCTCACCCGTCCCCGGGATGATTGCCGCCGCCTGGCGCGGGCCTTCGTTGAAGACCTCGCCGTGGTAGGAGTGACCCGCGCGGGGATCGGTCTTCGCCGCCTCGTCCTGCGCGCGAAGCGGAGCGGCGAGGAGGAGCAGGACGAAAAATGGCGCGAGGGTTTTCATTCTGGGGTGGATCGATTCACTCTCACTCATACTCTTAATCATACTCAAACCGGAGTATGATTAAGATTAACGAATAAGATTAAGAGTGGGAGGTGAAAGCGGATGGTCAGAGTGGTTTGATAAAGATATTCCGGAACTGCACCAGACTCGAGGCCGGTGACCAGGTCCCGTCGGCCTTTTTACCGCCGTGGTGCTGCAGGGCGATGCGGCCTTTTTCGGGCACTTCGGGAAGGACGGCATTTTCGATGATGGTGTGTCCGTTCAGGACGACGGTGAGGCGGTCGCCTTTCATCGTGATGATGAAAGTGTTCCATTCTCCGACGTTGTTGTCGGCTTTGCGGTTCGGGGTGACCCCGGCGCGGATCTCCTGCGGGAGAGTCTCGTTGTTGCGGATCCCGTAGACCTCGCCCGACCCGATCGGCCAACACCAGATATTGAGCTGATACTTCGACATACCGCGCAGGTAGATGCCCGAGTCGGCGTTCGGCATGGGATGAGTGAGATTCTTGCCGTCGGGTCCTTTCACGGTACTGCCGTCGGGGAGGACGTAGGGCACGTCATAGAAGCCGGTCGTCTCCGTAATGCGCCAGTCGATTCGCAGCTCGAAGTCGCCGAACTCTTCCATCGTCCAGAGATTTTTGTCCCCTTTCGCCTCGGACTGGGCGTCGTAGTCGATGACCCCGTCGAGGACTTTCCAATGGCCGTTGTCGCCCTCGGGGATGGTCCAGTTGCTGAGGTCATTGCCGTTGAAAAGCGACTGGTAGCCCTCGGGTGCCGGATCGGGCGCGGCCGACGCGGCGCAGGGCAGGGTGGCAAGGAGGACGGGCAGGAAGAAGGTGGGAATTCTCATTGTATGAAACAATAACGGGAATCGGGGGTGAAAACCGAATCTTTTCTCAGGCATGTACTCGTATCCTTGGCGGGATGCGGGGCTGCGCAAAACCCGACTCAAGCAGGCGGGGCAGAACCGCCTCCTCTCCCGCGCGCCTGCCGCAAGCATTCCCCGGGACGAGCTAATTGCTAGGAATTTGCTTTTTCATCCCTTCACCCCCCTTGCCACCCTTGGGCCGGGGAAGGAGGGGGTCCAAAAGGCCCCGCCGATGCTGACACACTACCGAACGTGGGTAGCAATGAGATTCAAATAACCCGTCACGCCCGCGCGCTTCGTTCCTTTTTCGACGGACCGGACGAGCCGATTGAGACACCGCTGGAGAGTCTGTGCCGAGACCGGCTCGCTTTCCGTTGCCGGGGCTTGTAATTCAGTC
This sequence comes from Verrucomicrobiales bacterium, assembly GCA_041688355.1. Taxonomy (GTDB): domain Bacteria; phylum Verrucomicrobiota; class Verrucomicrobiia; order Verrucomicrobiales; family DEV007; genus Arctic95D-9. The sequence continues at coordinate 3,034 of JBDNIL010000481.1, read as the reverse complement.
TCGCCGACACCTTCAGTCCGTAATACTTCGCAAGTGGCGAGGAGTTCGTCGCAAATGATTTTCTCAACACCGCCGAGGGCTGGAGCGTCGGCGGGGCGTCCTGCCGCGACGGCACGATAATAGGACGTAGCCGCTTCATAGACCCGCCGGACGGCGTGGTCCGTGATCTCGGGATGCGACCGATAGGAACGCAGGATACTCTTTTCGATCGTGTAAAGAGTTGCAAGATTTTCTTCGATCATGAAGAACGGAGCATTCACGAAATACTTGAAAAAAGCAATGATTTCGGGCCCGTTTCATTGTTGGTAAGCAAACCCTGCGCAATTGCTGAATTTTGACCCACTCCAGCAACTCGACCCCGCTGGAGTGAGGCCCTACGAATCATCGTTCCCACCACGTTGATTCGGTCGCCTCCTCCGGCTCCCTCACCCGTCCGCTGTGCTCCAGGGCCGCTCCTTCGTATGGGTCCGTCTCGCGGCTGCCACCGCCGCTCGGCTCATCGTACCAGGGCAGCAGGGACATTTGTGCGGATCCTCGCCCCAGACGCGGATGATGAGAGCGCGCCACAAGGGGCGAAGCGCACGCCCGCTTCTTGGCTCGGGCGGCGGAAGGATGAAGGGAGTCCCCGGTGGAGTCTCCTCTCCTCGCTCGGGCTTCTTAGCGCCCTTCATCTCCGGTTGGGGTCGCCCCGTCTTCGCCGCCATTCCCCGGCTCTTGTTCGAGTAGAGTCCGATGAAGGGAGTCGCCGAAGGTCTGCACAGCGGCGACGGCGGCGAGTTGTCCCTCGGGCAGCTCAAGCCTCGCCCGCATCCAGTCGCGCAGACTCTCGATCGCGGTAGTGAAGAGATGGTCGAGGAGTTTGCGCCGCTTACGGAAGATGCCGCGTAGGGGTTTGGTCATCGTAAACACGAACTGCCGGTGCGGCACCTCGAAGGAGAGGACGCGGGCGATCCAGTCACCGGTTTGACGGACTTTCCGTTGATGGCAGCTTGGGCAAAAGTGCCGCGTCTTGCAGGTGAAGGCGAGGAGACGCTCATGCCCGCAATCGGGGCACTGGAGCCGGGTGAAGCCTGTGGCAAGGTCACCGCAACGGTGGAACTGACGCACGACGACGATGGCGTCGATGGCGTCGATGGCGTCGATGGCGTCGTGGCGGAGTGGACCGTGGATGGGGCGGTGGCGTTTCTCATAGCCGGATTCGAAGTCGGACCAGCAATGATGCACAACCTGCCACAAAGGAGAGGGCGGGGACGGCGCGGGCGATAGATAGAGGGCATGATAACTGTTCTGTGGAACAATTATCATGAAAGGCATTCAGATGAATACTTAAAATTCCATCCAACTTAATCCCCGAATACCGGAGATCAATCAAACGAGCCTGCGGACAAGAGTGTCCGCGCTCCTTTTGCGCTGCGTGCCATTCGAGTCAGGGCAGAAATCCGAAGCGTTCCTGCGGCTCTGCTAGAAACGGCGCTGGGTAAAGATTCCGTCTCGCTCTGTTGCGGAATTCAGGCTACTCTGGGATTTCCTCATGAAAGGCATTCGCACGCTCGGCATCCTCTTCCTCCTCCTCATCGGATCTGCCGTTTTTTACTGGTTTGTGACGAAGCCCGAACTTCCTCTCGACCGCACGATCGTGAACAGTCAGGGCAAAAGCCTCGAGGTCACGATTCAGGGAAAAGACCCCGTCAACCTCCAGGTCGATCGGCGCTCGGACGGGGAGCGCTTCGAGATCCCGATCGAGTCGCTCGTGTGGAAAGACCGGCTTGTCGTGATGCGTCTCCCGAACCAGTCTCCGCCGCCGAAGGCGGTGGCGAGCGAGGCTGCTGTCGATCCCTACATCGCGAGTCGAGAGAAGGAACTCAAGGGACTGAGGGAAAAGCGTGATCTTTTTGCAAAGGAACTCAAGGCAAAGACGCTCGGCGAGATGCTCGCCCGGAAGAGAAAAGAGGATCTGCTCGCGGTGGAAAAAGAAATTCGGGAATTGGAGGTCGCGATCAAGGCCTATCGCTATCAGCAGAAGGAAAATTGACCTGACCCTGTTGACTCCACCGCATAAGCCTGTTCGGTCTGCGGGATGACAGCTTCGCCCCTTCTCGAGACGTTCCCGGCCCTGAGTGCGATTCCGGGCCTGATCCACGGCTTCACGCTGCGGTCTCCCTTGATCGATGTCGTGACCGACCGGGACGAGGCGCTCGCAAGGTTGAGGCCCTTTTTTGACGAGCAACTCGCCCTAGCCGGCGTGGGCCGGGAACAACTCGCGACCGGGGAGCAAGTCCATGGGAAACGGGTCATCGGTGTCGATGGCAGCAGCCCGGGCCATAGTCATTTCCCGGACACCGACGGGCTCATTACTGAGACACCGGGGCAATTCATCGGCGTGTATGTCGCAGACTGCGGGGCGGTTCTGATCGCGGACCCGGTGCGGCGAATTTGTGCGGCGGTACACTCGGGCCGGGTGGGGACCGAACTTGGTATCGTGCCGGAAGCGATTCGGAGCCTGGTGAAATTCTACGGATCCGCCCCGGCCGATCTCATCGTCCAGATCGCGCCCTGCATCCGTCCGCCCGCCTATGAGATCGATTTTGCGGCGGCGATCGTGCGCGATTGTGAGGCGGCCGGAGTGCACGCCGCGCAGGTCGTCGACTGCGGCATCTGCACGAGCAGCGACCCCTCGCGTTACTACAGCTACCGCATCGAAAAGGGAAAGACGGGTCGTCATTTTGCGTTTATCGGTTGGCAGAGCATCTGAGAGATTTACTGAATGAGCGACCAATTTCCGGACATGAGTGACGCCTGCGAGTTCTTTGCTCCGGCGAAGACGAACCTGTGGCTGCGGGTCCTCGGGCAGCGCGACGATGGCTATCACGAGATCGAGACCCGCATGGTCGCTCTGGACCTACAGGATCGCATCCGCCTCCAGTGGCGCGACGATGACCACGTCGTCCTGCGATGCTCGGACCCGTCCCTGCCCCGGGGAGAGGACAACCTCGCCGTGAAGGCGGTGCGGGCGCTGGAGCGTCATACCGACAGG
>JBDNIL010000480.1:0-26266 GCA_041688355.1 Verrucomicrobiales bacterium | reverse complement strand
GGGATCCTCTCAGCTGCCGAGATGTCATTGCTCGATCTCGATGGTACGTGGCTCGTCGTCCTCTCGGCCTGTGAGACAGGTCTCGGCGAATCACGCTCGGGCGAGGGTGTCCTCGGGATGCGGCGGGGGCTCATCGAGGCGGGGGCGCAGCATCTCCTCCTCACGCTCTGGCCTGTCGCTGACCGCGAGACAGCTCTCTTCATGGTCGATTTTTACAAAGCGCTCGACGGGGGCGGCGCCTCGCCCGTCGAGATAGCTCCTGCGGTGCAGGCCGCCTACCTGAAGCAGTTTCGCGAAGAGCAGGGGATCAGCGCCGCAGTGAAGTTGGCGGGGCCGTTCATCCTCAGTTATCAGAAATAGACGTTTGTCAGGGTAGGTCGGCAAGGATGCGGTCGAGTCCCTCGAGATTCTCCCGCAGCACCTCCGCGACATCGCGGGTGGAGACGTGACCGATGATCCCGACGGCCCCCGTGTAGCCTGCCGCGATGGTTTTCGCGATCATCTCCCGCTCGTGCTCGCCCTTGCCGATCGGCTTGACCTTGACGTCTGATTTCGAGACATCCTCAGACGCAGGATCGGCCATGCCATTGAGATTGAGACAGAGGAGGAATGGCTTCATGCGATGGAGATCGTCCTCGTAAGTGGCGATGCGGGGATGGGCGTGGTGGAAGTTGTAAACGATCCCGACGTTGTCGAACCCCTTTTCGTGCAGGGCCTTGCAGACCGCGACGAGATTGTCGGGGAGACCACCCCAGCCGCCGTGATTGTAGAGACCGAGGGCGAGACCGGCTTCTTTGGTCTGGGTCGCGAGGGGGGCGAGAGCCTCGGCCGCGCTGGCGATCTTTTCCTTGTTCGAGAGTCCTTTGCCGGTCTGGAGGGTGTGCCAGATTTGCGGCTTGATCCCGTGCCGGGCGAAGAGGGCATGGGCGGCTTCGTGCCCTTTCCAGAAGGCAAAAAATTCGATGCCCTTCTCCCGACAGGCGAGGATCTCACTCTCGAATTCCGGGATGTGGAGTTCGCGCCAGTCATAGGCGACACGCCTCAGTCCGAGACCTTTCAACATCTCTGCCCGGGCTTCGGGGTCCCGCTGTTTCGCATCAAAGGGGACGATGCACCAGGCTACGAGATTCTCCCGACGAAAGTTCTCGGGGATAGTGGCTTCTTCCGCCGGGGCAGCGGTGGCGGCTAGAAAAAGAGGGAAAAGCAGGAGTCTGAAGAGGAGAGCAGGGGCATTCATCGGGGCAATCGGGGCGCGTTATCGCGTATCCATCATTGCGTATACCGTTTTTTCATTTCGGCGGCAAGCATTAGTGCCATCGCTCCGCCGCGGGAGTCACGACCGAGGATAGCCTCGCGGCGGTAGTAGTCCTCCAGGCTCGACTGCTTGCCGGTCCCGGCGCAGGAGTTCAGGATCGTCCGGCCGTCTGTGGAGATGTGCATCTTCACCGCGCTCCAGGCGAGTTCGAGACGCCCGTCCCAGTCTGCTCCCTCGAGCCAGCCGTGTTTCAGACCGACGGCGATGGCATGGGCGATCATGCAGGTTGCGGTGAACTCTGCATAGCTGTCAGGGTGATCGATGACCTGGTGCCACATGCCGTAGGGGTTCTGGTGCGCGGCGAGAGCGCTGAGGTGAGTCTGGAAGGCCTGCAATAGAGCGGGGTGCCCCTCATGCTCTTTGGGGAAATGGGGGAGCACCAGAGCGAGCCCGAGGGCGGGGAATCCGTTTCCGCGACCCCATGCCGCCTCGTTCATGGGCGAGTGTCGATAGAGCCCGTCGGGCCGACGACAGAGCGCGGCGATGAATTCGAAATGGCGGTAGCACTGGTCGAAATAGCGTTTTTCCCCGCTGGCGGCACCCGCTCTCGCGAGGAGAGGGCAGGCCATGAAGACGGCATCGCTCATCTCGCTGTGAGTCGGCATTGCCTCTAGCGGATTCCCCTGCGAGTCGAAGGCCATCCCCGCCACAGCGAGAACTCTAGCCTCAGCCCATGGCTCTGCGATGCCCGCATAGAGCAGGGCGCCTGCGATTTTACCGCCATCGCCGGGGAGGTCCGGGGCCTTCTCGAGATGGAGGCGGGCGAGTTCCACGGCGCGATTGGGCATGCCTGCCGCCTCTTTTGCGATGAGGGCGAGCGCCTCGATGTAGGAGCCCGAAAAATCGTTCCCATAGTGGGCGGAGAGTTGCGTGAGAACCTCCTGCGGGCTGCGTTCAACCCGCTGCTGCATTTCCACCTTTGCAAAGGTGTCATCGCTTTCGCGGATTGGTAGGACGAGGGACTCCTGGATGTTCTCGCCCGATTCACGATTGATGAAGACGTTGACCATGCCGATACCGGCAGGCGGGGTGTCCTGCAGTGCTTTGCCGAGAGCCCGGCCTTCCGGCGTGTCCGGGACAAAGACGGCGTCGGGAGCGGTGAGTCCGATCCAGCGCCAGATCGCATGAGCCGAGGCATTTTCGGGAAGAAACGCGGGACCGGTCGGGGGGAAATTGACCGTATCGAGCGGGGCGAGTAGTCCGAGCCAGTCGTTGTCGGGCGAGAGTTTGGCCGCGACATCCTGCGGCACGTGTTTGCCAAAATGTATGATGCGGTAGGCGTTCGAAGGGAAGAAGCGCGTCGTACCCCCGGCCCAGGCCATGAGGGGCGATCCCGAGGCGTCACGACCGATCGGGAAGGTGTGAAAGAGACTCTCGCTGAGTTCGGCGCCGGGGCTCACGGAGACGGCCATCCTGGCGAAAGTCTTTGCGCTGTCGGGGTCGTGGTAGACGAAGCTGCCCGGACCGATCTCGAAGGCGGATTTGTTGTCGCCAATGGCGCCAATGGCGCCGGGAAGATAAAGCGACTGAATGACGAGGCTCGCAGCTCCGCTCTTCCCGTCGGGGGGCGGAGTGGATCCCCGAATCGTGAGCAGGGGCCGGTTGAAGGTGAAGAGCAGGGTGCATTTCGTTAGGCTGTGTCGGCCACCTTCAAGATCGAGGGTTCCTTCGAAGCGGGAGTCGGAATGGTAGGATTCCGCCGCGTCCCGCGAGCGGAAGCTGACGGCACTTTGTTCGAAGTTCCCTTCGTGAATCCAGCACTCGGCTTGATCGCTCGCAGCAAAGCCCGCACCGCCGTTCTGCCGTGAATCGATGCGGAAGAACTGGTAGCCGCGGCTCTCGCCTGCGATGGAGAAACCGTCGCCGGAAAAGTTTCGGACGGCGAGATGGAAGACCTTCACATTGCGGTTTTTGCCCTTGGAGAAGACCCCGTGCTCGCGTTTTCCCTCGCCATCGAGCGTCACCCCGTTCCCGTCGAGGACGAGTCCGGTCGGCGCCTTGCTGAGGTCGATGCTTTGATGGTAGACCGCTCCGGCCGGTTGCAGGACGACGCGGGCCCCGGGCCCCGATTTGTCCACAGCTGCCTGCGCGGTGGCGAGCGGGGAAATCGCTGAGCCCTCGTTCGTGTCGGCGCCGGCTTCCGGATTGACGATCCAGTCGCGGGCGGAGGAGTGGGTGAAAAATAAGGTGACCAACAGACAGAGTTGGAACGCGAATGGCCGCGAATGAGACGCGAATTTTCGCAAACGGATGGAGTTGTTCCGGAACGATTTCATGTAATTTCCTACCCCTTCAGCAGAGCCACCACTTCGTCCCGCAGCGCCGCGTTTGTCGCGAGGGCCTCGCCGCCGTCGATGCATCCCTCGTTCCCTGACCAGTCACCGAAATAACCGCCCGCTTCCTTAAAAATGGGTGGAAAGGGGCCGCAGTCCCACACCGCCATGACCGGGTCCAGCATGATCTCGGCGCGGCCTGTCGCCACGAGCAGGTAGCCATAGGCATCGCACCAGCCCGCGTTGTAGTAGACCGCTTTCTGCAGCCGGTCCCAGGCCTCGCCCTTGCCGTTTTTGCCGAAGTAAGCGGTGTCGATGTGGGCGCAGACGGCCCGATCGATCCGGCTCACCTCTGAGACGTGACAGGGCTTCCCGTTCCAGTGGGCACCGAGCCCGGTCGCAGCGGAGACGATCTCGTCGAGGGCGGGGAAATAGGCGCAGCCCACTTCCATCTTCCCCCTGATCTCCAGCGCGATGAGGACGGCGTAGAGCGGCACGCCGTGGACAAAAGACTTCGTCCCGTCGATCGGATCTATGATCCAGCGGTAGTCCGATGTGCCCTCGGTCGCCCCGTATTCCTCGCCCACGATCTGATGATCGGGATAGGTCCCGGCGATGCGCTGACGGATCAGCTCCTCGGCCTTGCGGTCCGCGATCGTCACAGGGGTATCGTCCGACTTGAACTCCGCCCGGGCTCCGTCGGTGAGGAAGTATTCCAGGGTCAGGGCCCCGGCCTCACGGGCGGTCGTTTCGGCAAAGCGGAGGAAATCGGCGAGCATAGAGCGGGTCGGGGAGAGGGGAAAATGGGATTACGGAGCGGCAGGCGCCTCGGGAGCGGGAGCGATTTTCACCTCCACCGTGGACGAGGGCGCTGCATCCGCATCGATATCGCGGAGAGCATATTGGATGCCGTCGAGCATGTGTTTCAAGACTTTCTTGTCGGCGAAGGTCATGTCATTGTGCCCCAGGTTGGTGAAAAAGAGGCGGCCTTTGCCCACTTCCCGGCACCACGACACCGCCACGTCGACATCGGCGGGCGCTTTGCCACCGAGCTTGGCCGCTTCTTTTTCATTCTCGATCGGCTTACGGGTTTCGGCCTTCGACATGTCGAGGCTGAGGAGGACGCGCAGCTTGTCCCTGCCCTGGAAGCTCTCGGGCTTGTACCAGTAGATCTCGTCCTTGTGCCAGAAACCCTCGCCTCCGAAAGCGGCGTTGAGCGGATGTTCGGTATCCTCCACCTTATACGCCCAGGTCCCGCCGGCATTCCACGGGTGACCGTTGAAGATCCCGCCGATCAGGGCGATGCCTTCGTCCCACTTGTTGAAGTTGTCGGCGGCGGCGTGGAAGCCGACGATGCCTTTGCCCTCGTTCACGAAATCGAGGATCGCGGCGCGCTGTGCCTCATCGGGATTCAGCGCGGTCGTGTTGTTGAAAATGATCGCGTCATACCGGGCGAGGTTCTCCTTCGTGAAGACCGCATACTGATCCGAGAAATCGGCGGTAAAAGCCTTCGTCGTTTCCGCGATCTTTTTCATCGCGTAGTTGCCGAAGGGGATAGACGTGTGGATGAAACCCTCGCAGCGGTAAAAGACGAGGACCTTGCGCGGCGCTTTCGGGGTCGCGGTGGCTTCGGGGATACCCGCGTCTATCGTCACCTTGTGCTCGGCGGTGGGAGTATCGCCGAAACGTTCCGCCGCTTTTTCCTCCCAGGTTTTCGGCTTTTCGGGGGCCGGTTGGTTTTGGGCGACGAGGAAGCAGACCGAGGCGAGGGTCAGCGTGGCGGTGAGCAGAGAGCTTTTTTTCATAGGGGGGAATTTCCGTCGCGAATGTAGCGACTCTAGCGGTGAAGCAACAGGCTAAAGGCCCTTTTTTGCACGAGTAAAGCGACTTTTTCTCGATTCCGCCGGGGCCGCAGGACTCGTCGGCACGGGCGGGGCCTCGATGACGGGCGCGGGAGCTGCTGCGACAACAGGTGCGGGCCTTGCCACCCCGGTAGCGGCGGCGGGCGATTTGATTTTTTTGGTCGCCGGCCTCGCGGCCTTCGCAAAGGTGATCTGCGGCAGTCGCCAGCCCGTGCGCGTCACGAGGGCCTCGAGTAGGAAGAGGAGCAGCGCCGCGATGAGGAGCGGGTGGCGGATCGATTCATACCCCGGGGCTGGCGGCTTGCGCCAGGCCTTGCTGAGGTCGAGCAGCTCCGAGCCGCCGCTGGCGCGGGCCGTCTCCCGCAGTTCGGCGACGCGGTCGCGGTCGAATTTCCATTCACTGCCCGATCCCACTGTGACCGGGCCGAAGGGGATCGCCGTGCCCGCCACCTGCACCGCCCCCCGCGCGGGCGCTCCTTCGTTCAGCGTGGTCGTAACCTGGTAATGTCCCGGCGCGAGACGCTCCCAGATCAGCTCCTCGCTTTTCCCCTCGCGGAAGCCGCGCTGCATCATCACCTTCGGCGGTGATCCGATGAAGCGGTTTTCCCACTCTTCCGTATCGTAGAGCAGATCGATCGAGAGTTCCGACCCCGTGAGCTCGTGCCGTATCCCGATGCCGGGCGGGAGTTCGTCGCCCATGAGCCAGCGGGTCAGGGTCTGGACAAAATCACCGACTTTGTCCCAGCTCCGAACTCGCTCCGAGAACTCGCCGCCGAGAGGGAAGGCGACCGCAGCGGTGCGCCCGATCCCGCGGCGCCCGAAGGCCACGAGCGGCGCCGTGTAGGAGTCGGTCGAGATCAGCGCGGCCTCGTCGCCATCGCGCAAGTAGCTGAGATTGTAGCCGTCGATCTCTCCGGGCCAGTCGACGTCGCGGCGCGCCAGTTCATACCAGCGACCCGTCGCCCGGGTCCCGGTGAGGTCTTCGACAAAAGAAGACCTCGCTACCGTGACCGTCTCCTGCGCGAAAATATTCGGGATTTCGCCCGGGATCTCGGTGAAAAACATGCGCCCGTCCCCCCGTTTCGCGATGTCTTCGAGGAAGCTCGCGTCACTGTCGGCGCGGCTCCCCAGCCCGATCACGCTCACCGTCGCTCCGCCGCCTTTCATCTCCTCGATCAGCTTCTGGTAGTCCCCCGGTTCCTCCGAGTCCGCCGCGTCGGTGAAAAGGATCATGTGGCGCTGGCCGAGCGGCGCTTTTTTCAACTCGTCCCACGCCGCCTTCATCCCCGTGTAGACAAAGATGCCGCCGCCCATCGACTCGATCTTGCGGATGCGGCTGTTCAGCTCGCCGCGACTTTCCCCCACGTTCAGGAGCGGCGCGATCTGGTGCGCCGAGCTATCGACCGCGAAGACCGTGACCGCATCCATGCTCCCGAGCAACTCCACCGCGCGGGCGGCTCCCTCATTCGCCAGCTGCATCTTCGTATGGCCGCTGCTCGTCGTCATCGCCATCGAGCCCGAGCGATCCATCACGATCGCCATCGCCACGCCCAGCTTGCGGTGCTCGCTTTTCAACTCCATCGAGACCGGGAGCAGGGGATCGACCGCCGACTCATAGTAGCCGCCCGACCCGAAGCTGCGATGCCCGCCCGCCATCAGCAGGCCGCCGCCCTGCTCGGTAACGTAAAAGGGGAGGGCATTGAGAAAATCGCCCGGCAGCTCGAAGGCCGGGACATTGTTCAGGATGACCGCCTTCGCTCCCGTCAGCGCCCCCGGCGTGAGTGTGAGGGTGTTTTCCACCACCGTGACCTCGAAGCCCTGTGTTCTCAGGATCGCCGCGACCGGATCATCCTGATACCGGGTGATGAGGAGGACGCGCGGACCCGCCGTGACCTCGATCCAGCGCTCGTTCCGGTTGTTGCCCGCGTGGGCATCGACCGGCGGCTCGATCGCGACCTCGTAGCGATGCGCTCCCGGCTCGGTCACCCGATCCGAAAAGCGCAGGCGGCCGATCCCGTCCTTCACGGCAACCTCGCGCTGGAAAATGCGTCCCGAACCGCGTCTCACCTCGAGTGGCACGACCCCGTCCGCCGTGCCCGAGATCGTCACATCGACGACGAAGGGCTCGCCCGGTTGCGTGCGCAGCGGCATTTTCACCTCGGAGACCTGGAAGTCCGTCTCTTCCAGCGCCCGCACGAGCCGGTAGTCGAGGGGTGCTCCCTGAGTGATGAGTTTTCCCGCGACCCCCGTGAGCGGCTCGGTGCTGTAGCCGTCGGTGAAAACGAGCACCCGATTGTGCCGGCGCGGATCCATCCGTGAGAGAGTTTCGTGCAGAGCGAGGCCTGTCCTCGTCATGTCGCGATTGCCCGGGTAGACCGCTGTCTCCGCGTTCCCCACCGGGATCACCTCGTCCGCGTAGTCGAGAAGATGGAGTTGATCATTGTCGCCCGGGCGAGAGCGCTCCAGCAAGGTCCGCCATTCCTGCTCGCCCGTATCGACCAGATCCTGTGCCGAGCGCGAGCGATCCAGCAGCACCCATAGATCAATGCCGCCCGTCTTCAGCACTATTCTGGGATCGCAGAGGATCACCGTGAAGAGCACCAGCAGCAGAACCCGCAGCGGACGCCACAGCTCCAGCCGCCGGAAGATCCAGCCGACGAGCAGCAGGACAGGCAGGAGAAAAAAGAACTGGGGCGATCCGAAAGTCATCCGCTAGTGAGGGCGTTAGTGTAGAAGAACCGGCGAATCGGGAAAAGGGGAAAATGCACAACAGAGCAGGGGCTTCATCCCTCGGTATTTGTCGATAGTTAAGGAAATTTAATCATTTAGGAGAAACTTCGCTTATTCGGGAAATAAAAATGAAAAACCGTTGACTTATCCAAAGGGCATATAATAATCATATTAATCATGTTTTTTATCGTCATGAAAATGAAAATTAACCTACTCGCCCTCGGCACTACTCTTTTCCTCTTAGAGGCACCCGCTTACGCTCAGATCAGCGAGTGCGAGTCTTCGGTTAACGTGCTCGCGGTGCAGTGCTCGGTGAGTTCCGGCTTCTCGTCGACGGATTTCGATGACTATTCGCGACGGCTCGCCAAGACGCTGGCACTGCTTTCGCCAGCCCAGCAGACGCGGGTCTTTGGGTATCTGCCCCAGCCCAACGGTGCAATGACCGGCGACAGCAGTAACCTTCCGAGCTCTACCGGTCAGGCGCCTGCGAGTCGGAAGACAGCAGGGGATAACGAGTCTCCCGGCAGCTCTGTTCCCGAAGCGCCCGTCGCAGGCCCGCTCGACGGGCTGGGAGCGATGATCGGCGATTTCAACAATGCAATGTCCGGAAGCAACTCTGCTCAGGCATCTCCCGTCTATGCGTCCTCTAAATTCAACGCGACAGCCAACATCCCTGTCGTAGGCAACCAGACTGCGGCATCGGCGTCGGGCGGGATCACCCCGGAAGCGCTCAGCGTCTCGGCCTCTTTGGAGGCTGCCTCTGACGTCAGTCCGTCCGCCGGGAAAGCCGCCACTAGCGAAGCGGCGGCGACCGGCACGACAAAGCCCTCGTCATGGGATGCTCTCCTCTCGTGGTTCAAGGAGGCGGAAGTCGCCTACACCGAGGGCACCCTGAAAGAGTTTCTCCAGCCTCAGCGCTGATCGGGTCAGGACGGAAAAACGGTATACAAAATCGCGTTGCCATCGGAGCGTATCCGCGTCAGGATTCGCGTATGTCTCAACTCGTAAATAAAACCGCTATCATCACCGGAGGAGGCTCCGGCATCGGGCGTGCCATCAGTGAATCGTTTGCCGTCGCCGGTGCCGCCGTGGCCATCTTTGATCTCGACGAAGCCGCCGCCAGTGATGCCCTAGCTGCGATTCATGCGGCCGGTGGCCTCGCCCTCTTCTGCCGCTGCGATGTCGCCGATCACGATTCCGTCACTGCCGCCGTCGCCGCCGCCAAAGAGGCTTTCGGTAAAATCGACATCCTCGTCAATAACGCCGGCATCGCCAACATCGGCACCGCCACGACGACAAACGAGAGTGACTTCGACCGAGTCATGAAAGTCAACGTCAAAGGCGTCTACCTCTGCCTCCAGGCCGTCCTGCCCGAGCTCATCGCCGCCGGCGGGGGCGTCGTCCTCAACATGTCCAGCATCGCCGCGATCACCGGGCTGAAGGACCGCTTCGCCTACTCCGCAAGCAAGGGAGCCGTCCACACCATGACCCTCTCCATCGCCGCTGACTACCTCAAGGATAACATCCGCTGCAACGCGATCTGCCCCGCCCGCGTCCACACCCCCTTTGTCGACGGCTACCTCGCCCGCAACTACCCTGACAATCGCGACGAGATGTTCGCCAAACTTTCCGCCGTGCAGCCCGTCGGACGCATGGCCCGCCCCGACGAGATCGCGAAGCTCGCCCTCTACCTGTGCAGTGATGATGCCTCCTACATCACCGGCCAGAGCTTCAACATCGACGGCGGTTATCTCAATCTCCGAAACTGAAATCCCATCCCAAACGTTATAACTCTGATGAAAACACACCTCACCCTGCTCCTCATTACCGCGATGCTCCTCGGCGGCGCTACCCTCCAGGCCGAAGGCTCTGTCTACGAGTTCAAAGTAAAGAACATCGAAGGCAAAGACATCGACCTTTCCGAGTACAAAGGAAAAGTCCTCCTCATCGTCAACGTGGCCTCCAGGTGCGGCGCGACGAAGCAATACGATCCCCTCCAGGCACTTTACAAAAAATATGAAGACAAGGGCCTCGTCGTCCTCGGTTTCCCCGCCAACAACTTCGGCGGACAGGAGCCCGGTAGCGACGAGGAGATCGCCGAGTTCTGCTCCAGCAAATACAGCGTCGATTTCCCCATGTTCTCGAAAGTCTCCGTGAAAGGCGACGACAAAGCGCCGCTCTTCACCTACCTCACCGACGCCGCTAATCCCGACAAAGAGGGCGACATCGGCTGGAACTTCGAGAAGTTCCTCATCGGCAAAGACGGCAAACTCGTCCGTCGCTTCGCCACCAAGGTCGATCCCGCCAATGAAGACCTCGTCGCCGCGATCGAGACCGCGATTGCCGAGTGAGGGAGAAGACTAACGTTAATCTATAACCGAAGAGGGTTGGGTCCATCACTCAACCCTCTTTTGTTTTGGGGGTTCATCATGCCGGGCAGTCAACCCTCCGCAGGGTAGCCCCGACCGGCCCGGTCGGAGAAGGGGTCGTCAAAGTAGCCGAGGTGTGCCAGGAGAATAGCCGAGGTGTGGCAGGAGAATTTACAACGTGCTACTAGCTTCGCCCTTTCCCTCGAATGCGGGCTCGTCTCATGAACGATCGCCCTCGCGAGGAGTCCCTTTTTAAGGGCAAGTTGAAGAAACAATGTACCTGTCCCTGTGAAACAGACGCCTTCTTCCTGATTTTCGTAAAATCCTCGACCTATCTCAAGATCTTTTACCGCTTCCTCAAAGAAGGATAACATTCCCGGGCTTCATCCGGGAAGCTGAAGCCAACGTTTTAGAGCACTCTGCCCTGACGGGGAGCGCGGGTTGATTGTGGAAGAAATTTGTGGATTAGAAAAGTCACTTCGACTCGGTGCGGTCACGCGAAGACGGACGGCAGATCAGTTCTGACCATGTACGATGGGGCAGGGGGCATTGCCCATGCCGATGAGGATGTGGGCGAGACCGGGGTGGTATTTGATGATATCCTCAGCGAGAGCGCGCAGGCTTTCATCAAAGGCCCGCTGAGTGTCGGGATCCTCCATGCATATCGTCCCCGGCGAGGCGGCGGCGGCGGTGAGCAGTGCGAGGGCATCGGAGCTTTCGGAGTTCGTTGAGGAATCGTGCAGATACATGGTGGTCGAGTGGTGCAGTTCGAGGTGTTGGTGGTGGTATGTCAATCCGCGCCAATGGGGGTGTAGCTCGGCGCAGGTGCCTGGCCGTCCCGTTGCAGATCGCGGATCTTCTCTTTTAGAAGAACGTGAGCTGTGTCGGCGGCATTTTTTCCGTAGAAACCGGACTTCGACAATTCTTCGAGCAGCTCTTTCACCTGGAGGGTGGTGGAAAGAGTGATCTGAACGGTCTCGGTTGTGTTCTTAGGCCTGGCCATCTAATCCCCTTAAAATGGAATAACAATGGCATTTTTATAGAGAAATAATGGCACAAGTCAAAGAAATAGGTGCGTTTAAAGAAAAAACTTGCCTTTCTGTTGAAATTCGCATGTTCAGACGAACTGAATATGGCTATTCCGAGGTCCCAACCGAAAAAGGGTAGGGTGGAAATCACGCAATGCGGGGAGGAAAAGACTGCGTAAAGGCATTGCACAGCGAGGGAAGCGGGAGCAGATTTCGGGATGAAATCACCTTTCTCGATTCTCTCTCTCCTCTTCGCCACGGCGCTTTTTCTTGGAGCTTGTAGTGGGGAGAAGACTGCGGCCCCCGCCTCGCCAGAGTCCGCCCCGGCTGAAGTCTCGGCCCCTGCTCCCGAGGCACCGGCCCCTGTTTCTGAAAGCCCCGCGGCTTCCCCTACGCTTGCCCCGAAGGTCGCCGCACCTGCTCCGAAGGCAGCGGAAGAGGTCAAAGAAGTCGTGAGCCAGACAGCCCCGGCTGCCGTAAGCTCTCCTGAGAAACAACCCATGAAAGAAGGAAAAGTAGCGGAAAAAGGAAAAGAGGTCGTCACGATCGGGGGCGGATGCTTCTGGTGTACGGAGGCGGTGATGGAGCGTCTCGAAGGTGTCTCCGATGTGGTTTCCGGATACATGGGCGGCCATGTCGAGAATCCCTCCTACGAGCAGATCGGCACGAAAACGACGGGCCACGCCGAGGTGATTCAGGTCACCTACGATCCTTCCGTGATCTCCTTCGACGAGCTCCTCGATGTCTTCTGGCAGGCGCACGACCCGACGACGCTCAACCAACAGGGTGCCGACAAGGGCCCGCAGTACCGGTCGGTTGTTTTTTACCATTCCCCCGAGCAGAAGAGCCTCGCGATGGCCTCGATGAAGAAGCTCAATGAGAACGGCATGTATCCCGATCCCGCTGTCACCGAGATCTCTGAAGCATCGAAGTTCTGGGTGGCGGAAGACTACCACCAGGACTACTACCGCCTCAACAAGGACACCAATCCCTACTGTCGTGTCGTCATCTCACCGAAGCTGAAAAAGCTCGGGATGGAGTAGGCTTTGCCGGGCGACGTTCGCCGAGCGACGTTCGCCGGGCGACGTTCGCCGGGCGACGTTCGCCGGGCGACGTTCGCCGGGCGACGTTCGCCGAGCGACGTTCGTTCAGATCTGCACGACCGATTCGAAGTCGATGACGAGCTTGTCCTCCACGAGTTGGATCTCGCGTGTGTCGAATTCCCACAAGATCCGCGGCGGCGCGATCAGCTCGACTCCATCGTTTGTTTTGCTCGCTTCGAGGTGGATGAGATGCGGATAGAGCCCTGCGATGGCGTTGCGAATGAGATCGGTATCACGTGACCCGAGGGGGGCACCGGGATAGGTGGCGACGATCCTGTCGGTCTCGATCACGCCGGTGACGAGAAAGAGTCTCTCGCCGGATCGTAGCTGTTTTTTCATCGCATCGATCTGTTCTTTGAGCTTTGCCCGGCGTTTTGCCGACTCAACCGCTCCACCGGACTCTCCCTTTTGCAGGGCCTCGAGCAATTGCAGAAAGGGATCGCCCTGCAGCGTCCGAGTTTCCGAGCGGAAATCGAGGGCGACACTGCGGGTGGGCAGGGGGATATCGGCGGGCATTTCCCCTTTCAGCGCGGCGAGTTCCGTTTTGCTGATCGTGACCGGGACGCGGGCACTTTTTGAGACGGTGAAATGATCAAGGAGGGCCTTTCGCTCGTCGGAGCCGAGCTCGTCCGCGAGGCTAAGAGTCTTATGCAGAACAGGACCGGCATTTTCATAAAACACATCACCGGGGTTTACTTCGTCGGGATTGATTCCGGGACGTCGCCATTCTCTCCGCACATCGAGCACGGTTTCGGGGGAGGTCCGGGAATCCACGTTCGCGAGAGCCGGTGCCACGGACTCACCCGATTCGTCCGTCGTCGCTGCGGTCTCGCGCGGGAGCAGGGAGGCGGGGTCATTCGCGATCGCCTTGAGCGAGTCGATCGTCGCCTGAGGCACCGGCTCGGCCACGGTGAGGATTTCTCGAAGTCCTGCCGGAGCCGCCGTCATGCGGTCCTTCTTCGCCGTGGAACAGGATCCAAGGGACACGGCTACCGATGCGATGAGGAGAGGGAGGGACTTCATCAAGTGAAACGTAAGATGCCTAAACTATTCAGACACCTAAAACATAAATACCATAAAAAGTCAATAATATTGCAATGCAACCGCTTTCAGAGCACGGCAGACTCGTCTCCCGTTGGGAGAAGCGTGAGAAACGTGAGAAGCGCCGCCACTTCTCCGCAGACGCGGCCGCTTCGCCGCACTACCGCATCGTGGTAGTTGCCGGAGTCCGTTTCCGGAAGGTGCTGATGGTGACGTCGCCGAGCACGTCGTGGTAGCCGACCACGTCCTGAATCCGCATCAGAACCCAGGGCGAAAAGATGTCGGGACCGTTCTTCGTGTAGACGATGTCTGCCGCGATGTAGATGCAGCCGTGGATGATGCGGCCGCCGGAGTTGAGGAGGAGCATGTCCCCAAACTGATTGGGGGGCAGAGCGCGTTCGAATTCTCTGAGGATGACTTGATCCCTCTCGGGGGCGTCGGCGTAGATTGCCTGTGGGGAGCTGCGAAAAAAGTTGTAGCAAGTCCAGAACCAGTCCGGGAGGCGACCGTCGGCCCCGTCCTGTGTATCGGGGAACTGATTGAGAAACTGGCGCGGGATCGCGGGGATGAGGTGGGCTATGTCGATGGTGCTGCCATCGTTCTGAGCCACGACCGATTCCAGCAGGGGCATCACCGCTTTGTTTTTGTACCCCGCTGTCCAGTATTCGCCGATCCCGGGAGTGAGAGACTCACGGCTTAGACGGAGCCGGACGATGAGTCCGTTCGCTCTCAGCAGTCCCTGGAGTAACTCACGCTCCGAGATTGCTGTCGTGGCCCGTCTAAGAGTGTAGGCGACATCCGAGAGATAAAAGCCCTGGCCGTTGGGGGTCGGGTAAGCGAGCAGGGCGACGTCGGTGATGGCATCCCGCGCTACTCCGCTCCCGCGAAACCACGAAGAGAGGTTCTGGGTATTGATGTAGACAGGGCGGCGGTAAAAGCGATTCTGCTCGTACTGCGAGAGCAGCCGGTAGAGCTTCGTTCGCGTCGCGAGGGGCATGGAGAGCACTGCTTCGTCGGTGGGGTAGACCCGCAGGATTTCCTCGTCCTGAATAATGGTAGATCCGATGAGAGTGGCGGTGATCTCGGCCGGGGTAAGTCCCGCAATGATGAGGTTGCTGTCCATCTCCTCATGCGTCGCCGCCTGAAAGATCCACTCGACGTACTGGGAAGGGACGGAGAGGTTGGTGAGGAGTTCGGCGGGGAACTCAAGGGGAACCTCGTAATACTCCAGTTGTCCCCACGGGCCCTCGGGCGCGATGTTGATCTGTCGCTGCGGCAGGCTGTCCTGACCAGGTCCGGCGGGCTGCTCCTGTCCGGCGATGAACGGGGTGAGGCTCAGAAGCAAGCCTGGCATAAGAAGGATGGCGGGAAGGGTTTTCATCTCAGCGACCCGGAATACGGCGGAAAACGCGGGTTTTGAACTTCCCCTCCTGCATGTATCGGGACATCATGTCTGATTTCAGGGTGAGAATGAAAGGGTGGACATAGCTAGCGCCGTTTTTCGTAAAGACGATATCGTCCGCAATGTGAACGTAGCTGTGCAGGAAGGAGTCGTCATCGCTGCGGAGCAGGCAGACGAGATCGCCAAAACGCAGTTCGTCATTCACTTCGGTAAAGTCGTCGGCGAGATAATGCTCGAGTGAGAGCGAGTCGAGGACACGCGGCGAAGGGTTCCTTTTGAAAAAATGCACCGACGCCCAGAAGCAGTCCGGGGTGTTGTGTACCCCGGTATCGCTCAATTGGGAAAAGGCGTAGAGATACCTCCTCGGCAGGGGCGGGAGGAAATGGACAATGTCGATTTTGTCCACTCCTACGGTGGACTGGACTCCCTTCACCATCGATTCGATGCGCGACGCCCGCCCTCCCTGCGACCAGTAGTCCACGAGGACCGCCCGATCGGTCGTTTCATCGATGATGAGCCGGACGATTAGGCTGCGTGTGGAGAAGATCGTCTTGATAAAGATTTCCCTTTCCTCCTCAGAATCACCGATCATGCGAATCACATAGGGCAGGTCCATGAAACTCAGCACCCCGTTCCGCACAAAGGAGAGTGACTTCACGAGTTCGAGGATTCGGGGGGTGACCTTGTCTTCAGTAAATGCGGAAAAATCACCGCCTTCGATGTTCACGATGATCCTGTTGTAAAAATCGTAGTTGTTCGCGTGGAACCATCTGGCGAGGGCGAGACGATTCTCGGGGGTGATGGTCTCGATGACTGAGTCCGGGACTACGACCTCGAGCCCCGACTTGGCCCTGACCCAGACGCCCTGCGTCCTCAGTATGGCGGTGATCTCGTCGCTGAACCCGAGGCTGGAAAGTTCGGCGAGGGCGCCCGTTTCTGTCAGGAGGCCGAAGTTCCACACGCTGCGAGTGCCGAAAAGGGAGCTCCACAACTGGCTGGCGGGTGGCTCGAGACGGATTGGGTAGTACTCGAGTTTACCCCAGGGGCCCGTTGTCACCGTCTTTTCCACCGGCACCGGCAGCGTTGCGGTGGCAACTTCGTCGCCGTTTGCCAGAGAGAGTGGCAGCATGGGCAGCAGGGAGATGCCTGCTGATACGATGCTGAAATAACAATAAAGTCGACGAAAGGCGGATAACATGGAGGGAGTCCGCGGGAGGAATGGACGGCCTGCAACTTACGCGAAACGCCTGAAAGGGAAATCAGAAAGATGCCGGCGAAAGGATCCCTCTTTGCGCCTTGTCGAAAGCGCTCATGGGCGCGAACTTGGCTTTCTTATGAGTGAAAATTCCGAGACGCGGCAGAGTATGGTAGTGGGATGTCCCCGTGAGATCAAGAGCCAGGAGAACCGCGTCGCTCTCACGCCTGGCGGGGCTCGCCAGCTCGTGCGGCAGAGCGTCACGGTGCTGGTGGAGAGCGGTGCAGGGCTCGGGGCGGCCTACACAGATGAGGAATACCGCGCAGCCGGGGCCGGGATCGTCGAGACGGCGGCAGAGGTCTTCTCCCGCAGCCGCATCGTCGTGAAGGTGAAAGAACCTCAGCCCGGTGAGATCGCGATGCTGCGACCCGGGCAGATCCTGTTCACCTATCTACACCTCGCGGCGGACAAGCGACTCACCGAGGCCCTCGTCGCGACCGGTGCCACCGCGATCGCCTATGAGACGGTGCAGATCGGCCGCCGACTCCCCCTCCTCGAGCCCATGAGCGAGGTCGCCGGTCGCATGAGCGTGATGGTCGGGGCCTACTACCTCGCCAAGCACGCGGGCGGGCGAGGCACGCTCCTCGGCGGAGTGCCGGGCGTCTTGCCGGGAAATGTCGTCATCCTCGGCGGCGGCACCTGCGGAACGAATGCGGCGAAAGTCTCCACCGGTATCGGCGCCGACACGACCATCCTCGAAGTCAGTAGTGAGCGCATGACCTGGCTCGATACGGCCTTGCCGGCGGCGCGCACACTCTACAGCAGTGAGTCGGCCCTCCTCGAGATCCTGCCGCGGACCGATCTGCTTATCGGGGCGGTGCTCGTGCCCGGTGCGAAAGCGCCCAAGCTCGTCACTCGGGAAATGCTGGGGCTGATGCGCGAGGGGACCGTCGTCGTGGACATCGCGGTCGATCAGGGCGGCTGCATTGAGACGACCCGCCCGACCACCCATGAAAATCCGGTCTTTACCGAGGAAGGCGTCATTCACTACTGCGTCGCCAACATGCCGGGCGCCTTCGCCCGCACCTCGACCCAGGCGCTCACGAGTGTGACGCTGCCTTACCTTCAACTTCTCGCCACGGCGGGACTCGAGGCCGCCTGCTTCCGCGCGCCCGAACTGGTCGGTGGGATCAATTGTCTACGGAGTGTCCTGACCTGTCAGGAGGTCGGCGAGGCGCACGATCTCCCTTGGAAAGAGCCGTTTTCCTGATGCTGCCCGAACCCAATGCCTCCGGAATGTTGCGGGCGCACGCCCCGCTCGATCGCGTCCTCGACGACGGGCTTTCCGTGCGGCTGCGGCCCATCGTTCCCGATGATCGCGAGCGGATTCTCCGGGCCTATGACTTGCTCTCCGAGGAATCGCGGCTCAATCGTTTTTGGGAGCGCCCCGCGCGCCTCAGCGAAAACAATGCCGCGAGACTCGCCGATGCCGATGGCGCCGATCATCTCTCATGGATTGCCCTGGATCCCGCTGACGAGGCCTTTCCCGGTTTCGGCGGCGCCTCCTACTGGCGCGATCCCGATCATCCGGCCCGCGCCGAGCTTTCCTTCACCATCGCCGACGCATGGCAACGCCGGGGCCTCGCAACGCTCTTGTATTCTATCCTCTGGTTCGAGGGTTGGAAAAACGGAGTGAGACATTTCACCGGTCAGTGCCGCAAGAGCAATCTCGCCATGGTCGGCTGGTGGATCGAGATGGGTGGCCGGACAAAGGAGGGAAATCGCCACATCGATCTCGATCTGCCGCTCGAGGATCCTGAAGTTTTTCTCGAGCGCATCGCCTACGAAGCGCGGCCGTCCTACCGCCGCATCGAGGTCGCGTCCTGGCTGCGGGACTGGCAGGGAATGGCGGGGGGAGGGAATCAACAATAGGTGGGAAATGCCATGCCTGTCATGCTATTTCCCCTTCTCTGCTTTCGCTGGGAGACGGATGGTCCTCACGACGTGGAGATTGTTGATTACCATTAAGCGCTGATGAAAAAACACCTGCCAATCCATCCCGGTGAAGTTCTTCGAGAGGACTTTCTCGTTCCGCTGGGGCTCACCGAATATCGGCTCGCCAAGGACATTGGTGTGCCCCCCGGGCGGATCAATGGAATTATCAAGGGAAAACGAGGCGTCACGGCGGATACGGCGCTCCGGCTTTCCCGCTATTTCCCCTGGCCTGCCGAGGTCTGGCTGAGCTTACAGTCCCATTTCGACCGCCAGATTGCCGAAGCAGAGTTGAAGCCGCTTCTTGACCGAATCGAGCCCTGCGCAGCTCTGGAAATCCATTGAAGCGCTCCCGCCTCACTCGATCAGGTACTGCGACATCGCCGTCTCCACGTCCATGCCGCCGCGGAGGAGGGTGTTGCCTTCGAAGAGCGCGCTCGGGTCGATCCCGGCGCTGCCCGCCCAGTCTTCCTCGCTCACCTGACCGCTCTGGCCGTAGGCGGCGAGGGGATTAAAATAGGTGACCTGCTCGATCTGTTCGAGACTGATGCCCCGATCCTTCATGAGCGCAGCCGTCTTGGGCACCGCGAGCGGATCGCTGATGCCCCAGTCGGCCGCGCTGTCGACGACGATGCGCTCGGCGCCGTACTCCATCATCACCTCGACCATGCGCTGGTTCCCCAGTTTGGTGTGCGGGTAGATTGTGAAAGCCGCCCAATAACCGCGGTCGAGGACGGCCTTGACGGTCTCCTCATTGTTGTGATCGATGATGACTTTGCCAGGATCGACGCCGAGATCCTCGAGCACGTCCATCGTCCGGATCGTGCCCGCCTTTTTGTCCCGATGCGGGGTGTGGATCTGGATGGGCAGATCCGCCTCGAGGGCGAGCTGGGCCTGCCAGCGCAGGTATTTTTCCTCAGCCTTCGTCTGGTCGTCGAAGCCGATCTCGCCGATGCCGACGACGCCTTCTTTGCAGATGTAGAGGGGCAGCAGCTCCATGACCGCTTCGGCGAGTTTCTCGTTGTTCGCCTCTTTCGGATTCAGGCCGATCGTGCAGTAGTGTTTGATGCCGAACTGGCTGGCGCGGAATCGCTCGAAGCCGATGAGCGAGTTGAAGTAATCCTTGAAGGTCCCCACCTCGGTGCGGGGCTGCCCCTGCCAGAACGACGGCTCGACGATCGCGGTGACGCCGGCTGCGGCCATGCGCTGATAGTCATCGGTGGTCCGCGAGACCATGTGGACGTGGGAATCAAAAAATCTCATGGGGAAAAAGGGTGAATGTCAGGCCTTGGCGGGGGAGCCGTTCAACGTCGTGGGGAACTCCAGCTTTTCCCCGAGCCGCTCCCAGGTGAGGGCACCTCCCGAAATGGCGTCGAGTTCGGCCTCGATCCGGTCCCGGAGATGGCGGAGCCGATCCGATCCGTCGCGCACGATGACAAGAGCGGCGGCCTCGTGATCGACCGGGTCGCCTTCGTTGAGGAGATGCTCGAGGTCGGCAACGATCCCGTCGGTGACATGGTCGGCGCAGTTCCGCCAGGCCTCGGGCGTGAGCTTGCGACTCGCAGCCCAGCGCTCGTGTGCGAGGTAAGAGACACCGTCCGCGAGTTCCGCATTGCTGCGGGATTCGATCCCGACGATTTTATAAATGGGGCGACTGATGAAGATCGCCTTCAGGACCATCTGGTTCCACTCCTCCGTCGTGAAGTGCGCGGCGGGGAAGGGATTCTGCAGGGCGATGGAGTCAAAAATGTCGATGATGTTCGAGCGCAATCCGTCGACGGCGGACTCGACGAGATCCTCCTGATGCGGCAGCAGGGGATAGGCCGAGTAAATCGCGGCCTGCTCACGGAGGTCGGCGGTATTGAGAAGAGCCGCGATGGTCTCGAGGAAGGTGGCTTTGTCCTGTTTGCCCAAGGTCAGGAGCAGGATGACCCGGGCGAGACGGAACTGGTCCCACCCCTTTACCGAGACTCCCGGGACTTGCTCCGTCAGCGCCTGCGACTGCTCGTCAGTCACCTCGATGAGACCGCGCTTGTCGAAATGGCGCGAGACCCCGCTGAAGGCGTAATAGAAAGGGCGTTTCTGAAACGCGGTCTCCTGCTCACGTATCGTGTCGCCGAGCCAGGTCATGGCGGCGGCGGGAGCAGTGGCGGCGAGGATGGAGGAGAGCAGGTCGCGCATGGGGGGAGGGGAACGGTCGAATTGAATGCCCGCCTAGTCAAACGCCTTGAGTTTCCCTTTAGGGGCGTGAAACTGTCCCCATGATTCGATCTCTCCCAGTCGTTGCCGTCGTCGGAGCCTGTTTCCTCAGTGCCTGCGGCGAAAAAGATCCGGAACCGGGAGCTGTGAAACCCTTCGTCGTCGGCATGGAGATGGCCTACCCGCCCTTCGAGATGCGCGGTCCTGACAACAAGCCCGATGGGATCAGTGTCAGGATGGCCGAGGATCTCGCCGCGAGCCTCGGCCGCCCCCTCGAGATCCGGGACGTCGAATGGAACGGGATCATCCCCGCACTCCAGTCAGGCAAGATCGACGCGATCATTTCCTCGATGACCCGCACTCCCGAGCGGGAGGATGCGATCGCTTTCTCCGACGGCTACGTCACGAACGGGCTCTGCATGCTCGTGGCAAAGGACTCGACCTTGCAGTCCGTCGCCGACCTTGAGCCCGGCGTCCACAAGGTCGCCGTGAAGATGGCGACGACCGGTCACCAGTGGGCCCGGGCGGAGATGCCCGATCTACCACTCATCACCCTCGACGATGCCGCCGCCTGCGCTCTAGAAGTCGTGCAGGGAAAGGTCGACGCTTTCATCTACGACCAGATTTCGATTTACCAATACTGGAAGAAATTCGAAGACAAAACCCGGCCCATTCTTACTCCGATCCGTGAAGAGACCTGGGCGATCGGCCTTCGCAAAGAGGACACCGGGCTGCTCGGGCAAGTGAACGCCTTCCTCAGCGCCTACCGCACCGCCGGGAAGTTCGACGAACTCGCCGATCGCTACATGGCCGAGCAGAAGAAGGCCTTTAAAGAAATGGGCGTACCGTTTATTTTTCATTGAGCGGGCGGTTCCGGCGATCTCCCTGTAGCCGACCTCTGCGAGGCCGGATTGGACGATCAATAACCCTCAATGACTCACAGGGACAGGCTAATAATATCGAGGCCGCACGTCAATCCCCCTTTTTCACGCATCAGCATCCTCTCGCCTTCCCGCTGCACCTCTCGTGCGCCATCTCGGCCCACCGATTTGGCGACACCCGAGCATCTTACGCCGAAAAACGGCTCATCCGGCGCGCCGCAGGCATATGAATGCCCTGCGCTTTCACAATCTTCGCGGATCCCGCCGACCCGGCCGGGACTTTCAGGGGAGGCTCACGTCTTCTCCTCGCCACGCTTCACTGCGGACGCGCCGAGCGCACCGAAGGCTCACCGATCAGGTCGTTCTTCAGGTCCCGTAGGACGCAGAGGTCTTCCCAATCGGCTCCCCGCATTCGCCGCGCCCCGGTCTTGCGCTTCAGACCGAAGAGTTCGCGGTGGCGCGTAAAGACATTCTCGACAAAGGCGGCGCTGCCAAACACTCCGCCGTCGATGAGCCGAATCGAATCGGAGACAGCCTGCCGCAGGTTGCCCGGAGGGCGAGTGAAACGCGGCAAGTAGCGAACCCGCCGGCGGATGACCTGCATTCATATCCCTGCTTCAGCTCTTTTATGAAAATGGAGACATCCCCCATGCGTCGCTGGTAGCGCTCGATGATTTGTTGCTCCCATTGGAAATCGCCCCTAGCGGCGGCGCGATCGAGCTCGCCGCGCACCGTATCGACGGCGGAGCGGTCGTAGAGATAGCCGAGGCGCTGCAGAAGGGTCTCGCGGTCCAAGGTCCAAGGCAGGCAGTTCGGCCCGATCAGGTTCTTCGACGAGGAGGTGGAAGTGGTTGGACATCACCACATAAGTGACAACACGGAGACCGAGAAAAGCCTCGAGCTTGCGCATGAGGACGACAAAGTGTTCCTGCTCCTCGTCAGCGAGGATGAACCTCCGGTCAACGATGCGTGAGTGCCACGCGCGATAGCGCTTCGACACAGCGAAGCCTGAAATGCACAGCCTCCTCAGAGGCAAATCACGTGGTAGTGGCTGGTGCCGGTTCCCCGGATGCGTGATTGTCTCATGAGATCTTGGTTAATGCTCGAATGAACATTGATCGTACGAACACTTTTTGGCAAGGGGGAATTTCGAATAATTAACCTGTCCCCAAGAATTATTCGGCGAAGACGACTGCCAGGTCCGCGATCGCCAGGCCGCGCACAACCTGTGCGTCCTGCGCGAACTCGCCGCCAAGGTGCTGCGCGACCATCCCGCGAAGAAATCGATGCGAGCAAAACGCAAGCTCGCCGCACTCGATCCCGCCTTCCGGTTTTCCCTACTATCAATAATCCCTATGGTTTCGGAGATTGATGAGCACCTTGGGCCGGCCTGACCCAGCCTTCTTGACCACGACGTAGGACGTGCCAGCCGGCAGGACAGGATCGACCGGCAAGGCGCTGCCGACGAGATACCACTTCTTCTGGAACCGATAATAGATGGCTCCGACAGTGCCAAACCCATTATCGACGAGCAGTAGGTCATTGCGGCCGAGAGGCAACTGGCTCAGGCTGGGGGTGAAGATGGCATCCGTGAAACCAATTCTCGAGAGCTTGTAATCGGATGAGCGAGCCAAGGCGAAGTAGGTGGCCGTGGTGGACGCGTCATTCGTGTAGAGGTTCTGACGCAAGGGCGCGCTCAGCACCGTGCCGGCGATGACGGCATCAAGCGGGTAGCTGCCAGCATTGGTGTTCTGCAGGTAAAGGTATCGACCGGGAGCAACCAAAACCTTGCCCGCCAAGACACTAGGGTTCGCAGCGGTGACCCATCCTGAAGCGATGCTGCTGTAGTAAAAGGCTTCCCCCATATCCTGCGGTTGCTCGTTGCCAGAGGTGATGAGCGGCGAGAGCACCAGTCGGGTTTTCACGGCATTGGCATCAGTGGTGGGAATGAAGGACACTTCCGCTGCGGAGGTGGGGAACAACGTCTCAAGGCTCCAATAGGGCCGCAGCTCGATCGAGCGGACGCTAGTCGCAGCTACCCCGGGCTGCGTGCCAATGTTGATTTCCAGCGTCGTAGCGGTGTTGCCAGTGACGGTGAACAACAGACCGAACCAACGGCCGGCCGTGACCAAGGCGTAGTAGCTGGCCGCCCCCGGTTGGTACTGGTTGGCCAGCAGTGGCGCGCCGTAGCTGTCCAGTGGCGTCTTTCCAGCAAGCGTCAGGGTCGCCAGTTGGCCATCTACGGCCACGGCGGTGACTCGGAAGGCACCAACGCTGGGGCGCTGAAACTGCGGAGCGACGATGACCGTGCTAGCCGCAGGGGCGACCACGTACTGGCTGCCGCCGACGGGTTGCGCAACACGAAAGGATTGGGCGGATGCGGTGACGGAAATCACCGTGGCGAACAAGAGGGGGAGGAAAGATAGCTTCATGGGGTGCGGGGGTGCTGAAATGTGGGAGCGGTCAGACTTTGAGAAATTTTTCCGGCTCGGGGATTCGGGTTGGCGCAGGATTGGACCGCCAGGTCAGGCGATAAAAACTTTTGAAGCCGGTCGCGGGTTGGGTGATGAGCATGGGGCCGTTGTTCCCGGTCAGCGGTTCGCCGACATTGACCCAAGTCTTCTGTTCGCGTGACGACTGCAGCTGATACTGAGTGGTTTCTCGGGAAAGCCAGCTGATGAGCAGTTCGCTTTCGAGTTGGCCGTAGTTGTTCGTCCAGTTCAGCACCTCGACCCGGAAATTCTGCGGCGGCACTGCCGCCCGTGCTCGGCGGGGCTGCAGTTTAGTAGTGACCGCCAGTTGCAGTTTCAGTTGCAACTGCAGGCGTTTTATCTCCAGTTCGGGCGTGGCGAGGGTAGGCTGGCCTCTGAGCCCGCGCAGTTGTTCAGCCCAAAGTGAGAGATTTTGGTATTCCACTGGTTCGCCAGTGTTGCCACCAAGTCCATGATCCATGTCCGTATCCGTGCCGCCTTCGGTCTTGCGTCGGAGGTCGTAAAATTCAGCCTGCGGCAATTCGACATTCTTGGCGTCAAAATAATAAGCGTATTTCGCTTCCTTGTCGCGGATCGCACGAATTCGGTTGGGTGGTGGCACGATCCCGTCGGGAAACTCCGCGACGCTCTGCCCAGCGTAGATGTCGTCATAGGTAAACAGGATGGCGTCTTGGACCGGCGGACCGGCGGGATTGCGGATCAGCGAGCTGTAGTCGACCCCGCTGAACGCGTAGCGCCGCGGATTGATGCCCAGCATGGAGCAGACCGTGGGCAGAAAGTCCACGTGGGAAACCAACTCGTTGCAGACTGCTCCCCCCGCTTGGAAGTCCACGGGGTTTGACCAGACCATGGGCACCTTGACCGTCTCCTCGTAAACGCAAAAACCCTTTTGCCGCAGGCCGCCATGGGACAGACCGAGCTCACCGTGGTCGGAGGTGTAGCCGATCCAAGAGTTGTCGCGAAGGGGGGTGCCACGGATCAGATCGAGTATCTTTTTGAACTCAGCATCGACGAGCTTCAGGCAATTGGCATAAAAGTTCAGGTAGTTGAGGCTGCCACTGC
Source organism: Verrucomicrobiales bacterium (assembly GCA_041688355.1). GTDB lineage: Bacteria > Verrucomicrobiota > Verrucomicrobiia > Verrucomicrobiales > DEV007 > Arctic95D-9. The sequence continues at coordinate 1,322 of JBDNIL010000480.1, read as the reverse complement.
CGCTCTGGTCAGCGGAGGGTGGGATCGGGCCGAGCACAAGGTTGCTAATGCCCCGATACTTGGCATGCGTCGTCGGTTTGAAGTTTTCGAGCAGGTTTTCGTGAAAGGTCGGCGAATCCTGGGTGATGTCTCCAGACAGGATGCTGCGGTCATATCCCCAAGTCGGAACTTGGCTCACGGCTGGGTAATCGCCACTGTACGTCGGGTAGCCAATGACGTCGTGCGGATTGACCAGGGAAACCACCAGGCAGAAAGGCTGGTCACTAGGGTTGGCCAACTTGTCGCGCAGGAAGGCCAGCGCACTTTGCTCTTCGAGTATCGGGTTGATGCCGCCAACGCCGCCGTCGAATGATGGATCGTAGCCTTCGACAATACGGGCATCCTGATTATTCGCGCCGCCACCGTAGAGCCGTGCCGGATTCGAATCTGAACCGATATCCGGACCGAACCAGCCGTCAAAACCACAGCGCGCCGGTCGGTCATCGATTTTGACGCCATCGGGCTGAACCGTGCCCTCGGTGAGATGCCACTTACCCTTATAAACCACCTCGTAACCGGCCTCCTTGAGCACGGTGCCGAGATTAGGCAGCGCGGGATCCAACTGATTGTCCGCGACGGTCCCGATGTTGACCTGCTGGACGACGTCGGGGCACAAATGCTGCGCTGGATAGAGACCCGTGAACAGGGTGTTGCGCGCCGGCGTGCACATTGCGGTGTTGGAGAAGGCGTTGGAAAAACTAACGCCAGTATTCTTCAGTTCAGTCAGGGCGGGACGGTTAGCTGCCTCCCAGCCCGCAGGAAACCACTGGGTCGAACGCTCTTGGTCGGTGAGAAAAACAATGAGGTTCCGACGTGGGCCGTCAGGCGCCTCAGGCGGCGGCCAGGCGCCGAGTGCTCCCTGTAGAGGCAGCGCCGAGCCGGCACCTGCAGCGAGCTTGATGAAGTCGCGCCTCGGCAACTGGCAGGGAGCTGCACTTTCAACTGGATTGGTGGTGGGAGAGATCATGGTTTCAGATGGTGATTGAGGAATGGATGCGATGCCACTGATTTTTGGACCGTAGTTGGTTATTTTTTTGAGTTGAAAAGAACTTCGAATTGAAACGGGGTTTTGTATCCGAGCGAGGGGCGGCGCGGGCGATCAGGGCATCGAGTGCCTCGTTGACTTGTTCATCGGTCGCGCTTTCATCGAGACCGAGCTTTTCCAATGCGGATTTGTTCATTGTCGTTTTATTGGGTTGGGTGTGCTCGGCCTCTCCGGCCTTGCGGTTAGTGATGGGTCGACCGCCTCTATTATTAGGGCGGTTCGTGAGAGCGAGACCGGC
>JBDNIL010000479.1:0-4136 GCA_041688355.1 Verrucomicrobiales bacterium | reverse complement strand
TGGGAAACTGGCCGACATAGCTGATAACGACATTATCTCTCGGGACGGCCTTCATGGGCGCAGGTTTGGACGGACCATAGGCCATGTTGACAACCTTCAGATCTTCGTCGGGGAAACGTTTCTCCAGCAGTTCCCCCAGCTTGTTGGCAAATCGGACCATACGGTCGGACATGGCAACATCGGTGGCAGTCTTGTCCTTCCAAGCGTAACGTTGCAAGGGTGCATCGGGTTCGTCCATGGCCTTGCTTCGGGGATCGACACAAATTCCGGAATCGGCGCCATCGTTTTGTTGGGCGTTAAAGGTGCGTTGGGTCGGGTTCCTCTCCAGTTGCTCCGCCACATTCTCCAACCACTGCCGCGCGACTCCCGGTTCTCCCTCACACACTTTGGCGTAATGGGGGTTCGGAAAACCGCTTCGGGTTCCATCCGGTTGCAAAGCAAAATATTCAGGGTGGGTCTTGCTGTATTTTTCCCACCAGTCCTTAAAATCATGGCCGGCGGGCGTTTGCAAAGAATCGTAAGCTAGGCGTTGACGCACATTCCAAGGTTGCACGAGGGCAGGAATATTCCCATGGAACAACCGGCGCTCCAGGAAAATCGGAGTAAACCGCACCGATTGCGCGGGAACCCGGATCGTCTTGGACGCGATGATGTCCTCTCCCAATTCGCCCGGCCAGAGCCAGCGGACCCCGAGGACTTCCTGCGCAAAGGAATACACCGCATTGGCCGTGCCTGACATGATCTGCGCATCGCCTACCATTTTGTCCTTCCCCAGGATGGCGACATGTCCTCCTTGGGAGACGTAAAGCGTTTCCTCCGGCTGGGTCAGTTGGAAATCAACCCCCGGCATCGCTTTCGCCAAGCCGGGATGTGGCCCGACCCAGATCGTCGAGGCCGGCAAGGGATCGGGAGGAACGTTGAGAATCTCAGGGCGATGCCCGGAAATTTTTTCGAGCAATCGAGCCAGTTCCTCCACTGCCTCTATCGTGTGAGGCGGGGCATTCTTCGCCACAATGAGGGGGGCGGTCGTTCCTTCTTCTGTCACCAGAACCGTCTCCTGATTTTTGGCCTGACAGCCGCTCAACGGGGCCAAGGCCACAAGGATCGACAGGAACATGCTCGGGAAAGAATGAACCTGCGGTCTATTCTCTGAATTCTCGGACGGCATGACATCAGGAGCATCCCTGGTTGTTAGGAATTTGCACGATAGGAAATTGCTTTTAAGGGTGTGATTCATGGTTTGGCTGGATTCAAAATGCGTTGATCAAGACTGCGGCAGACAATAGGGGGCGATTTCACAAGGAGTATTTCGGTTTGGGGCTACTCTTCAAATTTAAGCGAATACAGGTCCGCATCACTCAGAACCATTCGCAATCGAATCGGGTTGCCCGCCAGCGCACTCAAATCAGTGCGATCCCGCCAACTCACCGTGCGATCTATCGTATCGCCAAACAACTCGTCGCACTCGGCGAGTGAATGGCCCGACAACGGTTGACCGGATTGATCCTGCAATTCGACGCGGATCGAGCCGGCGGCAGAAGTTGCGAAATTTAAACTGAGATGGCTGCCCGTAAACCGAAGCGGTTTGCTCACCCATTCGCCCGGCGACCGCTTGGCGTGAAGGGAGACAAAGCCATCGATCCTGATCGTGTTTCGGCGCAGACGGGTCGGCCCCTTCCAGTGATCGCCGTGGGTGTAGAGCGACAGCTCCGGTTCCGCCGTGGAATCCCCGGCCGGGGTTTCCAGCAGACCGATGGCGACAAAGCCGTCGCCATACACCCAGCCATCGCGCCGCTCCGGGCCGGGACGAATAAATGCCTCCCCCCACCGGTGAAACGTGTGTCCATCGCGACTCGTCATGAACGCACTGTCGGTCAACACGGTGCCGTAGCGGGGACTGAATTTCATCCGCGCCCGGCGGTGCCCGGCATCGGGCAGATCCCGCAGCGCCGCCGCACTGTAAGGACGGTCGATGTAGCGTGCGGGAAATCCGAGAAAAAGGTGAGGAGCCCGCGCGTAAGGCCGGATCCCGTTGATATAAAGTGCCTCGTCGGGCGAGTCGCCGTAATCCAGCGGGCGCGGCTCCGACCAGTTCCGAAAATCCTTCGAGGTCGCGAACAGGATATCACGAATGCCGGTCTTCGTATCGGTCGTCGGCTTGCCATCCGGTCCATGAAAATCACGAATGTAACACCAATAGAGTTTCCTCACGGGATCCCAGAAGGCGTTGTTCTGCGTGTCGAATTTCCCGCGGGTGATGATCGGGTCTGGCTGCAGGTAGTCCCAATGAATGCCATCGGCCGACTTTAGCGCGACGAGGCCGCCTCTGCCCGAGGACACCGCCTTGTAGAGTTCGTCGGGCGGACAGTCCGGATTCGGATCCTTGAACGGCACGAAATTATCGAGGTCGGGTGCCTCCCAGAGGATGTTGTTGTGCTTCGAGCCATTGAAGTCGAAGAGACCGAGGTCGGGACGGGTCCAATGCATGCCATCTTTGCTCTCGGCATAGCACGCCACTGCATTTCGTGGCTCGGGGTGCCCGGGATTGTCCCTCAGCTTCGAGCCGTCGGCACTCGTCAGCTCCATGCCCATGTAATACATCCGGATGATCTCTCCATCGCGAAAGATCGTCTCGAAATCACTGCCACTACCCTCCCAGGGCTTGTCCCGGATCATCACAATCTCCCGCGCGGTCGGCTCGTGCAGCTTGAGTTCCAGCCCGGTCTTCCGGGCGATGAGATAATCGTCAAGGAGCAGCTCGCGCCGCCCACCGATATCGATGACCTCCGCGGCTGGCGCGCTGTCGGCGCGGCCCGGCGCGACGCACGAAAGCATGAGGGATATGCCAAGCAGGATCGCAGACAAGCGCGGGGTGAGGTTCATGGGTGATCGGGGTTGAGTTAGTTTCCTGGCCAGTGGTTCTCGGCGGTCGCTTGTTGCATTAAAGAATCCGCATCGTGGACGGCGGGTGGCTTTTCGAGTGGAGGAATGCGTGCTGCGAGACGGTCCTATGTGCACAGGCTAGCGCATCGCCGCGATCTTCTCCCCGGCGGCTTTGCGCTGGCGGGCGTCCGTGGTTTCGTCGGCGATGATGGACTGATAGGCGGCGATGGCTTCGCCCTTGCGGCCTGCGGCCAGCAGCGTGTCACCCAGGGTCATGGCCATGGAACCGTGCCAGACGCCGGTCATCTTGTTGATCTCCGCTTGGTTCAGCGCGGCGATGGCTTCATCGAACTTGCCGCTTTTCGTCAAGATGCGGGCGATGCCTATAAGCGCGGTGAACTGCTCCGCTGTGCCGAGATGCTTCACGCCTTCAATGACCTCGCGATAGGCGGTGAGCGCTCCGGTGTCGTCATGGAGATTGGTCTCGCGATTGTTGCCCATGAATTGCCGGATCGTATCGCGGGTGCGGGTTTCGCTCGACCACTCGAGAGCGTTGACGAGATCAGTTTCAGCTTCTTTGCCGGCCTTCGTGATCATGTAAGCGCGGGCTCTTGCAAAGTAGCCGTCGCCGCGTTTCCAGAAAGGCCAGGCGCTGATGTCTTCCTTGCCGAACTGCTCGATGACTTGCGGGGCTTTGGCTTGATCGAGGAGGTTTTGCATGAGCGCGTTTTTCTTCACGGCTTCGATGGGGATGCGGGCGGCGATTTCATCGGCCTTCGCGTAGTCTTTCATGCCGCGCGCGATGGCGGCGGCTTGTTCGTGCGCGGCGGACTTTTGCAAATCGGTGATCTTGCCTCCGGCGGCGGCGGTGTAGGCCGCGAGTGCTTCCGCGTGTTTGCCGGTGCGGGCGAGGTCAGCGGCGATGCGGGTGGCTTCGAGGAAATCGGCGTCAGGCTGCGCCGCATCGAACACGAACGAACTTCCCGCGTAGAGCGTGGCGAATTTCATCACGTCGTGAAAATGGTCCGCGCCGGTGGGCGAGAAGGCGCTGTGCTCCTGCCCATCATCGCGGATGCGCTGGCGGCAGACATTGATATGCCACGGTAGACTCGTGGTGGGCTTGTGGCCGATGACCTGATGCAGCGGATCGTTCTCATCCTGCGTGACGGGAATGCGAATCTCGACGGTCCAGTGATCGTCCGCGACGTGCGTCGCCACCTCGGCCTGCGAGTCCCAACTGAACCAGGCATTCC
>JBDNIL010000100.1:0-16759 GCA_041688355.1 Verrucomicrobiales bacterium | reverse complement strand
TGCGGCTACCTTGCGCGATGGCCCTCCTTGGCAGAATCAACACTCTCCTCATTGTCCGCGAGTCGGACCACGGTTTCTATCTCGACGGCGGTCCGCTCGGGGAGATCCTCCTGCCGACGCGGGAGATCCCCGCCGAGGTCGAGCAGGGCGACGAGGTTCCCGTGTTTGTCTCGCGCGATTCCGAGGACCGCATCGTCGCCACGACGTCGCTGCCGAACTGTCAGGTCGGTGACTTTGCGGGGCTCAATGTCATCGAAGTCCATCCGCGGGTCGGGGCCTTCCTCGACTGGGGGTTTCCCAAAGATCTTCTTCTCCCCTTCGGCGAACAGACTCGCAAGGTCGGCACCGGTGAGCGGGTCGTGGTGAAAGTCATCATCGACGAAAAGACCGACCGCATCGTCGCGACGACGAAACTCGGCCGCTACCTCGACAAGTCCCCGCCACGCTACGACACCGGCCAGCCCGTGACGCTGATCGTTCTGGAAAAAACGCCGCTCGGCTATGCCTCGATCATTGATCGAAAACATCGCGGGCTCATCCACGAGAGCGAGGTACACCGCCCACTCTCCCCCGGAGACGAGCTCCAGGGCTACGTCCGCGCCGTGCGCGAGGATTACAAAGTCGATCTCTCCCTCGAGCCGGTCGGCTACAGCCGCGTCACCGACTTGTCGGACCGCGTCCTCCAGCTCCTTCGCGAAAATGGCGGGCGCATCGCGATCGGAGACCAGAGCCCGCCCGAGGCAATCCGCGAAACCTTCGGGGCGAGCAAAAAGGCCTTCAAGCAAGCGGTGGGCAATCTCTACAAACGTCGTCTCATCGAACTCGCTCCCGGGAGCATCGCCCTGATTGCGAAAGGCTGACTTGCGAAATCGGTTGCTCCTTTTCCTTCCCTGCCCAAAGTCTCTTCTCACCCCGGAACCACCATGAAAGCCCCCGCCCTTGTCACCCTGATCACCCTGCTCTCTCTCTTCGCAGTCTCGTCTCTCAGCGCCAAGACGCTGAAATTCAGAGATCACGATCCGAAGCGCTACGAACTCTCCGCCCGTGCAAGCGAGATCGACGCAAACGCGAAGCAGCACCCCGAGATCGACTTCACCTTTGAAACAAAAGACGGCAAACCCGCCGACATGCAAAAGGCCTCGGTCGACACCTCCGTGCCTCCGCGCGGCAAGCTCGTGATCTGGCTGATGGGGCACAACGGCGAACTCTTCAGCCGACTCAACTCCTACGGACTCCACGCGATCCAGCCGCACTACGCCAACAAATGGTTCGGCATCGTCTGTCAGGAAAAGCCGCTCGATCCGCAGGCACGTGGTAATGTCAGGCTCGAGGCGTCCATCGGCGAAGACGTCAGCGACGCCGTCAACATTCCCAAGCCCGACAGCATGATGGAGCGTAGCTACCAGTTCGTGAAATGGCTCGCAAAAGAGAATCCCGAGGGCAAATGGGATTACTTCCTCACCGACGACAGCAGCGGTCTGCGCTGGGAGGATGTCATCATCTCGGGGTCCTCGCACGGTGCCACGACGGCGGCCCGTTTTGCGATCCATACCAAAGTTGACCGCGTCGTCGCCCTCTGCGGCCCCCGCGATCAGGATCAGGACTGGCAGTCGCTGCCCTCGGCGACACCGGCGAACCGCGTCTTCGGCTTTTCCCACGTCCTCGACGGCGGCTGGGTTGATGACCACTACTGCCGCTCATGGGAGCTGATGGGGCTCCACAAGTTCGGACCCATCGTCGATCTCGACAAGGTCGCCTTTCCCTACGGCAACACGCGCCGTCTCATCACCAACTTCGACGTCGGCGGCGACGGGAAGAAGGCCCACAGCTCCGTCACCCCCGGGAAAGCGTCCGCGAAAAAAGCCGACGGCACCTACCTCCACGAAGACGTCTGGCGTTACCTCTACACCCATCCCATCGATGAAGTCGGCAGTCCCGTCCCCATGGACGAGACCTGTGAAAAGGAAAAACACTGATCCGCTTTTACCGCCCACCGCCCACCGTAAATGAGCAACGACCCGACCCCGCCTCTCGATGCCATGTCCCTGCGACTAGCCGCCGCGAATGCCCTCATTCGCCGGCGACGCACGATCAAGCCCGGAGACATGATGGAAAAACCGGTCGAGCCGAGGCACCTCGCGAGCATCCTCGAGAATGCGAACTGGGCTCCCACCCACGGCATGACCGAACCCTGGCGCTTTTTCATCTTCACCGGTGACGGCCGCCAGCGCCTCGCCGACTACTGCCAGTCCCTATACCAGAGCATCACGCCGGAGGCGGAATTCCGTCAGGACAAATTCAATAAGCTCGGAACCCTTCCTCTCCAGGCCCCCGTCGTCATCGCCGTCGCCATGAAACGCCAGGAGATCGAGAAGATCCCCGAACTCGAGGAGATCGAAGCCGTCGCCTGCGCCGTCCACAACATGCACCTCACCGCCTCGGCCCTCGGCATGGCGGCCTTCTGGGCGACCCCGCCCCTCGTCTACAGCGACGAGATGCGCGCCTGGCTCGGTCTCACCAATCCTCACGACAAATGCCTGGGCCTCTTCTACCTCGGCTGGCCAAAGTCCGAAGAGTGGCCCGAAGGGAAGCGGGGGGATCTGGCGGGGAAGATTGTGCATGTGTTGGGGTAGATTTTAATCCGAAGAGCACCTGCATCATTGTCGGGCGCCGCTGATCGGTCTACCGTGTCAGCATGAAACTGGCACGCATGCCGGACGGCAGTCCGGAGATCTTTTTTACCCTGCAGGGAGAAGGCCGCAACACCGGCCTGCCTTCGGTCTTCATCCGCGCCTCGCTCTGCAATCTCCATTGTCAGTGGTGCGACACCGACTACACCTGGAACTGGGAGGGCACGAACTACGCCCACGAAAAGGACGCCGATCCCGCCTACCGCAAGTACCGGCGTGAGGACCAGATCCTCGACCTCAGCGCGGACGAGATTGTCGCGGTGGTGGCAGCCTATCCCTGCCGTCACTACGTCTTCACCGGCGGCGAACCGCTCGTTCAGGAAAAGGCCTGGGGCGCGCTCATGATCGCCCTTTGCGACGCCGCCCCGCAGGCGACCTTTGAGATCGAGAGCAACGGCACTCTCCTGCCCGGCGCCGAATTTCTCAGCCGCATCGATCAGATCAATCTCTCTCCCAAGCTCGCCAACTCAGGCGTCGCCCTGGACTTGCGCTACAAGCCCGAGGTGCTGCGCGCGCTCGCCGCGACGGGAAAAGCCGACTTCAAATTTGTCATCGGCGACGAGGCCGACCTCGCCGAAGTGCTGGCCCTGCTTGACGAAGTGCCGATACCTCCCGACCGCATTTTCCTGATGCCGAAAGCGATCTCGGTGTGCGAACTCGAGGCAAATCAGGCATTCGTCGCCGCGCTCGCGCAGGAGCATGGTTTCCGCTATTCCGACCGACTCCACCTGCGGCTCTATGGGGCGAAGCGCGGGGTGTGAGGGAGTTCAGGGCTCGAAACGAATCGTCTGGCGGGCCGTCGTCACGCTCGTCGCTCCTCCTCTTCGCGGGTCCATTCGATGAGTTTGGACTGCAGTAACTCCTTGGAGGGTAGATACAGTTGGTACTCCCGGGCATGAATGTTCGCGCCTTTTGGCAGGGTGAGCTCCACGACGGTTTGCTTTTTCCGCTGACAAAGCAGGATGCCAATGGTGGGGTTTTCTTCGGGCAGCTTGATCTCGCGATCATAGTAGTTCACATACATCTGCATCTGGCCCAGATCCTGATGAGTGAGCTTGTCGAGCTTGAGATCGAGCAGGACGTAGCAGCGGAGGAGGCGGTTGTAGAAGACAAGATCGACGAAGTAGTGGTCTTCATCAAAAGTGAAGCGGCGCTGCCGTGCCTCGAAGAGGAAACCTTTTCCAAGCTCGAGGAGGAAGTGCTCGAGATGATCGATGATGGCGGACTCCAGATCTGACTCGGAATAACCCGCTTTCTCATTAAGGCCGAGGAATTCGAGGACATAGGGCTCCTTAAGAAGGTCTTCCGGTTTTGTAATGACTTGGCCTTCGATGGCGAGCCGCTTCACGCCTTCTTTGTCGCGGCTGAGAGCGAGACGCTCATAGAGTGCCGATGCCTTTTGTCGCTTGAGTTCGGGAACGGACCACCCTTCCTTTGTGGCCTCAATCTCGTAGAACTTGCGTTCGTCGAGATCTTTGATAGTGAGAAGGAGAACGTAATGAGTCCAGCTAAGGGTGAACGGTTGGTTCTGAAAATGCGTGGCAGAAACACGGAATACGCCGATAGGCCGCTGACCAATTTCAGGCTTTGCGAATTTAACAGTAGGCTGCTGTTGAATTCGGAACCCGTTCTCCATGAAGAACTTCCGCATCAACTGAAGATTGGTGACGGAAAACCCTCTCCCAAATTCTTCCGTAAGACGAATCGAAAGCACTTTGACCATCTCATCGCCATACCCGGCCCGCTTCTCCCCCTTCTGCTCATGCTCGACGATGCGGCGACCGATCTGGAAATTGGTCATCACCTGGAGTGTGTTGACGACCGAGACCGCGCTCAGGCGAGCAGATGTGATGAGATCTCTCACCTCAGAGAGGAGCGGAGAAAGCCTATCGGGCCTCGATTTGGCGGCGACCGCGCGTTTGCCGGTTTCTTTTTTCTTCATCGTAGAACGGGAAATCCGACCGATTCTCTCAAAGCGGTTAGACCCCGAACTTTCTACGACCTCTCCCCGTCTCAGGCAAGAAAGTATTTCCCCCAACCCGCCCCCTCACTCCTTCACCGAAGCCTTGCGCAGCTTGTCCATGATCGCTTTGCCGACGCCGCGATCGGGCACCGGTTCGGCGATGATCTCGTCGATCTCGAGTTTGTCGAGTTGACCCAGCATGTGGAAAAGTCGTATCCCCGCCTCGGCGACGCGACCGGATCCGGGGCTCAAAATCGCCACCTCGACCCAGTCGTGGCGCAGCAGGTAGCCGTCCTTCTCCTGCCCGCGGTAGCTGAGGAGGGCATAGCGTTTCCCCTCTTCGGGAACGAAGTCCTCGGGCTTCGTGAGGAGCCGCAGCGGCTTGCGCGGGGCGTAGTGGGTCGCGAGCATCCCGGGGGCCTCGGGAGCGGAGTCTTCGACGGCTTCGTTGCGGTCGAGGAAGACGACTTTTCCGAATTTTTTCAAGTCCTCTGCCGTAACAGGACCGGGGCGCAGGATCTGGATGATGGGTTTGGGATCTGCCGCGACGATCTTCACGATGGTCGACTCGAGCCCCTCGGCGCAGGCCCCGCCATCGATGACGAGGGGGATGCGGCCCTCGAGCTGGTCCATCACGAGCGCGGCCGAGGTCGGGCTGAGACCGCCGAAGATGTTCGCGCTCGGCGCGGCGATGGGACGGCCGAAATTCTTGATTATGCGGTGGAAGATGGGGTGCTCGCACTGCCGCACCGCCACGGTCGGGAGCCCCGCCGTGACAATGTCAGGGATGACGGGCTTTTTCGGAAGGAGGAGCGTGAGCGGCCCGGGCCAGAAGGTCTCGACGAGCTGGATGACCGTCTTCGCGATGTCGGCGGGGATCTCGGCGACCTCCCAGAGCGTGTTCTTGTGCGGCACGTGGACGATGAGCGGGTCAAAGTGGGGTCTGTCTTTTGCCGCGAAGATTTTCTCCACGGCCTCGGCATTGAGCGCATCGGCACCGAGCCCGTAGACCGTCTCGGTGGGGAGGGCGACGACCTCACCGCTCTGCAACATTGTCACGGCACGTCGTATCGTCTCGCGGGTGTTCTGCTCGTTGTCGGTTAGGGCCAGTTCGGTCTGCATGGAAAAGGGGGGGATTCTAGTTGGGCATCGGCCCGGTCCAAGGTATGCTTGGGCTAGTGAATACGACAGGAAAACGTGCCCGCAATCTCATTTTGATCGGATTCATGGGCACCGGCAAGACCTCGGTAGGCATGCGCGTGGCGAAAAGTCTCGGCTGGCGCTTTGTCGACACCGACCGGCTCATCGTGAGCAAGGCCGGAAAACCCATTCCGCAGATCTTCGAAGATTCGGGTGAAGATGCCTTTCGCGAGCTCGAGACCGAAGTCCTGCGAAAGTGCGCGGCGGGGTCAGGCCAGGTCATTTCCACCGGCGGCGGCATCGTCACGCTGGAGCGCAACCGGGAGATCCTCAAAGAGGCCGGCTACGTGATCTGGCTGAAAGCCTCGCCCGAGACGATCTACGAACGGGTCAAAAACAACCGCAACCGCCCTCTCCTGAAGACCGGAGATCCGCGGACGACGATACGCGAGATGCTCGAGGCGAGGCGAGGCTTCTACGTCGCCGCCAGCGATCTGCGGATCCGCACCGACGGTCTCACGATGGAGGAAACCTGCTACGGCGTCACCGAATCGGCCCGCCTCGCTCTCGCGGGGGAGTGAGCGACTCACTGAATAATGTGGTGCGCCGTGAGGATGCGGTGCACCGCCGCCCGCAACTCGGTCGGGGCGTAGGGCTTGGGCAGCACGCCTTTGAACCCGAAGGCGGCCGGGCTCGACATCGCGGGCGCATCGGAGTAGCCACTCGAGACGATTGCGAGAACCTGCGGATCGATCTGGAGGAGACGGCGCATCGTCTCCACTCCGCCGACGCCGTTCTCGATCGTGAGATCACAGATGAGCAGGTGGAATCGCTCGCCCTTCTGCATCGCGTCGGTGTAGACGGCGACGGTCTCGCGCCCCTCCTTGGTCTCGACGACCTCGTGACCGGCGCGACGCAGGGTCGCGGCCATGAGTCGGCGGATCGGGGCGTCGTCTTCGAGGATGAGGATGCGTGTCCCCACGAGGAGCGGTTCCGCGCCGTCTTTCACCTGACTTTTCACGCTGAGATTGGGAATGTCGAAGTTCGGGTAGGCGGGCATGCCCTCGGCGCCCTCGAGTTCATCCTGGCGGCGTCCGATCGGGGCGCAGAAAGTCGCGATGGTGCCTTTGCCCTCTTTTGACTGCAACTGGATGAAGCCCCCGTGCGCCTTGGCGATGGATTCACAGACGGTGAGACCGATCCCGGTCGCGTTGTTCGCTTTTTTGGTGGTGAAGTAGGGTTCGAAAACCCGGCCGAGATCCTGATCGCTCATGCCGTGGCCGGTGTCGATCACTTCAATGAGGAGGTGATCCTCGTCCGCCGGGGTGTGGGAGGTGCGCACTTTCAGGACGTCCTCGGGCGCGATGCGGGAACTGCGCACGATAAGGACTCCGCCATCGGGCATGGCCGCGGCCGAGTTCGCGATGAGGTTCTCGATGAGCCGTCCGATCTGGGCCGGATCGACATTGGCGATGACCTCGGAGTCGGTGCCCTGGAACTGGTAACGGATCTCGGGATGCTGGATGCGATGCTCGGTGAGGATGCGCCGGATCAGGTCCGAGATGCGGGTCCGCTCGCGAATGGGACGGCCCCCGCGGGCGAAGGTCATGAGCTGCTGCACGAGCCCGGTGGCGCGAGACGCGGCCGTCTGGGCCTCTTCGAGCATGCCCTGCGTCTCGGCATCGTTGTCGATCCGCTCGCGGGCGAGACTGATGTTACCGGTCAGGGTGGTGAGGTAATTGTTAAAATCGTGGGCGAATCCGCGGGCGAGCAGGCCCAGTCCCTCGAGTCGCTGCTGGCGCACCTGCTCGGCGGCCTCGAGTCGGGTCGCGGTGATGTCGGTGAAAAGAGCGAGCACTCCGCCCCGGGTCGGGTAGGCGCGCACTTCGAACCACATCCCGCGATTGGAGTCGTGGAAGTCGAAGCGATGACGCCGTCCGTCAGCGAGCGGGCGGTTGAAGTGATCTTCGTAGCGCTCGCTGTCGTCGAGATTAAACTGATGGCGGAACGCCGTGCCGACGAGCCGCCGCCCCGGGGCAAAAACCTGAACCGCCTCGGTGTTGGCGTAACGGATCATGCCGTCCTCGTCGATCTTCAGGAGCGGGTCCCCCACTTCCTCGATCTGGGCGAGTGCAGTGGGTGGTAGGACTGCTTCCCCAACACTGCCTGCCGCTGAGACGACTGCCCGGGGGAGCGAGGCCCGGGGCATCGGAGCGGGGACAGGACTCGAGACCGCAGACGCGAGCGATTCGGGCTTGGCCGCCGCCGCAGGATCGGTCTTCCTTTTTGCAAGGAGACCCCGGAAAGCCGGATCGGTCGCGAGTGAGGCGATCTTTCGCAGGGCTTCGCTGCGGGCCGGCGGGTGCCAGTGAGCAGCGGGAGGGGCCAGCTCACCGGTCGGTTCTTCCGGCGCCTCGGCTGCAGGGGGATGCGCGGGGGCGTGACCCGGGGTAGAACCGACCGCCACAAGCACGGTGACGAGGCCGACGGCCTCCCCATCGGCGGCGCGGATGGGGACGGAGCGCTCCTCCACGAGCCGCTGCTCGCCAGACCGGGTTTTAAGATTCACCCTGCGGGTTGTTTTTTCAGGGGCCTCATCCGATACGGGAGTCTCCTCCTGAATCTCTTCGAGGGGAATGATTTCTCCCATCGGACGATTTGCCGCCTCAGCCATGGTCCAGCCGGTAAGAGCCACCGCCGAGGGATTTAGATAGACGACATTTCCATCGAGGTCAGACCCGATGATCGCCTGCGGTAGCTGCTGGGAGACCGCCTCGAGCCCGGGGAGCCGCAGGGAAAGCCGCTCACCCGCGATGCGCCGCTCGACGACTGACTCGAGACAGACGGCGAGCTCGGAGTCACTGAACGGCTTGCGCAGAAAGGCGGCGGGCCGAGCGCGGCGGGCGCGCTCGATGATGGCCTCTTCGGAGTAGCCGGTGATAAAAATCGAGGGGATTCCGTGTTGCTCGCGCAGGGTCTGGGCGAGGGTGATGCCGTCCTCGTCGTGGTCGAGTTGGATGTCGAGGAGGACGAGATCGGGCTTTTCGCCATCGAGCAGATCGAGAGCCTGGGCCGCCGAGTAGGCGATCCCCGAGACGACAAAACCGCGACGGCGCAGTGTGGCCTCGAGATCGCGAGCGGTGACACGATCGTTCTCGACGATCATCAGTCGCAGGCGGTTGGCGGGAAGTTCGTCCATGGATTTCGCGTCGTGGCGAGGTTCGCCGGGTGAAGGCACGCTACAGTAAAATCCCCATAATTAACAAATGAAATTCCCCCACTCCGGGCATTTGACCGGCGAAGGCAGACGGGGCAGCCTCATTGATTGAGAGGGGGAACGATGAGGACCCATTCCCGCGCCGGATTTTCCTGATCCGTCGCTTCAAGCCTTCCCTGAATCTGCTCGGTGAGCAGCTCGAGGATCTCCACCTCGGTGTCGCGGTCAGTGAAGACAAACTGCCGGTAGGTCCCGGGACGCACCGTGAGCTGGAAGCCGCCCCCCGCATGCGGTCGAAGATTGATGTAAAGTTCGGGGCCCGGTCCGTGCTGGCGCGTCGCGAGGACGAAGCGCATCAGCTCGCCGATGAGCAGGCTGAAAGGCGTCGCAGTCTGGACATCAAGGGTGAGATCCTCGCTCCCGGTGATAATGACCTCTTTGCGCCCGGGGCCGCGTCCGATGAGCGAGCAGACCTCATCCGCGAGGCTCCGCAACAGCGGGAAGACCCACACCTTGTCCGACCGATCATAGGGGCAGGCCTGGGCCATCGAGCGCAAGCGGATTTGCCAGCGCAGAAAGGCGTCGCGTGCCGCCGCGCCCTGGGGCTCGAGGCTGAAGAGGCTCGTGAGGAGTTGCAACTGATTGCGGAAGCTGTGCTGCCGGCGCTCGTTCAAAACAAAGGCGTTCGCGGCAGGCGCTGTCGCCATCATTGCAGGAACGGGAGCGCTGGCAGGAGCGCGCTCCTCCACGTCCGCCACGGGGGGCTCCGGGAGCTCCAGCCGACGCTTGAGAAAGACGAGTGACCCGCGCGGCTTGCCATCCTGCTCGAGGGCGAGAAAGTCCGCCGTCGTGTGCAGTTCCCCGCCACTGGCCGAGCGCATCGGTCGATGCGAGGTCCAGCGCCCCAAGCTCGACGCGGCGCAGCCGATCGCCTCGCGGAGGGATTCCTCGCCGCCATCATAAAAATCGGCGAAATCCTGTCCGCAGAGTTCGGCACCCCCGAGCCCGAGATAATCCGCAGCCGCGATATTTGCCCCGGAGACGATGCCGCGAGTATCCAACATCACGATAGGCAGCGGGCAATTGGCAAAAGACGCGCTCTGCCAGAGGTCGCGCTCGCGCAGCGTCCGCGTCGCGGTGTGATTGCGGATAACCGCGAGGACCTGCCCGTCACCGCAGGGGGAAAGCGTCACCGCGAACTCGAAAGCGTCGTCCTCAGGCCCGCGGATGTCGGCGTGGATAGTCTTACCCCAGGTCGTGACCTGATCCTGACATTGCCTCAAGAGATTCCCGAAGACCGGCCACACTGTCGCCGTCGGCTGCCCTCTCCAGGTATCGTCGGGGACGAGCTCGGTCCATGGCCTCGGAGGTGGGGCAAAGTCCACGACCGAGCCGTCGGGATCGATCAGGAGGATCAGGTCCGGCACCGCGTGAAGGAGCGCCTGCGCCTTGGCCGAGACGACGCGGAGCCTGGCGGTGAGTCTCTCATTCGCCGAGATCGCATCGAGCGGAGTGAAAAGGTAGATCGCCATCGCGGGCCGCTCGGGGCCATCGCCCACCGGGCAATAGGTCACCCGGGTGCGCTTCTCCGTCGTGCTCGTGCGCAGCCAGACGTCGCGGGTCACGGCCTTCGCGGCGCCCTGATCGGGTGCGAGGCGGGAGAGCGTATCCTCGGCCCCGGCGAGCTCGGCTGCCTCGTTCGGATGGAGCAACTCGGCGAGGGAGGAGAGGCGCAGATTCTTCAGCGAGATCCCCGCGAGAGAGAGGAAAGCGGGATTCGCATCAATGATCCGACCGGTGCGATCGACGAGCACCGTGCCGGTCTCGGAATGGGAGAAGAGCGCCCGGAATTTCAGCTTGCCGTGTCGCAGCGTCTCTTCGGTCCGCCGCGTCTCGGTGACGTCCTCGATCGTAAGCGTGATACCGCCATCCCGAAGTAGTGAAGACCGGAACTCGATCTCCTTCAGCTTCTGTGCGGCTGTTTTCAGTGTAAAGGTGCGGGTCAGTTGATTTCTCCATATGTGTTCGCGCCACGAGTTGATGACTTTTTCACGATGATTCAGGTCCGGGCACACGGCCGCGAGCCAGCCTTCCACGCCGCCTTTTTCCGCCACTCCGAATCCGAGGAGCTGGCGGCAGGTCGCATTCTCGTGGAGCAACTCCTGCCCCGGTCCGAGGACGATGAGCCCATAGGGAAGTTGATCCAGAATCGCGCGCCACTCCGACGCCGAGACGGAAAGCGCTGCGGAAAAAGCCGGGACCTGGTGATGAGATGTCCCGTCCGGGGCGGGGACAGGCCCATACGCGCCCGGCCCGAAAACGGACCGTCCCGACATGCCTGTGTCGTTCGAGGAGTGATTCACAGAATCACTTAGCCCGTGGGCAGGAGTTTCGCGGGATGGAGACGGATCAGTCAAAAGACTGTTGGGGACGAGGTGGAACGGCGGCGACTCTTTATTTAAGGAAAGTTAACTATCCCCTGCAAGTGATTAATTCCGCCGAGGCTCTTTTTCGCGTCTCTTTTTCGCGAAAAAGGCCCTATTCCGGCGTTTCTGCCCCGGAGCGCTCCCGCGCAAGGGTGAAATAAATCACCACCCCGAGTCCGAGCGTGCCTAGACCGAAGAGAAATTCGCGCGGCATTTCCTGAATCTGGAACCAGAGCACGTAGAGGCTCACCCCGGCGAAAATCAGCGGCGTCACGGGAAAACCCCATGCCTTATACGGTCGCGCGAGCTCAGGGCGGCGCAGGCGCAGATAAAACATCCCGATCACGACCATGAGCGACGAGATCGTGAGCAGCGCCTGCACGTAGTTGATGAGCTGTTTGAACGTCGCCGAGTAGACCAGCACGATCACGATCACCGTCTGGAGGATCACCGCGAGGGCCGGCACGCCGTTTTTGTTGGTGCGGCCGAGGATGCTGAAATGCCGGTAGTCGCGGCCTATCGCCGCGGTCACGCGCGGCCCCGCCCAAGTCATCGAGCTGACTGTCGAGATGAGCCCGAAGCTGATGAGAATGCCCATGATCATGCCGCCCTTCGGCCCGAGGATGCTCTCCGCCGCGACCAGTCCGACCTCGGCCTTACCCGCCATCTCGGCGATGGGCGTCGAGTAGAGGAACGAGGCATTGATGAAGACGTAGAGCACCGTTACGATGAGTGTCCCGATGAGGAGGGCGAGCGGCACCGTCTTCTCCGGCGACTTGACCTCGTCCATCATGTAGGTCGCGGCATTCCAGCCGGTGTAGGCATAGAGCACGTAGACCAGCGAGATCGCGAATCCACCCGAGAGGATCAGATCCGCATCGCCCGGACGGGGTAGAAAAGAGATCGGCTGGGCCGTCCCCATCGTGAAGCCGAGCAGCCCGAGCACGACGATGAGCGCCACCTTTGCGTAGGTGAAACCCGATTGAAAAAGGCCGATGTTGCTCAGTTTCCCGAGATGGATCAGCGCCACGACGAGGACGACGGGGATGGAAAACCAATAGGGCGCTTTTCCCGTGATCTCGGCCATGTAGCCGCCGAGCAGGGCCGCGTTCGCCGCCACCGGCGCAGCAAATCCCACCGTGACCGAGAGCCACCCGGCGAGGAAGCCGATGAAGGGACTCCATGCTTTTGTCAGCAGATGATACTCCCCGCCCGACTTCGGATACATCGAGGCGAGTTCCGCGTAGCAGACCGCGCCGCAAAAGGAAACGAGCCCCCCGATGAGCCAGAGCAGCATGATGGGGAACCCCGAGGGGATCCCCAGCACCTGAAAGCCGAGACTCCCGAAGACACCCGTGCCTATCATGTTCGCCACGACGATGGCGATGGCAGTGGCGAGCCCGACTTTGGCGACTCCCTGCGGAAGATTGTTTTTGGCGTCTGTCATGACACCGGCAGTCAACAGGGTTGAGCCACAGAGTCAACCGGGTTTACTGAAGCGGCACCTCGTGATACTCGAGAGCCCACTCGCGCATGAAGCGCACCTGCGCGGGCACGATGCGGTAGAGGACGAACTGGGGATTGTCGGGCGAGCCGAGATACTGACGCAGGAGCGGATTTTCCTCCCAGATCGCGAGGATGACCTCCCCTTCGGTGACGACTTCGGCCCGGCCCGAGATCCGGATCTGATCGTGATCGGGTGCGAGATAGGCTAGCTCGACAAGAGGATTCGCGGCGATCTCGGCGGTCTTGTGGTAGGAGGCGAGATTGGCTACGTAGATCGTGAAATCGTCGTCGATCCGCACCGGCGAGACGGGCCGCACGCGGGGGTGACCGCCAGTGTCCACGGTGGCGAGCATGGGGAATTTTGCCGCCGCGATGACCGCATGGGCCAGTTCGTGGAGACGGGAGGGATCGACCGGTTCGGGGCGGGGTTTCATAAAATGGGGCGGGCGGGGGGAAATCGTGCTTCGGTAGTAAACACGATCCGGCTTCAAAATGAAACGTCTCCTCCTCCTTTTTTGCGCGCTGGCTCTGCTCGTCATCGTGCCGTTTCTCGTGTGGGGGAGTCAAGTCGAGGAAGACATGACCCTCGAGGGGACCGTCGCGAAAATGCGCGCCGCCGGCGACTGGGCCTGGCTCGTCGGGATCGCCCTGCTCGTCATCGACCTTTTTCTCCCCATCCTCGGCACTGTCGTGATGTCTGCGCTCGGGCTCATCTACGGCTGGGTCCTTGGCGGGATCATCGCTTCGGTCGGATCGATCGCGGCGGGGCTGCTCGCCTACGGCCTCTGCTACCGGCTCGGACGCCGCGCCGCCCGCCGTCTCGCCGGGGAGGAAGCCCTGCGCGAAGGGGAGCGCCTCTTCCATGGTGAGCTCGGCGGCTGGCTCGTCGCCCTCTCCCGCTGGATGCCGGTCCTGCCCGAAGTCGTCGCCTGTCTCGCAGGGATCTCGCGCATGCCGCTGCGGCGCTTTTTCCCCGCCCTCTGCGCCGGGAGCGTGCCGATGGCCTTCGTCTTCGCCCGCATCGGCGAGGCCGGCGAAGACCAGCCCGGACTCGCCCTGCTCCTCAGTGCGGGACTGCCTCCGTTACTCTGGGCTCTCTTCCGGGCTTTTTACCTGTGGCGGGCAAAACGCAACGATTCGTGCACAAAATAGGGAGAAAATCCCGATTTTGAACGCATTTCTACAAAAAAAGAGTGCAGCGAAAGCCCTTTTTTGATACAATCCGCTTTCGGTTGCGATGGAATCGACTCCTTCGGGAAACGGTCGAAGTCGAGAATGGTAGAATGGTATCAAAATCCAGTGCTTAGAATGGGATTTTTATGCTTGGCGTGGTATCGATTTCGTTGCATTGTTCACCGGGTTCTCCAGACGGCAAAACCCACGAAACACTAGACAGTTACATGAGATTTACGAAAGGCCGTTCAGCGGGACCGTGCGCGAGCTTCCTCGCGTCCCTTCTGCTGTTCACTGCGTTGCCCTTTTCAGCGGCGCACGCGCAGGACGGGCTCGACCCGTCTGACATCTGGTATCGCGGATTTTTGCTCGTCCAGGCAGCGCAGGAGCTCGAGACGCAGGGCAAATACCTCGAATCTCTCAATAAACTGGCCGAGGCGAAGCCGCTCTACGACCACCTCGCTCAGCAGTTCCCCGACTTCCAACCCGAGATCGTCAAAGACCGTCGCCACGTCATCGCGGAAAAGCGAGACGAGCTAAAGACCGCGATGCGAGCACCGCAGGCGCAGGCGGCACACGCTCCCTCTCAGGCACAGCCGGTCAATCCTTTTGCGAGTCAGGGGCAACCGCCCGGAGTGTCCATCGCTCCCCCTCCCCTCCCTGGCAGCGGCGCGACCCGGCGGACCATGGAGATCACCGACGAAGAAGGTGAGTTCGCCCTGCCGAGCTGGAACGAAGGCGTTAGCCAAGTCCTCCCCCACGAAGTCGCGGCCCCCGGTATGCCCCGCGTCGAGACCCGCGCCCCCTCCGTCGGTGCGATCGCGAACTCCCTCCATAACGATCTTTCCCAAAAGGATTCCCTCATTGAATGGCTCAATCAGGAAAACCAGAAACTGCGGAACGATGTCAAGCAGCGCGAGAATCTCCTCCAGCACGTCAATGTGGAACTCGCCCGCGCCAAAGCGAGCCGCGAAGAACTGATGCGCCGCATCAGTGCCGAGCAGAACGGCGGTGGGGTCGAGGCGCAGCAGAAAATCGACCAGCTCAAGGAACTGCTCACCGATGCCACGAGGCAACTGCAGGATGCCGCCGACCGCAACGAAGAGCTCGTCTCCGCGATGGAGCAGTCCGAGGCGGAGATGCAAAAGATGCGCGAGCGCATGGTCGAGCTCGAGCGCGAGCGCGACAACCTCGTCGAGGTGGTGAACGGCGAAGGCACCGGCGGCAAAGCGCTCAAAGAGCTGATGGACCGCAACCGCAAGCTCACCGAACAACTCGACCGCGCCGAGCAGCTCGCGATGAGCCTTTCCGAACTCACCAAAGAAAAAGACGACGACATCGCCCTGCTCAAGAGCGAAGTCACCCGGATCAAGCTTGAGCGAGACCAGCTTCTCACGGAAAATCAGCGCCACCAGCAGAGTATCGAGGATCTCCAGCGTAAGCTCGAACTGCTCTCCGACGGTCTCAGCGAAGCCGACAAGCAGGCCCTCGCAAATGCGAATCCAGTGGAGCGTCAGGAGAACGAATTGCTCCGCTCCATGGTCCTGAAACAGCTCCGCCGCCAGGCGCAGATGAAGCAGGCGAAGGCCCTCCTCCTCTCCCAACTCGACAAGGTCGGCGCTCGCTCCGACGCCCTCATGGGCATCGTCGAGGACATGGCCCGCGGTTCACAGCTCACCACGGAGGAAAAAGCGCTCTTCAGGTCGCCGCAGTTTGCCGAGATCATTCAGGCCTCGTCCGCGACGGTCTCCGCTGCCGCAACCGAACCCGCTGCCGTAGCGGGGAAAACAGAGACCGCCGGGACCGAAGCGGCTGATGGTGGATCGCCGGTAATGTCCGCCACGCTCATCGCGGCCGGCAACGGGCCCGCGCCCGGAGGAGCCGATCTCGACGGTGTCGTCGAAAATCAGAAGCTCAGGGTGGAACTTTCCCAGATCGACAAGGCAGCTCGCCTCGATTTCAAAGAAGGCCGTTACAGCGAGGCCGAGGCCGGATTCCTCGAATACCTGCGCTATCTGCCCCGCAGCGTTCCTTGCCTTTGCAATCTAGGCGTGCTCAAGATCTCGATGAAGAACTACTCCGAAGCCGAGTACTACCTCGAGAAAGCCATCGCGATCGAGTCAAACTCGGGGCTGGCGAACTACCTCCTCGGCCGCACTTACTTCCTCCAGGACAAACTTGACGAAGCGCTTACGAAACTCGAGGTCGGCCTCACCTACGACCCGCAGAACGCCAAAGCGCACAACTGCGTCGGCGTCATCTCCACCCGCAAGGGCTGGGTCGAGCGGGCGGAGAAGGCCTTCACCAGCGCGGTCTCGATCGATCCGGACTACGGCGACGCCCATTTTAATCTCGCCGTGCTCCACGCGACTAAGAACGATCCCAACCCGCAAGAGGCCGAGAAGCATTATTTCCGCGCCCTCCACCTCGGCATCCCCCGCGACGCCTCGATCGAGGGATTTCTGAAAGAGTTCGAAGAAGCGGGCGTCTCCGTCGGGATGCGCTAGCAGTCTGTCGGACTTAGAGCGTCTGAGCGAGGGAATTGGGGTTCGAGTCAGAATTTTCATGAGTTTGAGGAGTTTGTGTGAACACAAATGACGAAAACGAGGGGGAATTCGGGCCGAATCCCCGATTTCCGCAGCCG
>JBDNIL010000099.1:0-21418 GCA_041688355.1 Verrucomicrobiales bacterium | reverse complement strand
CGCCGTAGGCGACCGGGCCTTCTGTAGTTACGAGTTGCTCGCCTTACTCAAGGAAGTCGGGGCGGAGAGCATCATGCGACTGCACCAGCGCCGCGACGCCAAGGGCGATTGGAAACGGGGAATACATCTCGATACTAGTCTCAAGGATTTCGCCGGTCTGCTGCGGAACCCGCGCAGACTCGCCGAGGCGCTTTCTCTTTTCGTTGAATGTCTGCGAGAACGAATCATCCCGATTCGGCCGGGAAGACAGGAGCCAAGGGCGGTGAAAACCCGCCCCAAGTCCTATCAATACATGACGAAACCAAGGCGCGAATTCACCGAAATTCAGCACTGCGGAAAATACCGCAAGGCGGCTTGATTCCGTGCCATTCGGGTCAGGCAAATAACTTTTAGTCATCAAGCCGTCTCGGAGCGAAGATGAAGAAACGAAAGGCCCTCGAAGCGGGCGAAGTCACCGTCGAACGAGACGATGCGACAGCCCGCTGACATGGCATGGGCGGCGAGGTAGGCATCCGTCCAGAGTCGATGAAGAAATCCGTCGCCTCCGGTGAGACGCTCGAAATCGTCGTCGAGCCCCTGACTTTCCGAGAGGAGGTGGATGCTTTCTCTTGAGAGGTAGTCGCGGTAGATCGCCCAGGCCTCCACAGGAGTGAGAGGGCGGCTGAGGACGCCGGGGCGGGTGCTGAGGCGCAGAAAACCCATCATCGTGATCCGGGTGAATCCCACCACGGGTGCAGCCTCGGTCGCCCAGTAGGCTCGAGAGGCGAGGTGGTGGGGATGCTGTCCGTCAGCGAGGGCGAGCCACACGTTGACGTCGGGGAGGTCGATCATGCGTCGTCGCGAGGTTTCGGCGGCAGCGACCGCCGGAAGTTTTCAAGATCCTCATCGTCGAGCAGCGCTTGCAGCTCCCGGTTGCTCAGGCCATTGGCATTGGCGGGCGATTTGCCAACTTCCTGCGGGATCGCCACCGGCAGCGGATCCGCATGGCCCCGGGCGAGTGTCCGCGGTGACACCGCGCCTCGGAGACCGGTCTCGATGTAATGAGCGATCAGCTCCTTGAGCTTCAGGCCTTCTTTGGCGGCGCGAGATTTCACTTCGCGGAAGAGCGGGTCGGGGAGGTCGAGAGTGGTTCTCATAACGAGCATTTAAGCATAAAAATGCAAAAACATCAAGCTTTCCGACAGCTTTCCGTCTGCGCGGTCGTCGTGGAGATTTAAGATTAAAAGATTAAGGAACAGACAAATAACTGTGATCGTCCTTGTCACCCCTGGGCCGAGGAAGGAGGGGGTTCAGGGGGAGGTAGGGGGCGAGTCGGGCCACCACCGTCAAGAATCGCCAGATTCGACAGCTTGCCCGACGATTCACGAGAGAGCCGCCTCAAACTCCGCCAACTCCACGAGCGGGGCCCCGGCGGACCCGACCATCATCTCCACTGAGGCCGCGTCTTTGAATCCGCTCCCGGTGATGGGGCAGACGATGACGGCGTCGCGTTCGATCTCGCCGGCCGCAAATGCCCGGAGAGCACCGGCGAGGGCGATGGCACCCGCCGGCTCGGAGAAAATGCCCTCTTCACGGGCGAGGCGTCGCTGCACTTCGTAGGTGTAAGCGTCGGGGACGAGGTGGCCGTTTCCCCCGCTCGCCCGCGCGGCGGCGATGACGGCGCTGGCGTCGAGGAGATTGGGCACCTGCAGGCCGCTGATGGTGGTGGTGCAGGGATCAACGCGGCGGCCGTGCGGGCTGCCCTCGCGGAGGGGGCCGGCGATGGTGTCGTTGCCCTCGGGTTGGACGCAGTGGACGGCGGGCGAGGCGGCGCATTTTTCAAACCCGCGGGCGACGGCGAGGCAGAGTCCGCCTCCGCCGGCGGAGAGAAAGACATGATCGATGCGCGAGTCGAGGTCGGCGTCGAGTTCGTAGGCAAGGGTCTCGACTCCCTGCATGCCGTCGGGGCTGACGGCAAAGGCGCTCACCTCGAGGGCGCGTCCGGGCTGTTGGCCGAGCGTGCGGAGCCGGGCAAAGGTCTCGGCGGTGATCGCGGGATCGATCCCGAATCCGCGGATGCGGTAGAGGGTCGCCCCGTAGGCGAGCATCTGGTTGAGCTTGCCCGCGGGGGCGGGCTCGACGATGGCGAGCAGGCAGGGAAGACCGGCGGCGGCGCAGGCGGCGGCGAGGGCGGCTCCGGTGTTGCCGCTGGAGGTGGCGAGACAGCTCGTCTTTTTCCGGGCGAGCAAATGCGACACGGCCGAGGCGGCGAAGCGGTCCTTGTAGCTGCCGGTGGGGTTCGCCGATTCGAGTTTGAAATAAAGGTTTGTTAGTCCCGACTCCGGGCCGATGCGGCGCGATCGCACGAGCGGGGTGCCGCCCTCGCCGAGGGTGAGACGATATTTCTCGTCGGGCGCATTGCCGAGGCGGTCGGCCCATTTCCAGATACCGGGAGAGGAGTACATCAGTCAGGGAGGGGGAGGGAAAGTGCGTCGGGGAGGATCACGGCGACGGAGTCTCCGGCGCGGACACGGGGGAAGGTGCGCAGGACGATGAGGCGACCGCTCTCGTCCGCCGAGACAGCCGAAGCGATGTCGCCGGTGAGATCGAGGACACGGCCGATGACCTGGCCTTTGGTGACGGAGTCGCCGGGGGAAAACTTCGTTTCAAAACAGCCGTCGATGGGGGCGGGGTGGCACACCTGCATGTGGCCCGAGCCGGGGCGGTCGTCTTCGACGATCTGGATGACGCGACTCGCCGGCGCAGTGCGGCTCAGCATCCCGAGACCGGCCATGACGTTGAGGACTCCCTCGAAGTAGGCCTCGACTCCGGCCTCGCTGACGGTGGCGGAGCCAAGATACTCGGCATAGATCGCGGGGACGCCGGCGTCGCGGGCGACGGACATGGAGCGGCCGTCGAGATTCGCCGAGGTGCCCCAGATCACGGGAAGATTGAAATCCCGCGCCATGCGGCGCTGCTGTTCGAGGATGGCGGGATCGGCGACGAGGGAATAGCCGGCGAGCGGATCGACGGAGAGCTCGGTCCCGCCGGTGTGGAGATCGATGTAGGCGTCGGCGCGGCGGATCTCTTCGGAAAGGGCGAAGGCGACCTGCTCGGTGAGAGAGCCGTCGGGTCGCCCCGGGCAGGTGCGGGCGAGGTCGAGCCCGTCCTCGGCGGCGCAACGGTGACCGCGGACAAAGGCGGCCTCGTTCACGACGGGGATGAGGGTGATCTGTCCGCCGAGGAGGGGATTCTCTTCGCTGAAGAGCCGGATGAGCCGCCGGATTGCGAGGATTGGCTCGAACTCGTCGCCATGAACGCCGCCGGTGACGAGGAGTCGCGGACCGTCGCGATCGCCTTTGAAATGTCGTGATGTCAGGGTGATGCTCATGGGCTGGTCAGTCTTTTGAAGGCGGCTGATGATCGAGGTAGCCTTGCAGGCGAATGCCGCCATCGACGGTGAGGATCTCGCCAGTGATGTAGTCGGCGTCGTCCGAGCAGAGGAAGAGGGCCGCTTTGCCGATGTCGGCGGGGAGACCGAGGCGGCCCCAGGGGATTTCTTTTCCCGCATCGGCCAAAACCTCGTCGGAGAAAGCCTCGTGCTCGCCGGGGGTATCGATCCAGCCGGGAGCGACGGAGTTTACATTGATGCGGTGTCCGGTGAGCTCTGCGGCGATGGTGCGCATCATGTGATCGAGGCCGGCCTTGGCGGCGTTGTAGGCGACGGCCCGGGGGAGGGGCATCTCGCCGTGGACGGAGGAGATGAAGATTATTTTTCCGCCGCCGCCGCGCTCGACGAAGTGACGGGCGACGAGCTGGCTCATGTGGAATCCGCTCGAGAGGGAAGCGTGGAGAGTGCGGTCGAAGAGGTCGGGATCGAAGGTCAAAAAATTGTCGCGCCGGCTGAAGGCGGGATTGCTGATGAGGATGTCGATGTGTCCCGCTTCGGCGAGGGCGGCGGCGACGAGGGATTCACAGCCGGCTCGGCTGAAGATGTCGGACTCGAGCGCCCAGCAGCGGCGACCGAGAGCCCGGATCGCTGCGGCAGTGGGATGAATGTCAGGACTCCCCGGGCGATCGTTGAGAAGGATGTCGGCCCCGGCTTCGGCGAGGGCGAGGGCACAGCCTTTGCCGATGCCGCGACCGGCTCCGGTGACGAGGGCGATTTTTCCGGATAGTTTCATGGGGGAAGGAATGGTAGATTATTTGCCGACATGCTTCAGGAGCGCTTGACGAAATTTCAGCCTGATCTCGTCGGTCGAGGCGTGGCCCATCGAGGGGTAGTTGAGGATGGACTTTTTCCCCGGCAGGACATTGTAGGCCACGTAGACGCTGGTGGGCGGGCAAGTGCGGTCGATGAAACCGACGCTGACGATGGCTTCGGCCTTGCATCGTGCGGCGAAGTTCACGGCATCGATGTAGCGGCTCGCCTCGATCGCGGCGGGATCGTAGCTGCCGTCGGCGAGCCGGGTCACGATCTTCGGCCATCCGGCGATGCGGTTGGCTTTCATCCCGGTGTGGTCGCATCCGGCCGGGACGCCCGAGCCGATGAAGGTGACCCGCTCGTCGAGCCCGCCCGCGACGAGCGCCTGCAGGCCACCCTGACTATGGCCGATCACGGCGACGGTCTTGCCATCCCATTCGGGTTGGCTCGTGAGGAAGTCGATCGCCCGCACGAGCCTGACAATCATGCCGCGGAAGTAGATTTTCTCCCGGTCGGTGTTGCCGTCGAAGCGGTAGGTTTTCAGCTCGCCCTCGGTGAGTGCCTTATAAAACGCTTCGGGTTTGCCGTTGGGGATGCCGTGGGCATTGATGTCCATGGAGAGGAATCCGTCACGCGCGCCACCGAGGGCGGTGGGCAGGCTCGCGCTCCGCACGCCGGCACCGTGGACCCAGAGGACGGCGGGGAGGGACTTCGGAGCGGCCTCTTTTGGTTTGGCGAAATAGCCCGAGACGGGAGGTCCGTTCTTTTCACAGGCGATCGTGAGGTCGGCGGCCTCCAGCCCGGCATCGCTCGCGGCGGCGAGGGGATGGGGCTCTGCGGTGAAGGTCATCGGCACGGCGGCGAGCGCTTTTTTCTGCGCCGCCCAGAAGTCATCGAAGTCATCGGGCGCCGGCATGCTCGGGGGGATCGCGGTCGGCGAGATGCCCGCCGCGCCGTAAGCGGTGATCACCTTGCCGTCAGCGCCCGTGTAGTTCGCGGTGAGCAGGAGAAAGCCGGGTCGGTCAAGCGATCCCGTCACGGGGCCGCCTTTTCCCGATGAGAGTGTCTCGTAGCCGTCGAGGCTGAGGGTCCATGCGATGGTCGAGGCATCGAGTGCGGTTGTGCCGTCCTGGGCTTTGATCGTGAAAGTCACCGTTTCGTTTTCAGCATAGAGGGCGTCGGGCCGGTCGGTCGTGATCGTCACGACCGGGGCGGCGGAGAGCGGTGGTACGACAAGGGAGATCAGGAGAAATAGTGGGGCGGTTCGAAAGATCGTCATGAGGAGTGCAATTGTCGCGATTTCCGGGACGGGGGCGAAGGGGAAAATTTCCACGATGAAGGGATGGGCGACCGGGAAAACGTCAGAGCAGGCAAAAAAGTAGAACGGGTCTCCAGGCCCGTTCAGAAGATCAGTGGGCTCGGCGATGAACGGGCCTGGAGACCCGTTCTACGGAGGAGTGATCGCGCGAAAAACCTGACGACAGAGCCGTCGGATTTGCTTAGGTCTCCCTCTCCTCCATGCCCGCCCCCGGAATCATTACTTCAGAACCGCCCTGGCATGCCGGGCTGCGGGCGGCGCGGGCGAACCTGATCCCCGGGCTCGTCGTGCAGGCGGTCATGATCGCGACGGTGCTGGCCTACTTCTATGCTCCCTCGATGCGCGAGATCTTCGACGCCCTCGCCTCGCTGAAGGCGCGCTGGGGCTACGGCTACTCGGCGGTCTCCGCGATCCTCGCCGGGGCGGTCATCCCGGAGATGCTGCGCATCGTCGTCTTTCAGAAAGGGCGGGCGGGCCGACACAATCTCGGCAATTTCCTCTTCGCGACCTGTTACTGGGGACTGAGCGGGATGCAGGTCGATCTCTTTTACCGACTCCAGGCCGAGTGGTTCGGCACGGCGGCGGACCTCGGCACGGTCGTGAAGAAGGTCTTCGTCGATCAGTTTCTCTACTGTCCCTTGCTCGCCGCCCCGCAGGCCGCGCTGATCTACGACTGGAAGCAGCTCGGATTCGCCCGACGTCACCTGCGCGGATTCTTCACGGCGGATTTTTATCGTCGAGCCGTCCTCCCGACTCTCTTCGCGACATGGGGCGTTTGGATTCCCATCGTCGCGGCGCTCTACTCGCTGCCATCGCTCCTCCAGATCCCGCTGTTCTCACTGGCCCTCTCGCTCTGGGTGATGCTCTTCACGTGGATGAGCGAGCAGCGGACGCGGGGGATGAAGCCGGGATCTGTGTGATCTTCGCTTCTTCAGGGCGGGGTCGGGCCGGGATTTCCGGGGGGCGCACGTTGCTCCGTGATGCGGGGCTTGCCAGGGTCCATTAAAATCGATTAACTTCCTGCCGTGAGCTCTCCGCCGGGCTCCCCCTCATGAGCGAAACCGAAGAACTGCTGGAACGATTGGAACTCACGCCCGGTGATTGGGCGGCACGTCTTGCTCTCATCGAGATCGCGGTGAGGAAAGGGGACAACGCGTTTGCGAAGCGTCTCGTGCGCGCCTCGCCCTCGGATCAGCCGACTCCGCCCGAGGTGCAGATTCGCATCCACACGCTCCTGACTAAGGGAGTCGAGGCCCCGCCGCCCGAGGCGGTCGCGACGCCGGTGCCGGTGCCGGTGCCAGCAGAGGAATCGTTGCCCGCAGAGGTGCCGCAACCCGAAGCGGGGATCAAACCCGAATCCACGCCCCCGCGATCCAGCCTCGAGGGTGGGCTCTCCGCTCTGATCGAGAGTGATCTCCCTGCCGAACCCCGCCGGGCTTCCTCGGGGAAAAACGCGAAGGCACGTCCTGCTCCTCACCCCGACCTCGCCGCCGTCAAAGCGAAATGGGAAAACTACGATGGCGGTCTCGAACTCGTCGCCCTGGAGCCGAACGATTTTATCGAAGCTCCCTCGACCGCGCCCGAGAGGTTTTCGGCCGTCTCGATGGCGATCATGCTGCATGTCGTGGTCGCGATCCTTGTCGGGCTTGTTGTCGTGCGGACTCCGCTCCCGAAGCCGCCTCAGCTCGTCGTCTCTGTCATCCATGAACGCGAGGCCGACCTCACCACGACGCGCATCACCAAACCCAATGTCGAGATCAAGCCATCCGCCGCCGCGGCGCAGTCGGTCGATGTCATCAGCTCGGTGGGGACCTCCTCCTTCAGTGTTCCCGAGGTCGAGACGAGTGACGATCTCATCGTTTCCTCAATGCTTCCCGGGGTGGCGCCCCTCGGGAACGGGATGAGCTTTTCCGCCAAAGCGGTCGATGCCTCGGACGTGAATTTTTTCGGCCTCTCCGGCAGCGGCAAACGCATCGTCTTTGTCATCGACGCCACTGCCGAGATGCTCGTCGATGAGAAGGGCGGCATGGCGGCCTATGACAAAGTCAAAACCGAAGTCGGGGTCATGCTCACGACCCTGAATCGCGGCACTGAGTTCAACCTCCTCCTTTACCACGGCAAACAACTCGTCGCCTTTCGTGACACGCCCGTGCCCGGACTGCCTTCGAACATCCGCCTTGCAATCGAGTGGCTCGATCCGCTCAACCGCCGCTATGAAAGCCTCGGCCTCGGCAATGACTTCGGTCCGACGCATGCGGTGAGCGAGGTCGAGGGATATCCCATCGCCGCCGGCGATCTCGCGCATTATTCCAAAGCGATTCAGAAGGCGATGGAGTGGCAGGCGGGCGCGATCTTCTGTGTCGTGAGCGGCTACCGCGGCATGGGGCGTGCTCCGACGCCGGAGATGGCTGCGAAGCCCGCGAGCGCGGCGGCCGCCGCCAGCGTCGATCCCCGCGAGCAAAAAGCCTGGCAGGACGCCGTCGCAAAAACCCGCGCCTGGCTGGAAAAAGAGAACGCAGCGAGACGGGAGAAAGAGCTCTCGCCCAAGGTCGTTGTGAATTTCAATCAGCTCGTCCGCGAGATCACCGGCGCGACTCCCCCGGCGAGGCGCAATGCTCCCGCCTCCACGCCCGGGATGCCGCCGGTCACTCCCGAAGAGATCGAGCTGCAAATCGCGAAGCTGGTGAAAGATCGCTACAAAGCCGACGGCGTGGAGGAGCCGAGCGTCCACATGGTCCTCTTTCTCGGCGAAGACGAGGAAATCGGGACCGACGAAGACCACTTCAAAAATCTCACCCGCAAGAACCGCGGCAAGCTCAAGATCCTGCGCGGGCTCGCCGCCCTGCAGAACGTCACCGGTGCAGAGTGAGAAAGGAGCTGGACGGGACCCTTTCCTCCAAGGAGGGGCGAGATTCCTGTCGGCCTCGTCGAGCCCGCCTTGACAGACTGCCCGAAATGGCGGATTCATTCACCTGCCAAACCGCAGTAGGTGACCTCGCGGGGTTTCCCCAAAGGGTCACTAATGTAACGGAAGCCCCGGTGTTCTCCCACCGGGGCTTTTACGTTTTTTAAAGGCATGTTAGAGCGAGTCGGCGGCAGCCGGATCCCAGTCCCAGCGTTCCAGGGCCGATTCGACTATTTCGTCAATATCCTCAGGCGGTAGGTAGCCGTCCTTCACAAGTGCCTCTGCGGCGGCGCGGGTCCGGGTGAGGAAGTCTGCCTTGTCCGCATAGCGCTCCTCGCGCGAGCGTCGCGGGTCGCCGCTCTTTTTCTGATCGGCTTTTGACATGGGAAAAGGGATCCACGAGCCGCGCAGGACCGGGAGCAACTCATCGGGTGCGCCGATCGCCGCCGGACGGAAGATCCAGCCCGTCGCCGTCGCGAGTGGCACCGCGATCTCGGGCAGGCGTATCCCCGCGAGTTCGTTGCCATCCTCATCGACCTGCGGCACGAGCAGCGGCAGGGCGTACCCCGCGCCCGCGCCATCGGGATACATCGGGTTCGCCATGCGCGGACCGCCCTGCAAACCGCGTGGCGAGCGGATTCCCGGCAGGTCGGGAAATGCCACCGCCGCGACGGGGACGAGGGTGCCGTCGCCCAGTCTCGGGTAAGCGCTCGGCGGGGGAGCGAGGCCTTCGCTGACCCAGCGATGCATCGCGAGGCGCAGGGCGAGGAGGGCGGGGCGGAAGTCCACCGGATTCGCAAACGGCGCGCCCACTCCCGGCGAGGTCGGGGGGAAGGCCGACGGGCCGTGTTGCGTCCCGGCGAAGACATAGAGGCGCACCTCAGGCGGCAGCGCGAGGTCGCGTTTTCCCTCCGGATCGGTGTGGACGAGGGCCGCGACGCGCCCGGCACCCCAGTACTCGGCCGAGGTGTTCGTGTAGAAAATGCGGGGCCGATGCTTTGCCCGGGGATTCTCGAGGATCCCTTCGTTGCGACCGCTCACGGCATCTTTCTGTGCCGTGTCGGCGAAAGGGTACGAGGCTGCGCGGTAGAGGCCCAATTCGCGCGGCGTCGACCAGCGGCGGTTGAGGTCGAGGCGCCCCGCGCCCGCGATGTGGGGCATGATACCGTCGAGAGCGGGGCGGTCCGCCGTGTCCGTGTTGAAGCCCCGATAGACGAAGTCGCGGAGAAAACGCCCGCACTGCGAAGCACCGAAGGCGTAGAGATGCGTCACCGGCGCGAGCGAATCGCCACCGTGTCTCAACCACGCCGCCGCGTCCCGGATCGCGGCAAAACCGAGCCCCGCGACGGGAGGGCTCTCCGCGAGCCACGAGATCTCGTAGATACGGCCCGGTTCAAATCCGCCCTTGAGAGTGACGGTGTTTTTCTCGAGAGTCCACCGATCACGGGGGATCTCCCGACCTCCCGGGAGATGACCTTTTTCCCGCACGGCGAGGCGGGTCCCGGCCCCCGACGGATCGATCGGCGGGTAGGCGGCGAGATCGGTCACGGGGAACGAGTCTTCCGTCTCATCGACGACGAAGATGGCCTCGACGAGACCGCGAATCGCAGTGCCGTCTTGCGCCACCGCGACCGGCACTTCGATACGGAGCTTGTCAGGAGCGGCCGGCACATCGAACTCCCATCCCACCTCGAGCATGGCGAAGCGGTGGGCGATCATGAATTTTCCCATGCCGCTGCGCGACCCGCGGTTCGGAATCTCCATCCACGCTGCGACGGCGGCAGGGGCTCCCGCGACCGGACGAAGGAGCCGGAAATCCGACGAAAAGACGACCCGCCCGTCCGCGCCCACCGGGGCCAGGGCGAGGTCGGCGATCCCGCGATTCCCCGCAGCGTTCGGATCCACCGCAAAATGAAGCCTGCCCGAGATCTCTTCGTAATCCGAGTCTTTGATGTCGCGCCGTTCCACGATCTCCACTCTCGTCACCTCGCTGCGGAGTGGCTGAAGTGAAGATAAGATCGCTGCGGTGGCGAAGAAGAAGTGCCGATGAGTCATCTCGACATGATTGACTCGTGTGACGGATGAAGTCAACGGCGCCGAGCGTCAAAGCGTGGTGGTGATCCGCTCTCAACGCGGATGTTCACAGATGCGCTGTGCTTCCGCAGATAGGCACAGATTTTCAGGGAAGAGATCTGTAGAGGAATTCGCGAGTACGGCCGCCGACGGATACGCAGCGGGACAATTGGCATATTCCGCTACGCCAGGGTTTTACGTTGATTCGCTACAGCGTCCTCACCCGGCAAAAATCTTCTCGTTCACGTGCCCTTCATTCAGATCGACGCGTTCGGGTCGGCCTTTGTGCATGTAGACGACTTCGGTGTGGTCGAGGCCGAGCAGGGACATGATGGTGGAATGGATGTCGTGGACGTGCATTTTGTCCTCGACGGCGAAGAGACCGAGTTCGTCAGTGGCACCGATGGTCTGGCCGCCTTTGACGCCGCCGCCGGCCATCCACATGGTGAAACCCGTGGGGTTGTGGTCGCGACCGTCGCCTTTTTCGCTCATGGGGGTGCGGCCGAATTCGCCGCCCCAGATGATGAGGGTGTCGTCGAGGAGCCCGCGTTGCTTCAGATCAAGGATAAGACCGACGATGGGGACATCGACGTTGTTGCAGAGACGGCCGTGGTTTTCCTCCATCTTGGAGTGGCTGTCCCACTTGCTCCCGGCTCCGTGGTAGAGCTGCACGAAGCGGACCCCGCGCTCGATGAGGCGGCGGGCCATGAGACACTGGCGTCCGTAGACCTCGGTCTCTTTGTTGTCGAGTCCGTAGAGTGTTTTGATGTGTTCGGGTTCGCTCGCGAGATCGATCGCCTCGGGGGCCTCGGCCTGCATCGCGAAGGCGAGTTCGTAGCTGCGGATGCGGGCCTCGAGATCGGTGTTGGACGAGCGGGTGTCGTAGTGGCGGCGATTGACATCTTCGAGGAAGGAGAGCTTTTTCTGCTGGCGCTCGATGCTGACGCCCTGCGGGTTGTTGAGGTTCTTGATTGGCTCGACGCCGTTTTCGAAGAGCACGCCCTGGTGCACCGCAGGGATGAATCCCGAGCCCCAGGTGCGGGCGCCGTTCACGACCATGGAGTTCGAGTCTTTGATGACGACAAAGCCGGGCAGGCTGTTGTTCTCTGTGCCGATGCCGTAGGAAACCCACGAGCCGAGCGAGGGACGACCGCCGAAGACCGAGCCGGTATTCATCTGACAGACGCCGCCGGCGTGGTTGATCCCATCGGACACGCAGGAACGGATCACGCAGAGTTCGTCGGCGATTTTGGAATGGTTAGGGAGCCAGTCCGAGATCCAGAGACCGCTCTCGCCGTGTTGTCCCCACTGCCGCTTTGACTCGAGCAGGGGAGAGTTGACCTCGCCCATGGCGGTGACGGGTCGCTCGAAGCTGTCAGGCAGGCTCTGGCCGGCGAGCTTGTTGAGGAGCGGCTTGGGATCAAAAAGATCGAGGTGGCTCGGCCCCCCCTCCATGAAAAGCCAGATGACATTTTTGGCCCGCCCGAGCTGATGCGGGATCTTCGCTCCGACCGGATTCGGGAAGGCACTCGAGCCGAGCAGGTTTTCCCCGGTGAGGGCCGAGAGGGCGACGGCGCCGAAGCCGGCTCCGGCACGGCTGAGAAATTCACGACGGCTCCCGGGTTGATCGATGCGGTGGCAAAAGGACATTTTGTAGAGAATTTAGAATGTAGAAGTCAGCAGCTAAAAAGCAAAAGAGCTAATCGCTAAACGGCTCAATGGAGGTAGAGAAATTCGTTCGAGTTGAGGAGGGCGTGGCAGAAGTCGGTCACGGCACCGAGGAGGGCGGGCGGTATCTCGGAGGTGGAGGCACCGGAGGCCTCGCGGTTCCAGGTGGTGCCGGGGGCGGGTGTCTCACCGTTGCTGCCGGCAAAGTCCCAGTCGACGATACGCGTCGGGGCGGGACGCAGTGACTCGGCGTCGGACCGCTGCGGAGAGGTGAGCAGTTGCAGGCGATCGAGGACGCCCTTGCTCATCGCGAAGCGGGCGAGTTGTCCATCCCAGTGGTGGCCTTTCTGCCCGCGGCCACCGACGATGACGGGACCGGCGCCCTTTGCGGCGAGACCTTTCACGATCTGGTGCTGCACCGTCTCGCTCTGCATGGGGGAAGCGGGATCGGAGAGGTCTTTCATGTAAAAAGTCACCGTTCCTTTGGCGGGGTCCTCCTGCGACGGCTTGGCCGAGATGGAGACGGCGAGGTAGACAGGCTTGTTGAGCGGGACGAGCAGACCAGAGGCGACCACTTCGTAGATGCGGTTGCTCTGGAAGTCGTCGCCGACGAGCTGCACGATGAAGTTCTGCGGGTCGAAGCGCGACTTGGCACTGGTGACGCCGACGGACCAGCCGATCTCTTCGGCATTGCCGTTCCAGCGGCTCACGAGGGTGTTGACCGACGAGTCGCTGTAGACGCCGTCGAGATTGGCGACAGCCTCGATCGTGAACTCGTCGTCAGGGATTTCCAGAGCGGTGGCTTCGAGTTTTTCAAAGCGGCTCCCGGGCTGCAGCCAGAGGGCATTCTCACCGAGCTCGATTCCCTTGATGTCTTTGAAGACGACCCCTGCGGGTCGCAGCCCGGTCTCATTGGGGAACTTATCGACTGGTGCCGCCGTGGCGGAGCTGCCGGTCAGCTTTGCCTGGGACTCGACAAAGGCGAGGGCACCCTCGACCTCATCGGTGAGAGCTTCGCGTCCGTAGGCGATGCGGTAGGCCTCGCGGACCTGAGCGGGTCCGAAGTCGGCCTCGCCCTTGAGCACCCGTTTGGCAAACGAGGTGGCGCGCGAGATTGACCATTCCCCGTTCACGAGCATGAGCGATTGGTTCGGTGTCGTCGTGGGGATGCGGTTCGGGGTCGATCCGAAGCCCGAGGGCGCGTCGAATTCTCCCATGATGGGGTCGCTCGTGTTGCGGCGCTTTTTCACATAGACGCTGCGGTTCGGCGCGGTGCCATCGACGGAGGGACCGCCTTCGCGTTGGGCGATCTCGCCCGATGCCGCGAGGGTGGCGTCGCGGAGTTGTTCTGCATCGAGCCGGTGGGGAGGGAAACGCCAGAGGAGACGGTTGCCCGGATCGACGGTGTCCTCGTCGGTGGTGGGCTCGCGGCGGGCAGTCTGGCGGTAGGTGGCGCTCGTCATGATGGTGCGGTGGAGCGACTTCATCGTCCAGTCATCTTCGAGGAAGCGCTTGGTGAGCCAGTCGAGCAGTTCGGGATGGCTGGGGGCTTCGCCGAGCATCCCGAAGTCGTTCGGCGTGGGTACGAGCCCCTCCGCGAAATGGCGCTGCCAGATGCGGTTGACCATGACACGGGCGGTGAAGGGATTTTCCTCACTGGCGATCCAGTTGGCGAGGGCGGTGCGGCGTCCGGTCGTTTTCGCAGTAGGGATGATCTTCGGGGCGGGCTGGCCGAGCAGGGTGAGAAAGGCGGGCTCGACGACCTCGTCTTTGTCGCGGCGTTTCAGGAGGGTCTCGGCCGGTCTCGGGCCGACATCGGTGGTGATGAAGGCGGCCGGGAGCGGGGCGGGTTTGAGGGAGTCAGAGGCTTTTAGCTTTTCGGTCAGCTCGGTGTAGAGAGCGAGCTTCTTCTCGTCTTTTGCGAAGGTCTTTTTGTAATCGACGCGGCGGTATTCGAAGTCGACCTGCCGCTGGACGAGCTGGGCGAGCTGCTCTTCGTAGGCGGTGCGCTCTTCGGGCTTTTTCCAATAGATCGCCTGAACGTCTTCGGGGAACTGGACCACGGCATCCTTCCGTTTGCTCTCGAGGATGCCGGCAGTGAGTCCGTCGAGTTGGTCGCGCAGCTCTTTGGTAGCAGCCTCCCAGGTCGCCATCTTTGCATCGAAGGCGGCTCTTTCGCCGGGGGTGGCGAGGGTCTGGTCCTCGGGCCACCAGGTCGCATTAAAGAAGGACTGCAGGGCGAAGTAATCCTTTTGCAGGATGGGATCGAACTTGTGATCGTGGCACTGGGCGCAGCCCATCCCGAGTCCGAGGAAGGCTTCGCTGGTGACATTGGTCATCTCGGTGAGGATGAGGTCCCACTGCATCCGCGCGTTGCGCTGGTTCCATTCGTAAATGCCGAGACGCAAGAAGGCGGTGGCGATGAGGGTGTCGGGATCGTCGGCAGCGATCTCGTCGGCGGCGAGCTGTTCGCGGATAAACTGGTGATAGGGCTTGTCTTCGTTGAAAGAGCGCACCACGTAGTCTCGATACATCCACGTCTCGGGGCGGTAGTCATCGGCACGGTAGCCGTCACTCTCGGCGTAGCGCACCACGTCGAGCCAGTGCTGGCCCCAGCGCTCGCCATAGCGGGGGCTCTGGAGGAGACGGTCGACGAGGGCGGCGGTGGCTTTGTCAGGATTTTCCGCAAAGGCTTTGCTGAAGGCGAC
This sequence comes from Verrucomicrobiales bacterium, assembly GCA_041688355.1. Lineage (GTDB taxonomy): Bacteria > Verrucomicrobiota > Verrucomicrobiia > Verrucomicrobiales > DEV007 > Arctic95D-9. The sequence continues at coordinate 6,563 of JBDNIL010000099.1, read as the reverse complement.
GACGTCTTCGGGACCGGGCGGCAGGCCATGGAGGTCGAAGAAGATGCGGCGGACCAGTTCTCCGGCGTCGGCGGCAGCGGCGGGTTTGAGGTGATTTTCCTCGAGCTTCCGGGCGATGAAGTGATCGAGCGGGTTCTTTGCCCAGTCTTTGCCGGTCGCGGGGATGGCGGGTTCGGTGACGGGCTTGATCGCCCACCAGTTTTTGTCTTCTTCGGTGAAGCCGTTCTCATCGGTATCGCTTTTGGTGACGCTCTCGGCCGGCCACGGGGCACCGAGGGCGATCCACTTTTCCAGGGCTGCGACCTGGGCAGGCTCGAGCTCCTTTTTCGGCGGCATGACAAAGTCCGGATCGGTGCGATGGACCGCCCCTATCATGATGGACTCGGCCGGCTTCCCCGGGACGAGGGCGGGACCGGTGTCACCGCCGGTGATCATGAACTCGCGGTGATCGAGACGCAGACCTCCCTTGGCCTTTTCGGGTCCGTGGCAGTCGTAGCACTCCGCCGCGAGGAGAGGGCGGATCTCGTTCTCGAAAAATTTCAGCGCTTCGCGGTCGTCCGCCGCCGTGGCGAAACCGAGGGTGAGTAGCGGTAATGTCAGGGTAAAAAACTTCATTCTGCGGGGGCGGTTTGAATCCAAAGGGTGGGGGCGGGGGAGGTGGGATGCTCTTTCGAGGCAAAGGCGTGGACGAGGCCCTGCTTGTCGGCTTCGCCGGTCTCGCGGACGATGATGAGGCTGACGAGTTCGCCCCGATGCAAGCGGAGGAAGTCGGTGAGCGCCTCCGAGCGAGTCTCGATGAGGCCGTTGGGCGAGCCCTTGCGGATCTCAAAGGTGGCGAGGCGGCGGGCGGTCGTCTCGGAGAGCGCCTCATCGACAAGGGGGCCGGCGTTTTCCCAGAGCAGGGACTGCTCGCTCCAGTCGGTCGCATTTTCCTCGACGATCCCGTAGACGGCGAAGCGCGAGTCGGGGACGAGGGAGGAAAAGCCGAGGCCGCTCGATTCCATTTTCAGGGCCAGCCTCGCGTCGCGGATCTGTGCCGGTGTGAAGGCGGAAAGGTCGAAGGTGAGGAGCGCACGCCGTTCGTTGTTCGCCGCGAGATCGGTGTGTTTCACCATCAGGAGCGGATGCCCGCCGGTGGGGCCGTGGTCGTCGCCGCGCCGCACGTAGGCATCGCGTCCGAGACCGATCGCGGTGGAGACGGGCGTCCAGTCGTCGCCGGGGGAGGGGATGGGCTCGGACCGCCTCACTTCCTGATCCTGGCCGGGTTGCGGATCGGTCGCTCCGACGAGGGAGTGACCGGCGAAGAGATGTTTGGCCTCGGGTGAGTCGCCTTGCCGCACTTTGACTTCGCCTTCGAAGACAAAAACATTCGAGTTGCCCAAAGGTGTCGTCGTGACGCCGAATCGGGTGCCGAGGTCTATCACTTCCATCTTCGGGGTATCAATCGTGAAACCGTGCGCCGATTCCGGCACATCGGCAACGACGGACCCCTCGACGAGGCGGCACTTCATCGCGGACTCGACCACGAGAATGCTCGGGGCCTCGAGCGTGACGGTGGCTCCGCTCTTGAACTGGATCGTGGCCATGCCCTCCATCAGAGCGAGGGTCCCGGGGACGAGTCCGGCACCCTCGACGGTGGGCAGGTCGGATCCCGCCCAGCGGCAATCTTTCGCCTCAATGAGGGTGGCGACGTGGTTGTCCGCGCGGCGGTCGGCCATGAGAAAAAGTGTCGCACAAAAGAAGACGAGGGCGGCAGCGGCGCTGAGCCAGAGGAAAGGGCGGGCGGGCGCTTTTGCCGCTACGGCGGGCGCTGTCCCGGCGAAGAGGGAGGGGAGAGCTTCGCTCCCGGTCTCGAGGAGGGCGTGGATCCAGCGTTTTTCCACGTACTCGCGACGCAGTTCCGGATCGGTGATGACCGCCTGCTGGAGGGCGTCCCACTCCACCTGAGAGAGTTGACCTTCAAAGGATCGGTCGATGTTATCGCGGTGGTTCATGTGGTGGGCGCGTTGAGGCGGGCGGTGACGCAGTCGCTGAGCGCGGCGCGGACGCGGCTGAGGAGTTTGTACACGGCGGCCTCGGTGCGATCGGTCTCCGTCGCGATGGAGGTGATGTCGTGGTCCTCGTAGTAGCGCAGGAGGACGAGGCGTCGCTGATTTTCCGGGAGTTGTTTGAGACATTCCTCGAGCGCCTCTGACCGGGCTGAATACCGGTCGGACTCCCGATCGATCTCGGCGGCGACTGCTTCGAGGAAGGCGGGGTCGGTCGAGTAGAGCGGTTTGCGCTTGGCGCTGCGACGGTAGTTGAGGATCTGGTGCAGGGCGATGCGGCGGGCCCAGGCGATGAAGTGGGTGCCGGGCTCGAAATGGTCGAACTGTTTCCACATCGTGAGCTTGCAGCTCTGGATGATGTCCTCGGCGTCGTGCCTGTCGTTCACGAGGGCATAGACGTAGGCCGCGAGGGATTTCTCGTGTTCGTTGAGGAGGAGGAGGTAGCTCTCCGCCGCCTGATCTGGACCGGTGTCTGCCATTTCTGACAAGCCTAAGGTCCGGCGCGGATATTTTTGGACAAAAACTTTCGTTTTTTTCCCACGGGGGACTTCGCCCGAGTTCACCCCCGTGGACGCCCAATGAGAACATTGGCATGTTCCGGGTCTGCTCACGCGGCCGAAGCCCTTGGAGTGACAGCCTCTTCAGCCGCTTCAAGACAGAGTAGGCAAGCCTCACCCGCCTTGAGTCGATAGCCTCATGAACGTTCAACCTTTAATCCAGATTCGGAGTGGCGCTTCCCGGTGAGGCTGCCGATCTTCGGACGTTAGTCGAAAGAAGGGGCCTCCGATTACTGAACGGATAGAACTAAAGTCATCGGGGATCTGGTCCCCAATCTTTGTGCCTTTGTGTGAGCCCCTCCTGTCCCAACCCCGCATGCGACCGTCGCCCATCTTTCGATCCGAATCGGGATGACCCTCTTGACTGCAATCCGTAACCCTGTTGCGAAATAGATCGCGAAGGGAGCGCTTGCTTGTCGTAACGAAGAAGGTGACGCCGGGGGAAACGAGCGCGATTTTTCTGATGCAGGGAGAGAGTTTCGTTGTTGCCCCGAAAGTCCAGAAACTCAGAAGACGAATGTGCGGAATAGCAGGAATCATCAATCTCGCCGATCAGGGAGCGGTCTCGCCGGGGGCTCTCGAGCGGATGGCGAAGGCTATTGTCCATCGCGGGCCCGATGAGGAGGGATTTCTGATGCGGGCGGGCCTCGGGCTGGCCTCGCGGCGGCTCAGCATCGTCGGGCTGGAGGATGGGCAGCAGCCGATCTTCAACGAGGACGGCACGGTCGCGGTGGTCTACAACGGGGAACTCTTTGACTACCCCGAACAGCGTCGCCGTCTCGAAGGGCTCGGGCACGTCTTCCGGACCCGCTGCGACACCGAGATCCTCGTGCATCTCTGGGAGGAATACGGGCGGGACCTTTTCAATCATCTGCGGGGTCAGTTTGCTTTCGCGCTCGTGGATTTCAGGCAGGGAGTCGTCATTCTGGCGCGCGACCAAGTCGGAATCTGTCCGCTCTATTGGGCGCAGCGAGGGGGGAAACTCTATTTTGGCTCCGAGATCAAGGCCCTGCTCGCCTCGGGGGAGGTCGCTGCCGCGCTTGATCCGCTCGGGGTCGATCACGTCTTCAGCTTCTTTGCCGTGGGGACCCGGCGCACGATGTTCGAGGGGGTTTCCGCGGTCCTGCCGGGTACCTTTCTCGAAGTGCGGCTGCCGGACGCGGCGCGGCACGGCGAGGTGACGGAGAAGACCTACTGGCGACTCGATTTTCCGGATCAGGGAGAGGAGGCGCGCGGCTCTCCCGCCGCTCTCGTCGAGGAATTCGGGTCTATTCTGGAGGAGGCGGTGCGGCTGAGGCTGCGCGCCGACGTTCCGGTCGTCAGCTACCTCTCGGGCGGAGTCGATTCCACTACTGTCGCCTCACTCGCGAGTCGCCGCCTCGGGCACCCTATCCCGACTTTTACGATACGGATCGATCATCCCCGGCTCGACGAGACCGATCGCGCCCTGCTCGCGGCGAAGCGAATCGGGAGCGAGCCGACTGTGATCACCTGCGGGGAAAAAGAGATTGCAGACGGCTACCGCAATCTCGTCATTGCCTCGGAGTGCCCCGTCATCGACACCTCGGCGTCGGCCATCTATCAGCTCGCCACGGCGGTGCACGATGCCGGCTACAAGGTGGCGCTGAGCGGCGAGGGGGCCGACGAGGCGCTCGCCGGCTATCCCTGGTTCAAGGCGAACCGTTTCATCGCGCCCTTTGACCGATTCGGCGACGGCTGGCGTCGCCTCGTCTTCGGGACGGCGTCGACCCACCCGTGGCAGCGCTACCAGGAACGCTACCGGCAGATGGGAGGTTATCACGCGATGTCGAACCTCTATGCCGCCTGCAGCCTCTCTGGTGACGGGGTCTACACGCGGGAGTTCGAGGGGCGTCTCGGGGGGCGGACGGCGGCCGATGACCTCGTCCTCGACCTGGAGCGAATGGCGCGCTGGGATCCCCTCAACCGCTCGCTAGCCCTCGGCTATCACGTGATGCTGCCGGGCCTGCTGATGACGCAGAAAGGTGACCGTCCCGCGATGGCGAACTCGGTGGAAACGCGATTCCCCTTTCTCGATCTCGACCTCGTCGAGTTCTGTGCGCGGCTCGGTCCCGAGTTCAAGCTCAAGAGCCTGCGGCGCGACAAGGACATCCTGCGGAGCTTCGCCTCGGGATTTCTTCCGCCCGAGATCGCGAACCGACCCAAGAGCATCTTCAGGGCCCGCTATTCGGGATCGTTCCTCCAGCCCGAGCCCGCGTTCGTGACGCAACTGCTGAGCCGGGAGTCGCTGGAGAAGACGGGCTGCTTCGACCCGGTCAAAGTTCACAAAATACGCGAAAGCCTGCGACGCTACCCTTCCTCACTGCCGCCGCACATGGGGTGGGAAGTGAGTTTTGTCGGGGTCGTCGCGACCCAGATGTGGCATCATCTTTTTCTCGGTGGCGGACTCTGCGAGCTAGACCCGTGGAGCCCTTGAGAAAAGGGGGGCGGTTTGTCGGGGATCTCCCGGGACCGCTAAAACGGCATCTTCCCGCCGCCGAGCTGCTTCATCATCTGGCTCATTTTGCCTTTGCTGCGCATCATCTTGCGCATCTGTCCGAATTGTTTGAGGAGCTGGTTGACCTGGGTGACGCTGACGCCGCTGCCGAGGGCGATGCGGCGGCGGCGCGAGGCTTTGATGATCTCGGGCCGGGTGCGCTCTTTGGGGGTCATCGAGAGGACGATGGCTTCGGTGCGTTTCATCCGTTTTTCATCGAGGTCGACGCCTTTGAGTTTGTCGCCGATGCCGGGGAGCATGCCGAGGATGCTCTGCATGCCGCCCATGCGATTCATCATGCGCATCTGGGCGAGGAAGTCGTTGAAGTCGAAGTTCGACCCTTTCATCCGCGCGGCCATGCGGAGAGCTTCGTCTTCGTCGATGGCCTCGGCGGCGCGTTCGACGAGGCCGACGATGTCGCCCATGCCGAGGATGCGTCCGGCCATGCGGTCGGGGACGAAGGCTTCGAAGTCGGAGAGTTTTTCCCCCACACCGACGAACTTGATGGGGCGGCCCGTGACGCTGCGCATCGAGAGGGCGGCCCCGCCGCGGGCGTCGCCGTCGAGCTTGGTGAGGACGATGCCGGTGATGCCGATGATCTCGTCAAAGGTCTTGGCGACGTTGACGGCCTGCTGGCCGGTGGCGGAGTCGGCGACGAGCAGGGTCTCGCGCGGGGCGAGGAAGCGGTGGAGTTGCTTGAGCTCTTCGATGAGGGCTTCGTCGACTTCCTGGCGGCCGGCGGTGTCGAAGATGGTGACGGTACCGCCCTGGTCTTCGGCCCATTTGAGGGCGGCTTTGGCGACTCTGAGCACATCGGTCTCGCCGGGTTCGGGGCGGTAAACGGGGATGTCGATCTGTTTGCCGAGGGTCACGAGCTGCTCGATCGCGGCGGGGCGGTAAAGGTCGCAGGCGACGAGGAGGGGGCGGCGCCCTTCTTTGCGAAGATGGAGGGCGAGCTTCGCCGAGGTGGTCGTCTTGCCCGCGCCGTTGAGACCGACGATGAGGAGCCGGGAGGGGGGATTGAGATCGAGGGGAGCGGCGTCACCGCCGAGGAGCGCGGCGATCTCGTCGTTGAAGATTTTGACGATCTGCTGCCCCGGCTGGATGCTGCGGAGCACGGTCTCGCCGAGGGCTTTCTCTTTGACCCTGGCGATGAAGTCCTTGGCGACGGAGAACTCGACGTCGGCCTCGAGGAGGGCGAGGCGGACTTCGCGGAGGGAGTCCGAGATATTCGACTCGGTGAGCTTGCCGAGGCCGCGGAGTTTTTTGAAGGTTTCCTGGAGGTTGCCGGAGAGATTGGAGAACATGGTGGGCGGTGGGCGGTGGGCGGTGGGCGGTGGGCGGTGGGTGGGCGCACCTTGTGTAATTCAAGTTACAGCGACGGGGTGGCGGTGGGGGACTGGGTCTCGGGGGTGGATTTGCTGTCGTCGGTGCCGGTCGTTT
>JBDNIL010000098.1:0-5361 GCA_041688355.1 Verrucomicrobiales bacterium | reverse complement strand
GGTGCTTCCGCCGCCTCTTCCGGTGCAAGGTCGGTCAGCCCTTCCTCGATCGTGGCGAGCAGGCGCAGCCGCTTTCTTGCTTCCGCGCTTTCCGCGAGGAGACGCTCGAGCCTCTCGAGATCCGACTCCGTGAGCGCTCCGTCAAGATAGGCGGCGAGTAACTGATGTTCCGATGTCGTCATGTCGAGCGGGCCTCCTCCCTTTCCACGCAATCGGCCAACTCCTGCCGGATCCGCCAGAGAAGCTGATAGAGAGCATTGCGCGATTTCCCGATACGTTCGGCCATCTCCATGATCGAGGTGCCGGAGACGTGGGCTTCGAGGACGAGCTCGCGCCTCTCTTCGGGCAGCTTTTTCAGGCAGTTTTCGAGAGCCGAAAGCTGCGACTCCCGACCGGGCGACTCCTCCAGCCCTTCCGCATTGATCAGCTCGATCACGTTTTCCCCGAGGACGAGGCGGTCGCGTGCCCTGGTGCGGCGATACTTCATGATCTCGTAGCGGGCGATCACCGTGGCCCATCGCGCGAAGTCGGTGTCGGGGTTCTCCAGATCGGAAAACTTCCGCCACGCGATCAGCGAGACCTCCTGCATGACCTCGGCGACGTCCTGTCCCGACGGCAAACCTGCCCGGATGTAGGCACGAATAGAGCGCTCGTGCTTCGTCAGGAGCTGCACGAACCATTCGTAGTTTTTCGGATCTGTTTCTAATGTTTCCACGGTCTTCTCACCTTTTCACTCCCGCTCACTTCGCTATTTTACGAAATTTTGACAGAAAAGGGAATGGCCTGACTGCGGACCACGGACCACGGACCACGGACTGGGGACCACGGACTGGGGACCACGGACTGGGGACCACGGACTGGGACCACGGACACCCGACCTCACTTCGCCGGAGCGCGGTGGAGACGGGAGACGTTGATGACAAGATTCTCCGGGGTCGAGTTCGCGGCGACAGTTCCTTCCGCGATGACGTGGTCCATTTCCGCCAGGCCGGAGATTCCCTTGAGGCTCTGCGCGACAGGCCGGCCCTCGGCGTCAGACACCTGGAGGGTCAGGCGCATGCCTTTGAGCGTGTCCGGATCCGCGCAGCAGGCGTCCCAGGGTGTCGCGCAGCTGTCACCGGGGACTTTGTCGCAGGTTTCCATCGCGAGATCACCGAGAACGACCGAGGCGAATCCCTCTGCAAAAGGAGACATCGTTCCCGCCACGATTCCCTCGACCGTGACCTCCGCGCCCGGTTTTGCGGTCTTACGCGCCTCGACCACAGAGATGGCGCCGTCGGGAGCGGTTTCGGAGAGGACCGCCGCGACGGCCGGGAGCGGAGGTGAGACCGGCGTCGTGTCGGCAGATGGTTTTCCTGAATCGCCGCAAGCGGCAAAAAGGGAGGCGGCAGCGAGGAGGGACAGTTGCACTGTGGTATCAATTTTCATGGTTATTTTAGTTGGTTTTGGATTAGCTGGGGTTTTGAAAGAAATCACCGGGATCGCAACGCGACGGGAATCGGTGCCATGAGGCATCGCCATGCAGGCGGGAGGGCACCTAATGTCCCCAGGAGTAATGCCGCCCCGAGTCCGAGGGCGAGCACCGGAGCCGAGAGCGTGAGTTGGAAAGTACCCATGGAAAAGGGCACTCTCACCCCCTCGAGGATCGCCACGGCGAGAATCGAGGCCAGGAGCGTTCCCGCCAGCGTTGCGACGAGGCTCTCCTGCACCAGTGAAACTAAAATCGCCGCCCGTGAATAGCCGACAGCCTGCAATGTCGCGAGTTCCCGGATCCGCGAGGCGAAGGCGGCGTAGAGCACATTGACCCCGCCAAAGACGGCACCGGCCGCGACCAGAGCTGCGGTTAGCCAGGTCATCATTCGGATCGGACCGAAGAACTCCGAGAGCTTCGCATAATAGTCCGCCTCGCGAATCGCAACCAGTTCGAGATCGAGCCGTTGTTTGGCAAAAAGGTCGGCATCGGCAAACGCCTCGGGCGACTCCAGGCGCACGACGACACAAGAGAGTGTGTCCCGCAGGACGAAAGTCATCAGATCGGTGCGGTCCATCCAAATCTCTGACTCCATCACCGTTCCCGGCGCGGCGAAGATCCCCGATACGGTGAGCTCCGTTCCCTCGAAGCGGAGTGTCGATCCCGGCCTCAGATCTTCCTCGGCGACTCCGAGACTGTGCGCAGCGAGCCGCCCCACCATGATCTCTCCGGAGCGCGGGTATTCTCCTTCGACGAGCCTGACCTCGCGATGCACTTCGAAAGCGGCGGGACTGATTCCCCGCGCGAGCGCCTGCACCCCTGTCTTGCCGGCGAGGTCGAAGAGCCCCATGTAGTGCACCTCGCCCGAGACCGCCGCCACTCCCGCCCGCGTCGAGATGCCGCGGACCCCGGCAGCGATCCGGGATTCAGCATCGGCACGGACTTCGCTCCGTTCCACGCTCTCTTCCGATCCGGCTCCGAGGAAAATGACATTCAGCGGCGAGCCGCTCCCGCGCAGGAGTTCGTCCATCCCCTGATTAAAAGCGCCCGCCGCGAGGAGGAGAAACACGACGAGTGCCGCACCTCCCAGCTTCTGGAGGAGACGACCCGGATCCCGGAAGAGATTGCGAATGGCGTAGGTGAAAGGGAGCATCTGGAGGGGGAAATTTCGACTTAAGCAGCGCGTAGCGAGGCGACAATGGGCAGTCTCGTGGCGACCACGGCAGGCCAGAGCGAGGCGATCAGACCAAGCAGGATCGCGATGGCGAACCCGCCGAAGATTGTTCCCGGACCGGGCTGGAGCGCGAGGGTGAGTCCCTCATTACCGAGAGTGAATCGCTTCATTTCAAAAAATGCCCACGCGGCCCCACTGCCGCAGACGCCGCCGAGGAATCCGAGAGCGGCACCCTCACACAACATCATCACCGCGATCGAGTTTCGGGAAAATCCTATCGTCTGGAGCACCGCATTTTCCTGTACTCTGCCCCGGACGACGAGGAGGAGGGCATTCGCCACAAGCGCGACGACGGCAAGCACCGCCGCGTATCCCAGCCAGCGGGTGAACCCGACCATCTCGATGAGGTCCTTCGCAGTCTGGGCAAAAAAGGCCTTTTCGGGCTTGGTATCGGTTGGTGCCGCATCGTTCCGGAAAAGTTCGTCGATCGCCGCGGCGACCACGTCGGGATCAGCTGACTCCTCGACCCGCACACTGAACTGCGTCACCACTCCCAACCCGAGACGCGAAGACTGCTGCAGGAAAGCCAGCGGCACGTAGGCGACACTCTGATCCTGGGCCGAAGGTGAGCGTATGATCCCGGAGACTTTCACCCGCACACCGACCGCTTCGAATTGATCACCCGGCTCGAGTCCGCGGCGGGCCGCGAAATGTTCACCGAGGAGCGCTCCGTCGCTGCGCCCGATCCAGTCCTCGAATGACCCCGCCACGATCTCCAGATCCGGATTAAACGACCTGAGTAGCTCGGGTGGAACCCCGCGGAAGGTTATGACGTCGAGACTCGCTCCGCAATTATTCACGACGATCTGCACCGGGATCGCCTCCAGCACACCCGGGATCCGCCGTATCCCCGCGAGGTAATGCTCGGGCAGACGCGAGGTCGCGGGACAAAAGCGATTCTGCCGGTAGACGATCAGAGTCGAGTCGCCCGCGCCCTCTTTCGTAATGACCTCGAGGGAATCCTGCAGGGTCGTCACTGCGGTGAAGAGGAACATCCCGGCAGCCACTCCGGCGATCGTGAGGAGGCTGCGCACGCGGTGCCGCAGCACCTGCTTCAGCGCGAGAGTCGCGTAGTGGAAAATAGGTTTCATGAGTTACCTGAGAGCATGTTCGTGGGCTTCGACAAGACGACCCTTCTCGAGATGGACGACCCGGGAGGCCGCCTCTGCCGCTCTCGCATCGTGAGTGACCATCACGATGGTCTTGCCGTGGTCCGTCGAGAGAGACCGCAATAAGGCGAGGATCTGATCCGCATTCTCCCGGTCGAGATCCCCGGTCGGTTCATCCGCCACGAGCAGAGGAGGATCGGCGACGAGCGCCCGGGCGATCGCGACACGCTGCTCCTGCCCGCCCGACAGCTCCGTCGGTCGGTGCGCGGCACGATCCGAGAGACCGACGAGCTCGAGGGCGCCCGCGACTCGTCTGCGCCGGTCTCCCCGCGAGAGACCCTTCCGGAGCAGCAGCGGCAATTCGACATTCTCGAACGCGCTGAGGATGGGAACGAGATGATAGAGTTGAAAAATATAGCCGCACGTCGTCGAGCGCCACTTCGTGAGTTGCCCTCGTGACATCGCGGCGAGGTCGTCGTCCCCGATATGGAGCCGACCGGCGCTGGGCCGGTCAATGCCCGAGATCAGATTCAACAAAGTAGTTTTCCCCGAACCGGATGGCCCCATGAGAGCGATAAACTCACCCTCCGGGACATCGAGATCGAGATTCTCCAGCGGAGTGACCTCGATACGACCTTTGCGATAGGTTCGGGTGAGACCGCGACAGCGGATAAAGGCGGAGTCATTCATTTCGTTTCTTCGGTTGAGTGGCTTGGTTCCGTGACCGGCTCGACCCGGGCTCCCTCAGTGAGTCCCTCGGCCGGATCGAGGACGACCCGATCCCCCGGCAACAGACCCGCTCTGACGAGTCGATACCCGGTCCTTTCCTCCGACCCGAGCGTCAGAGCCCGCGACTCGACCCTCTCACCGTCGCGATCGATCACCCAGACGCGCGCCTCGCTCCCCTGCAGAGCAAGCATAGCCCTGACAGGGACATAAATCGAGACGCGTCCGTTGGCTTCTCCCGCCTGCGCTTCGCTCCCCCGGGGCGATTGCAGGAACTCGGCGCGGCAGAGCATCTCGGGACGCAGACGAGGGTCGGGTGCTTCGAGCGAGACCTTCACCTGGAGAGTGTTTCGCTGCAGGTCAGCCTCTCCGGTAAGATGGGAGACGGTTCCCCGGATGACCCGGTCGGGGAGGAAGTCCGAACGGATCCTCACCGCCTGTCCCGGAGAGACTCCGGCCGCTTCGCCTAGCGGCACGTCGATGCGGGCCTGGAGTGTTTCAGGCCGGTAGAGCGACGCGATCGTCGAGGAGTCCATGTCGTCCATCAACACCATCCTCTTGAGGCCGGGGACCGCAAAAAGGCGCAGGACGACTCCGTCCACGGGAGCGCGGATCTCCGTTCGATCAAGGGCGAGCCGGCGTCTCGCCACCTCGACATCTCCACTCCCGACCCTCGCCTGAAAGGCCGCCCGCATCGCGACGAGACGGGCCTGCTCGCTCTCGAGCTCGACCCGCGAGATCTCGAGGGCCTCGAGTTCCCCCTCGAAGGTCTGAACGCGCAGCCCCGACTGGCGCACCTCTTCCGCCGAGACCGCACCGCC